>QHVC01000043.1 GCA_003222205.1 Gemmatimonadota bacterium | reverse complement strand
AATGGAGGGCGCCCTGCCGAGTGTCGTCGGTGGGCTGGTGAGAGTCCCGGTGATCGCTGTGCCCACCAGCGTCGGCTACGGCGCGTCGTTCGGCGGCCTCGCCGCGCTGCTCGCGATGCTCAACTCCTGCGCCAGCGGGGTCACCGTGGTCAACATCGACAACGGGTTCGGCGCCGCCGCCGCCGCCAGCCGCATCAACCACACATGAGCGGCCGGGCGGTGTGGCTGGCGCGCGGGTTCCGCGTGCTGGGCCTCGCCGCTGTCGTCGCCGGCGTCTGGCTGGGCAGGTCGTGGGCGTTGCTCGCGGCGGCGGGCGGCGTGCTCCTCACGTTGGGTGTGACTCTCCCTCCCGCCGTCCGTGCCTGGGGTTCCCGCCGCGGGCTGCTCCCGCCCGCGGACTTGTCGCATACGCTGGACCTGCTCCGCCGGGCCAACGGCGCCGTGTGCGGCTGGGCGGTGGGGCTCGAGGACGGCGAGCTCGAGGTCAGCGGCGACGCGCACGTCCACAAGGACCACCTGCGCCGCGGCGCGGCGCTGGTGCAGCTGGCGTCGGCGGATGGGCGCTCCCACGTCGCGCGCGAACCGGAAGGCACCTACGTCGCCGCGGGGGATTTCCCGTACGGCGCGGGGCTGCTGCTGCTCCAGCCCAACGCGTCGACGGATCTCGCGGAGGCGGTGGTGGATGACCTGCGGCGCTTCGTGGCCGCGCTGCGGCTCGCCGAGCTCAGGACCGCCGACGCGCAGCACCAGAACGTCGCGAGGCGGCTGGCCGTGATCACCGGCGGCGCGCAGACCCTGGAGGCGATCGCGCGCGCGGGGGCAGAGCTGGCGCAGCACTTCGCGCAGCGGGGGGCCGTGGTGGTGCTCACCGACGCCGCCACGGCGTCGGCGCGCATCGTCGCGTGTTCCACGGCTGCCGATCGCCGGCTGCAGGGGCTCACGCTGCCGCCGGCGGCGCCGGTGGTGCGGGCCATCGAGACCGGCGTGCCGGTCGCCTCCCAGCGCAACGACGACATCTTCGGCCCCGGCATGCCCGAGCGACGCCGGCAGGAGCGGGTCGGGGTCGCCTACCCGCTGGTCGACGGCCACTTCATCGTGGGCGCCCTGGTGCTGCTCGGGCCGACGATCGCGGCGAACGCGGCGGCCGCGGAGCAGATCGGCCGTCTCATCATGGAGCTGGGGCCCCGGGTCGCGGCGGCGCGCGCCGTGCGCGAAGCGGAGGAACGGGCCGTCCTGGATCCGTTGACGGGCCTGCGCAACCGCCGCGAGTTCGAGAAGCAGGTGGACCAGGAGCGGGTTTCGCGCGAACCGGGGGAGTCAGGCGCGCCCGCCGCCGTCCGCGAGCCCGGGACGCTGATCTACGTGGACCTCGATCACTTCAAAGCGTTGAACGATACGCTGGGCCACGCGGCGGGGGACGCGGCGCTGCGCCACGTCGCCGGCATCCTTCAAGCGCAGGTGCGCGACGTGGATCTGGTGGCGCGCATCGGTGGGGAGGAGTTCGCGGTGTGGCTGCCCCGAGCGCCGCTGGAGCAGGGGTTGGAGGTGGCGGAGCGGATGCGACGGGCGGTGGAGTCTTCCGGGTGGCGCTGGAACAGCACGCCGTACCCGATGACGGCGTCGTGCGGCGTCGCGGCGTATCCCGAGACGGTGCGCGACATCAACAACCTGCGCAGCGCGGCCGATGCGGCGCTGTACCGCGCCAAAGAGGCGGGGCGCAACCGAGTTGAAAAGGCGCGGCCGGGCGACTAGGTTGGCCTCGGGGGGCGACAGGTTTCGACGGGTTTGATGAGGGTGTTGCTGCGTGCCGAGGTCGTCAGTCACCTCGAAAAACAACTGGCACTTTTTAACTGCCAACACTGAGTTGGCCCTGGCTGCGTAAGCTTCGGCTTACGCACCTGCGTGAGTGGCAGCCCGCCTGAGGCGGCGCTCACGTATCGCAAAGTCGGGCTGGTGTGACCCGGGGCCCGAACGGGTTGCGCGAGAGTTGTAAAAGGGCTTGTTGCTGCCGGGGCCGGCGAGGCGCCACGGTAGTGAGACTCAAAAAGCGTCGCCTACGCACGTAGGAGCGGCATCGGAGTCAGATTCGGACCGGGGTTCGATTCCCCGCGCCTCCATTCCCCCCATGTTCATCGGACACTTCGCCGTCGGCTTCGCGTCGAAGAGGGTTGCTCCCAAGGCCTCGCTGGGTCCGCTGCTCGCCGCTCCCCTCCTCGCCGACATCCTCTGGCCGATCTTCGTGCTGCTCGGCGTCGAGCGCGTGCGCATCGTTCCCGGCCTGATGGCGTTCAATCCCTTGGACCTCGAGTACTACCCTTGGTCGCACAGCCTGCTCATGGACTGCGTGTGGGGGCTGGTGTTCGGCGGGATCTACTACGGCGTCACGAAGTACCGGGCCGGCGCGATCGCCATCTTTGTCGGCGTGGTGAGCCACTGGGTGCTGGATTGGGTGACCCATCGGCCCGACATGCCGCTCGCGCCGGGGCTCGACACGAAGCTCGGCCTGGGGTTGTGGAACTCAGTCGCCGGGACCGTCGTGGTCGAGAGTCTCTTGTTCGTCGCCGGGGTGTGGCTGTACGCGCGGACGACCAGGGCGCGGGATGCCATTGGACGATGGGGATGGTGGGGGCTCGTGGTGGTGCTGGCCGCCCTGTATGCCGTGGATGCGAACGGAGCGCCGCCGCCGAGCGTGAGCGCGATGGTCACGTTGGGATTGGTGCTGGAGGCGGTGACGGTGACGTGGGCGTGGTGGGCGGACCGGCACCGGGATGTGGCGGTCTCGCCACAAGGAGGCACTCCCAACTACTAGAAGCATAGTTGACAAATCGCGCCGCCTGTCCTACCATCTACTACAACACTAGTAGTAGAGACCTTCCGTGAAACCGACCTTCACCGACCGCGAGCTGGACGTCATGGGTGAGTTGTGGACCCTGGGCTCCGCCACCGTTGCCGAGGTTCAGGAGCGGCTGCCGGCCAAGCTCGCCTATACGACCGTGCTCACCGTTCTCCGCACGCTGGAACAGAAGGGATATGTCGGCCACGCAGAGGAGGGCCGAGCGCACCGCTACAAGCCGCTCGTGAAGCGGGAGGCGGCCGGCGCGCGCGCGTTGCGCCGCATGGTGGACAAGCTGTTTCAGGGGTCGCCGGAGCTGCTGCTCACGCAGCTCGTGAGCGAGCGGGGGCTGTCGGCCGCCGAGCTGCGGCGGTTGCGGCGCCTGCTCGACGAGCGTTTGCGCGGGAGGAAATCATGATCGCCGCCTGGATGCTGTACTGTTCGACTCTCGCCCTGCTGATCGTGGGCGCAGGGCTGGCATTGGAGCGCGGGCTGCATCTCGTGGAGCGGCCTAGCCGCTGGGTGTGGGTGGGCGCGCTCGCGGGCTCGTTCGTGCTGCCCGCTCTCGCGCTCGTCAAGCCGGAAGCGTTCACGCCGATCGCAATCCCGGTCGCAGCCGCTCCGGCGGTCTCGTTGAAAGCTAGCGCCAGACCGACGATCGCATCCTCGAGAGCGAGTGTCGCCGCGCCGCGCTTCTCGATCACCGACCTCGACCGACCCCTGTCCATCGCCTGGGGAATCGCTTCCGCGACGCTCCTTGCGCTCGGGGGCCTCGCGGCCCTGCGGCTGTGGCGGCTCAAGCGGTCGTGGCGCCCGACTTCCCTCGACGGCAGGACGGTTCTGGTCTCAGCGGACATTGGGCCGGCCGTTGCGGGCATCCCAGCAGGGCGCATCGTCGTTCCCGAATGGGCGCTCGAATTGGACGCGCGCCTGCAGCGCCTGATGCTGATGCACGAGTCCGAGCATCTCGCCGCGAGGGATCCGTGGCTGCTGGTCGCCGCCGCGCTCGCCCTCGTAGCGATGCCGTGGAACGCGGCGTTGTGGTGGCAGGTGCGGCGCCTGCGGCTGGCGATCGAAATGGACTGTGACGCCCGGGTACTGCGGCGCGCGCCGGACCTGTCGGCCTACGGGGAGCTGTTGTTGTCGGTGGGTCGCCGGATCTCGGCGCGGCTGCCGTTTGCGCCGGCGCTGACCGAGCCGATGTCGTTCCTGGAGCGACGGATCCGGCGGATGACCGAGGCCCGTCCTCGTCGGTTCGCGGCCCACGCCGTAGGGCTCACCGCCGCAGCCGGAGTGGCCCTGGCGATCGCGTGCGAGGCGCCGAGGCCAGTGACCCCGGAGGGACCTGTCGCCACGCTGGGCTCCCCATCGACGCGAGGCAGCGCCTCAGTGACTGGCGCAGGTGTCTCGACGACGGGCGCTTCATCAGTTAGCGGTGCCGTGGAATCGGCAAGGGACATCTTGCGTAGCCGGTATCAGGAGCTACTCGCACGCTATGGCGATACGCAGGCGCGTGTGTGGTTCATCGCGGATAGCGACGGCACCATCGTTCGCAGCGGCGTCGCGGCCGGCTCATCGAACAGCGTGAGTACCGCCGAAGCCAGCCGCATTGTACCGGGCTACGACACCCTGGCGTGGTATTCCGTCACTCTCTTCGGACCTGGGGCGGTTCGAGAGAACAGTCCTCCGGTCATTTGGCTGTGGCTGCACAGCCCGAAGAGCAGTGTGGGCGTCGCGAGAGTTCAGGACACCAATCGCGCTCTCTCCTCGGAAGGGGCCGCGAGGAGCCTGGCGGTGGTGTCAGGTGCCTCCATCCGGCTGCGGGCAGTCGGGGGCGACGGTGTCTCGGCAGGTCGCCGGCTCCCTCCACCGAACGAAGTCCTGGTGCGCTGGGCTAAGGAAGCCATTGCTCGCCTTTACCCTCAATACCTGCGCGCCCAGGTTGATCCCCCGGTGATTCTGTGGATTCTGGCTGATAGCACGGACCGGGTATTACGACACATCGCGACGCAGCGCTACACGCAGATTGGGGACGCTGAAATCAAAGCTCAGTTCCCGGGCATGGAAGTCTTCCGGGAGGGCGAGTGGATTTCGTACCTTGCGCCTTTGGGAAGGGACCGCGAGGACGTGCGGGTGGCTTGGGTGCACTCACACAGGCCGGTTCCCTAAGACCAACGACTTCTTAGCGGTGTCGCACCGCTCCGCGGTAGGGGACCGTCCCACCCACCCGGAGCGGTACCGGGCGCGCGAACGCGCTGGTTCCTGAGGAACTACTGCCGGTGACTTCCTGGCGAGCCGCCGCGGTGGGCGGTTCACCGGCCGCGGCCCCGCGCCACACCGCCACGCCTGCCGGCACCGAATGCACCAGCATCACTCGACCTGGTGTCGCGGATTCGGCGCTCGCAGTTCCCATCGGCATGTTGCTGATGATCTGAACGCGCGGGCTCGCGGGGGGTGCCTCCTGCTCCGGCGGCGACAGATGACTCGGCGCGTAGGGCTGCCGCACGCGGATGGGCGCCGGCTCACGCTGGCGCGGCGGGACCATTGTGGTGCGCAGCGCCCGCAGGTTCACCGCCAGCGCGATCGCCGGTTGCGGGCGCGGCGGCTGGGAGTCCCGACTGAACCGGTGCCGCCGCGGGACGAAGAACGGGATGTAATAGGGGACGTAGGCCGGCGCTGGCGCCGGCTCGGCTTGCTGCTGATAGATGTTCGTCACATGATTGTCGATCACGCCGCAGAACGAGTCCACGAGATTCGCGTTGGAGCAGTCGACGGAGTTGGTCTGCTCCACGACCGTCGCCGCCGGCGGCGCGGCCGGTTGGTCCGGATAGTAGGAGCCTGATCCGGAGCCGCTCCACGGCACTTCATCCTGGAACGCGAGCATCGCCGCGGTCTGCGGAGTGCGATACTCCGCCATGTCGTACTGATAGCGAGCGCCGCCCGCCATGCGATCGGCGATGTCCAGCAGCGCGGCGAGCGGGTTCCCCGCCGTCGGCTGGAAGAGCAGAGCGTTCGCGTAGTCCCAGCCGTCCGCATCGCGCAGCTCGTCGAACTCGAACGGGGTGCGCGAGCGCACCGCGACCACCGTCCCCACACCGCTCCCCGCCGGCACCACGAACGCCGCGCGGTCGTTCGACGCCGCGACCTCCAGCGTGGCGCCCGCCGGCGCCTGGGCGGATTCGTCCGGGCTCCGCGGAAACAGCACGCGGACTCGGCCGGCCGCATCGGCGTGCAGGACGACGAGATAGCCCGGGTCGCGGAGGTTCACGAACACCCGCGCGCGTGCGCCGACCTGAAACTTGCTGTCGGATAACCAGACACGGACGGAGGCAGCGTTGATGGTCGGCGCGGCGTGCGCGGCGGCCGCGGAGAGAACGGGCGCCTGGGTGAGTAGCGCGAGCCTTAGAACGAGCGGAAGAACCATGAGCCCCTTGGCCTTACCGTACCCCCGTCGGTGGGAAAGGGTCAAGGCCCGCCGCCAGCTGCACCGTGCGGCAGTGGATGTCCACGGTGTCGCTCACGTCCCGCCCGTACCCGCCCGCCATCGTGACGGCCACCGGCAGGCCCGCCCGGCGGCACGTCGCGAACACCAGCCGGTCCCGGTCGGCCAGGCCTTCCTTACTAAGGGCCAGGCGCCCCAACCGGTCACCCGCATAGGGGTCCGCGCCCGAGACGTAGATCGCCAGGTCGGCGCGGGCGCCTGTCACCGCGCGCTCGAGACCCATCTCCAGGTAATCGAGGTAGCATGTGTCCCCCGTGCGATCGGCGAGCGGGATCGCGACGTCGGCAGGCTGCTTCTCGAAGGGAAAATTCTTGGCGGCGTAGATATCGAAGGTGAACACGGTGTCGTCGTCCGCGAAGATCGCGGCGGTGCCGTTCCCCTGGTGCACGTCGCAATCGATGATCAGGATGCGGCGCGCCCGGCCCTCCGCCTGCATCGCCCGCGTGGCGACCGCTGTGTCGTTGAAGACGCAGAACCCCTCGCCACGGTCGGGGAAGGCGTGGTGCGTCCCGCCGGCGAGGTTCACCGCCACGCCGTCCTCGAGCGCGGCGCGGCACGCGGCGACGGTCCCGCCCGCCGACCGGCGCGACCGCTCCACCATCTCGGGCGACCACGGGAATCCGATGCGCCGCGCCTCCGCGGCGGCGACGCGACCATCCTGAATCCTTCGCACGTACTCCGCGGTGTGGACCCGCGTTAGGGTCGCATCGGTGGCCGGCGCGGGGACGTGGAGGTCGGCGGGCGCGACCACCCCGGCCGCCACGACGCGCTCCCGGAGCAGCGCATACTTCGCCATCGGGAAGCGGTGCCCCGGCGGCAGCGGCAGGACGAAGTGATCGGCGTAGAACGCTTGCATGGCGGCACGTATATTGTGCGCCGTCCGGCGGGCCAGCAAGGCGAACCTTCGCGCGGGAGGAACGGCATGGACGCGGTGCTCGACATGTTCAGAGTGCTGTGGGAGCCTCAGGCGGTCTTCGGTCGCATCAAGGAACGGCCGCGGTTCGTCGTCGCCTGGCTGGTGCTCTCCGCGCTGCTGCTCGTACTGTCGCTGCTGAGCCGGCCTTATCAAAACGCGGCGATGGAGGCATTTCGTGCGACACTGCCGGCCGAACAGGCCGCGCGCATGGGCAGTCCGGGACAGTCGATCGTGAAGGTCGTGATCGGTACCCCGATCGTGTGTTTCATCGCGCTCGCGGCCGGTGCAGGACTCCTGTGGATCGGCGTCGCGATCACCGGCACGCAGGCGCGCTACAAGACCCTGCTCAGCATCCTCGCCCATGGTGCGATTACTTACGCGATCTTCGGAGCGATCAGCTGGATTGTGCTGAACGTGCGGGGCGTCGAGTCGGTGTCGTCCTTCGCTGACCTCCGGCCGCCGCTCGGACTAGACCTGCTGGCGCCGGGGGCGGGGCTGTTCGTCGGCGCGGTGCTGAACGGTATTAATCCATTCTCTGTTTGGGGGGTCTGGCTTTGTGGGACGGGGATCTCGGTCACACACGGGACTGCACGAGGGAGCGCGATAACTATGACCGCTCTGGCCTATGTCGTGGGCCTCGTGCTGCTCTCGTCGCCGATCCTGTTGTTGGGGATGCTGACTAAACGGTAGCCCTCGTCCGGTTGATGACGCCCGCCTCCTCCAGCGCCGCCTGGGCGGCTGCGAGGCGGGCGATCGGGACGCGGAACGGCGAGCACGACACGTAATTCATCCCCACCCGGTGGCAGAACTTCACGGAGCTCGGCTCGCCCCCGTGCTCCCCGCAGATGCCCACCTTGAGCTCGGGGCGGACGCCGCGCCCCAGCCGCAGCGCCAGTTCCATCAGCTTGCCGACCCCTTCCTGATCGAGCACCTGGAACGGGTCGTTCGGCAGAATGCCGGCCTCGACGTAGAAGGGCAGGAACCGCCCGGCGTCGTCGCGGGAGAGCCCGAACGTGGTCTGGGTGAGGTCGTTGGTCCCGAACGAGAAGAACTCCGCCTCCCGGGCGATGGCGTCCGCGGTGAGGGCGGCGCGGGGCAGCTCGATCATCGTACCGACGAGGCACGGCACCGCGCGCCCTTCGGCGTGGAACACCTCCTGCGCCACCCGGCGGATAATCTGGGCCTGACGCCTGAGCTCCTCGACCGTCGCCACGAGGGGCACCATCACCTCGACGTTCACCTTCTTCCCGCGTGACACGATCCGGCACGCCGCCTCGAAGATCGCCCGCGCCTGCATCTCGGTGATCTCGGGGTAGGTGATCCCCAACCTGCAGCCGCGGTGGCCGAGCATCGGGTTGGCTTCGACGAGTGACTCCACCAGCCGCTTGAGCCGGGCCGGCGGGAGCCGCATCGCCTTGGCCAGCCCCGCGATCTCCTCGCGGGTGTGCGGCAGGAACTCGTGGAGCGGCGGGTCCAGCAGCCGGATGGTGACCGGGTAGCCGGCCATCGCTTCGAAAATCCCCTCGAAATCGTCGCGCTGCATCGGGAGCAGCTTGGCGAGGGCGGCGCGGCGGCCGGCCTCGTCGGGGGCGACGATCATCTCGCGCATGGCGGTGATGCGGTCGCCCTCGAAGAACATGTGCTCGGTGCGGCACAAGCCGATCCCCTCCGCACCGAACTCGCGGGCGCGGCGGGCGTCCGCGGGGGTGTCGGCGTTGGTGCGCACCCGCAGCCGGCGGCGCTGGTCGGTCCAGCTCATCAGCTTCGCGTAGTGGGCGCCCATCCTGGGCTGCACCAGCTTCGCGGCGCCGAGGATCACGCGCCCGCTCGTGCCGTCCACGGTGATCGTCTGCCCGCGCTTGACTACGCGGCCGTTGGCGCGGAACCGCGCGCCCGGAGGGTCCACGTCGATGCCCTGGGCTCCCACCACGCACGTCTTCCCCATCCCGCGGGCGACGACGGCCGCGTGACTCGTCATGCCGCCGCGGGCGGTGAGCACCGCTTGGGCCGCGACGATGCCGTGGAAGTCTTCGGGAGAGGTCTCGGGCCGAACGAGTATGACCTTGCGCCCCTTCTTGGCCAGCGCTTCCGCCTCGTCGGCGTCGAAGACCGCTTCGCCCGTGGCGGCGCCGGGAGAGGCGGGCAGGCCTTTGGCGAGCACTGTGACATTCGCTTTGGGATCCACCATCGGATGGAACAGCTGGTCCAAGTCCTGGGGCGGGACACGCTGGATCGCCTCGTCCTGCGTGATCAGACCCTGCTCGACCAGCTCCACGGCGATACGCACGGCCGCCGGGCCGGTGCGCTGCGCGCGGCGCGTCTGCAGCATGTACAGCTTGCCGCGCTCGAACGTGAACTCGATGTCCTGCACGTCCCGGAAGTGCTGCTCCAGCCTCGTGGCGATGCGCGTGAGCTCTTTGAAGACCTTGGCGAGCCGCCCGCGATTCATCTTCGCGATCGGCTGTGGCGTGCGCGCGCCGGAGACGACGTCCTCGCCCTGGGCGTTCACGAGGAAATCGCCGTTCAGGACGTTCTCCCCGCCGCGGCAATCACGTGTGAAGGCGACGCCGGTGCCGCTGTCGTCGCCCATGTTGCCGTACACCATCGCCACCACGTTCACCGCGGTGCCGAGCGTGTCGGGAATGCCGTTGACCTTGCGGTAATCCACGGCGCGGCGCGTGTTCCAGCTGCGGAACACGGCTTCGATGGCGCCCCATAGCTGGCGCTGCGGCTCCTCGGGAAAGGGGATGCCGCGCCTCGCCTGGATGATGCCCTTGAACTCGCGCACCAGGGCTTCGAGGTCTTCCGGGGGCAGGTCGATGTCGCGCTCCACTCGCCGCCGGCGCTTCACGTCGTCAAGCGCTTCCGCAAACGGCTCCTTGCCCAGCTCGAACACCACGTCGCCGTACATCTGCACGAACCGCCGATACGAATCGTAGGCGAAGCGCGGGTTCTTCGATCCCTCCAGCAGGCCCTGCACGGTGTCGTCGTTCAGGCCAAGGTTCAGGATCGTTTCCATCATTCCCGGCATCGAGACGGCCGCGCCCGAGCGCACCGACACGAGCAGCGGGTTGCGGCGATCGCCGAACTTCTTGCCCGCCGCCCGCTCCAGCTGCTTCAGATGGCGGGCGACCTCCTCGCGGAGCGCGTGCGACAGGTCGCCGGTCTCGATGTAGGCGAGGCACAGTTTGGCGGAAAGGGTGAAGCCGGGCGGGACGGGGAGGCCGAGGTTGGCCATCTCGGCGAGGCCGGCGCCCTTACCCCCCAGGATGTCGCGCATCGCCGCCGAGCCGTCCGCGCGGCCCGGCCCGAAGGAGTAGACGAAGCGCTCGACGGACGGCAACGGTCTACGGCGTGACCGCCGTCGCGAGCGGGGCCGCGTGCCGGTTGGCCGCGAGGTCCTCGGGGATGGTGGTCGGGTAGTCGCCGGAGAAGCACGCGTGGCAGAATTCACCGGGGTCGCCGCCGGCGGCCCGCAGCATCCCGTCCAGGGAGAGATAGCCCAGTGATTCGACGCCCAGGTGGGCGCGGATCTCGTCGACCGAGTGGCTGGCCGCGATCAGCTCCTCGCGGGTCGGGGTGTCGATGCCGTAGTGGCACGGCCCCGTGATCGGCGCGGAGGCGACGCGGAAGTGCACTTCGCGCGCCCCCGCCTGGCGGATCATCTGCACCAGCTCCTTGCTCGTCGTGCCGCGCACGAGCGAGTCGTCCACCACCACGACCTTCTTGCCTTCGAGCACCTCGCGCACCGGGTTGAACTTGATCTTCACCGCGGAGCTGCGGATCTGCTGCGCCGGGTGAATGAACGTGCGTCCGATGTAGTGATTGCGGATCAACGCGTGCTCGAGCTTCAGGCCCGATTCCTCGGCGTAGCCCAGAGCCATCGCGTTGGAGGAATCGGGAACGGAGAACACGCAGTCGGCGCCGGGAGTGGGCTGCTCGCGCGCGAGCTCGCGCCCCAGCGCCCGGCGCACGCGGTCCACGGAGCGGCCGAAAATGGTGCTGTCGGGCCGGGAGAAATACACCAGCTCGAAGACGCAGCGCCGCGCCGGCTTGGGGGGCAACGAGGGGAGCCGCTCGACCTTGCCGTCGCGGATGCGGACGAAATCGCCGGGCTGCAGCTCGCGCACCGCCTTCGCGCCGATGAGGTCGAACGCGCACGTCTCGGACGCGACGACGTGGCCCGCTCCCAGACGGCCGAGCCACAGCGGGCGGAAGCCGCGCGGGTCGACGATCGCGTACAGCGTGCGGCCGACGGTGATCACCAGCGAGTACGCGCCCTCGACCCGCTCCAGCGCGTCGAGCAGCTGATCCTCCGGCTCGCGGGCCTCGGAGCGGGCGATGAGGTGCACGAGCACCTCGCTGTCGGAGCTGGTCTGGAAAATCGAGCCTTTGGCGACGAGGTCACTGCGCAGCTGCACGGCGTTGGTGAGGTTGCCGTTGTGGGCGAGCGCCAGCGGACCTTCGCGGTAGCCGGCCAGTACCGGCTGGGCGTTGGCGAGTACCGAGGTGCCGGCGGTGGAGTAGCGCGTGTGGGCGATGGCGACGTCGCCGGGGAGCCCGGCGATGATCTGCTCGTTGAAGATCTCGGCGACCAGGCCCATGCCGCGATGGGCACGGGCGACGCCCTCCCCGTCCACCGCCACCACGCCAGCCGATTCCTGGCCGCGATGCTGCAGGCTGTAGAGGCCGAGGTACGCGAGCCGGGCGGCTTCCGCGAGGCCCGAAACGCCGATGATGCCGCACATCCTAGTCTCCCATGCGCCGCGGGATTGCTTCGAAATATACCCTGCGCAGCGCCGCGACAGGGCGGGCGATCTGGCCGTCGCGCAGCGTGACGCGGAACGTGCCATTCGGAGCGCCGACCACGCCGGCGCGGTGCACGGGAACCCCGAGCTCCGCGGCGAGCGCTACGACCACCGCCGCGCGATCCTGCGCACACGTGACGACCGCTCGCCCGTGCGACTCGCTAAACAGCAATTCGTAAGGACTAAGTCGTGCGGCGTACGACGTAAGGTCGACGTCGAGCCCGAAGGGGTGCTCCTCGTACGGCCCGCCCATCGCCACTTCAGCCAGGGCGACCGCCAGCCCACCGTGCGAGCAGTCGTGCGCGGAGCGCAGCAACCCGCGCTCGGCGGCGGTCACGAGCAGGTCGACGAGGCGGCGCTCGGCCTCGAGGTCGACCCGCGGCGGCTCTCCGCCGGTAAAGCCCAGCACCGCTTCCCACAGCGCCGAGCCGCCCAGCTCCGCGCGCGTGCTGCCGAGCACGAGGACCGCGTCGCCTGCGGCGCGCGCGAAGCTGGGGACGGCGTGGTCGACCCGCGGGAGCAGCCCCACCATGCCGATCACCGGCGTCGGGGGGACGGCGCCGGTCGGGCTTTCATTATAGAAAGAGACGTTGCCGCCCGTGACCGGCGTCCCCAGCGCCCGGCACGCGTCCGCGATGCCGCGGCAGGCCTCCTTGAACTGCTGGAACACGGCGGGCCGCTCGGGGTTGCCGAAGTTCAGGCAGTTGGTGATGCCCAGCGGTCGTGCCCCCGTGCAGGCCACGTTGCGGGCCGCCTCCGCCACGGCCGCCTTGCCTCCCTCATAGGGATCGAGGAGCACATAGCGCGCGTTGCCGTCGGTGCTCACCGCGACGCCGAACGCCTCCCCGCGCACGCGTAGCACCCCGGCGTCTCCTCCCGGCGCGATCACCGTGCTCGCCTGCACCGTCGAGTCGTACTGCTCGAACACCCAGCGCTTCGAGGCGATGGAGGGTGAGTCGAGCAGGCGCAGGAGACACTCTTCAGGCGTGGGGAGTGGGGTGTGGGGCGTGGGGCGCGACGACCGCAGGCGGGCGATCGCTTCGTCCTCGCGCGCCTCCGGGTGACACACGGGGGAGTCCTCGACCAGGGGCCGACCCGGAATCTCCACCACGACCTGATCCTTCCAGCGACAGCGATACATGCCGTCGTCGGTGACGCGGCCGACCGGCGTGGCGTCGAGCTCCCACTTGGCGGCGATCGCCCGGACCTCCGCGAGACGGTCCGGTTTGGCGACGACCAGCATGCGCTCCTGGGATTCGGAGAGCAGGATCTCGTAGGGCGTCATCCCCGGCTCGCGCGTCGGCACGAGCGCCAGATCGATCTCGACCCCGACGCCGCCGCGGGCCGCCATCTCGGCCGACGACGACGTGAGCCCCGCCGCGCCCATGTCCTGGATCGCCACGATATGCCCCGAGGCGATGAGCTCGAGGCTCGCCTCGAGGAGCAGCTTCTCCGTGAACGGATCGCCGACCTGAACCTGGGGGCGGCGCTGTTCGCTCTCGCGGGTCAGCTCTTCGGAGGCGAACGAGGCGCCGTGGATGCCGTCGCGGCCGGTGCGTGACCCCACGCACAACAGCACGTTGCCGACGCCGTGGGCGCGGGCGCGGATCAAGTCGCGTTCCTTGAGCAGTCCGACGCACATCGCGTTGACGAGCGGGTTGCCGGCATAGCCCGCGCCGAAGTCCACCTCGCCGCCCAGAGTCGGGATGCCGACGCAGTTGCCGTAGTCCCCGATGCCGCGCACGACGCCGCCGAACAGATAGCGGTTGCGCGCGTCGTCGAGGGACCCGAAGCGCAGACTGTTCAGGAGCGCGACGGGCCGGGCACCCATGGTGAACACGTCGCGCAGGATGCCGCCGGCGCCGGTGGCGGCCCCCTGGTACGGCTCGACGGCGGAGGGGTGGTTGTGAGACTCGATCTTGAAGGCGACCGCCCAGCCGTGCGGAAGGCGCAGGACGCCCGCGTTCTCCCCCGGGCCCTGGACCACTTGAGGACCGGTCACCGGCAACGTCTTGAGGACGGACTTGCTGTGCTTGTAGGAGCAGTGCTCGCTCCACAGCGCGGAGAAAATGCCAAGCTCGGCGAACGTGGGCGCGCGACCCAGGAGCGCCTCGATGCGGCGGTACTCGTCGGAGGTGAGGTTGTGCTCGCGAACCAGCGCCAGGGTGATCGGGGGGTCGCCCGGGAAGGGCGTGGGGGGGGGGCCCCCGGTCACGTGTCGGACGCCCGGGCGCCGCTGACGCCCTTCAACACCGCGCGGAACACGCGCGAGAAGATGCCGCGGTCTTCATGGTCGAGCAGGGACTCCGCCTCGCCGGCATCGAACCAGAGGCCGTGGCAATGCGTGCACTGATCGATCTCGACGCCGTGCCACTCACCGGTGATCAGGTCGTAGCCGCATTTCGGGCATTTCATGTAATGCGAGCGCCGGGCGGCGGCGGCGGCGGCCTCCTGGGCGGTCGCGCGCTGCTGGCGCAGCAGGTCGGCCTCCCGCCTGGCGAAGTACTCCTCTTCGTTCTTCCTGGGCTTCTTATCGGTCATCACTCCTCACTGCTTGACGCGCAACGTGTCGCCGCCCAGGTTCGGCACCGGCTTCTTCCCCGGCGGCGAGGACGACTCGCCGCTGTAGCCGTGGCCGGGCCAGCGCAGTACCGCGTCCACGACCTTGCCGTTCTGCAGGATCACGAGGTCCTGCATCCCGCAGGTCCATTCGCACCCGTTCTGGAAGTAGAGGTAGGTGTACTCGCCCTCGCGCCGCACCGCGATCGGCTGGCCCCAGATCGAATAAATGTCCCGCTCGCCCATCCCCGGGGCGATGGTGCCGGTGTCCTCCGAGACGTAGGGGACGTCACGATTGGGGTGCGGAACCACCGGGGCCTGTGGCGGGCGGGACCCGACTGACGGCGACGGTTCCCGGGTGGGTGGGCGGGCCGCGGGCTGGCGCGGCGCGGGAACAACGGGCCGTATGGCGGTGTCGCCGGACGGGACAGCTGGCCGCGCGGCGGCCTGGGGGGCTGGTTTGCGCCCTTTGATCTTGTCTATCGCCAGCTTGATCTTGTCACATCCCGTCGTGGCGACCGCCAACAGCGCGAAGAGCGCCAGCGTGCTGCGTCGCATGACCAGCCTCCATGGACTGGAAGACGCGGGCGCCGTCCGGGCCGCCCAACAGTGCCTCGTTGCGACGCTCCGGATGGGGCATGATGCCCACCACGTTGCGCGCCACGCTGCAGATTCCCGCGATGTCGTTCGTCGATCCGTTGGGGTTGTCCCCCACGTACCGCCACACCACCCGCGCGTCGGCTTCGAGCTCGGCTGCGGTGTGCGCGTCGGCCACGTAGCGTCCATCGCCGTGCGCGATCGGCAGCACCAGCTCCTCGCCCGTCGTCGACAGACACGTGAACGGCGTGTCGGTCGCCTCCACCCGCACCCGTACCGGCCGGGACAGAAACTTGAGGCGGGCGTTGCGCATCAGGCCGCCGGAGAGCAGGCCAGCTTCGCACAGGATCTGGAAGCCGTTGCAGATCCCCAGCACCGGTCCACCTCCCAGCGCGTGCGCTTCCACGGCGCGCATCACCGGGGAGAAACGCGCGATCGCCCCTGAGCGCAGGTAATCGCCGTAGCTGAACCCGCCCGGCAAGATGACGACGTCCGCCTGGCGGAGGTCGGTGTCGCGGTGCCACACGTAGTAGGCGTCCGAGCCGGCCGCCCGCGCGGCGGCGAGCGTGTCGGCGTCGCAGTTCGACCCGGGAAACACCACCACCGCGACGCGCTTGCTCACGCGCCTTTCCCCCCGCCGTCCACGGCGAGTAGGTAGTCCTCCGTCACCGGGTTGGCGAGCAGCCGGTCGCACATGGCCCGGGCGCGCGCGGCAGCGTCTTCACGGGTCGGCGCTTCCACCTCGAGCACAAGGTGCTTGCCCACCCGCGCCTGCCTCACCTCGGGGAACCCCAGCGCGTGCAGCGCGTGCTCCACCGCCTGGCCCTGCGGGTCGAGCAGCGCGGCCCGCGGCATCACCCGCACCTCGATGCGGAACGGCGCCATCAGATCCCTCCGCGCGGCGAGATGCCGCGCCGCGGCGGCCCGTAGGCTTCGCCGATGCGGTCGGTGTCGCCGAGGACGATGGGGCCGGCGATCTCCGTCTCCTCGTCCTCCTCGGGGCCGACGAACAGTCCCAGCACCGCGGCCCGCAGCACGCCGTACGCCATGAACGTGATCCCCAGAGGGAAGAGGAACTCGTCGGGCCGCCAGATCCCGAAGATGAGGATACACAGGATGACCGCCAGTCCCAAGAGCCCACGCACGGTCCGCAGCCCGGCGCGCGGGAGGGTCGCGTAGCGCACGTTGCTGACCATGAGGATCGTCAGCAGGATCATCAGGAACGTGAGCAGCAGCGGCCACGGCCAGTGCGCGAGTCGCTCCTGGTACAGCGCCGTCTGCGAGAACGGATAGTAGGTGGCGAGAGTCATCCCGGCGGCCGGCGACGGCAGGCCGATGAAGTGTGTCTTGGCCCGGCCGGCCTGCGTGATGTTGAATCGCGCCAGCCGGATCGCCGCGCCCATGACGTAGAAGTAGCAGAAGATCCACGCCGCCGCGCCGGCCGCGGCGAAATGCTGCTGGTACATCAGGAACGCGGGCGCGACGCCGAAGCTGACCACGTCGACGAGGCTGTCGAGCTCAGCCCCGAAGCGCGTCCCTGTGTTCGACAGGCGGGCGACCCGGCCGTCCAGCGTGTCCAGGATCCCGGCGAAGACGATGAACCAGCTCGCCCGGTAGAACTCACCCCGCGCCGCCAGTACCATCGCCCAGATACCGAAGAACAGGTTGAACAGCGTGAACAGACTCGGCACGACGATGACGACGCGCCGCATGTTGGGGGGGCGGATCGCCGGCGGCCTCACGACCCGTACTCCGCCAGCACCGTGGCCCCGGCCGCCACGCGATCGCCGGGGCGCACGCGCACCGCCGCGCGCGCCGTCACAGGGAGAAAGACATCCACCCGCGAGCCGAAGCGAATCATCCCGAGACGCGAACCTTGCGTCACCGCGTCACCGACCTTGCCGTCGGTGACGATACGGCGCGCGATCGACCCGGCGATCTGACGCACCAGCACGGGCCCGCGCCGGCCGCGCAGGCCGACGGACGCTTGCTCGTTGTCGAGGCTCGCTTTCTCCCGAGCCGCGTGCAGGAACTTGCCGGGGTTGTAATGCGCCAGCTCGATGGTGCCGGACACCGGGTAACGGTTCACGTGCACGTCGAACACACTCATGAAGATGGACACGCGCAGCGCCCGGGTCTTCAGGTACATCGGCTCGTCGGCTTCGACCACGCCCACGACCTTGCCGTCCGCCGGGGCGATCACCACCGCGTCGCCGCGCGGGCCATCCCGGGTGGGATCGCGAAAGAACACCACCAGCCAGATCGCGAGGAGGCTGAGCACCGCCGCGACCACGCTCCATCCGACGCTCCAGCCCCCCCGCCACGCGGCCCACCACGCTAACGCCGTGAGGCTCCACCCCAGGGCGATGAACGGCCGGCCCTCGGGCGCGATCTTCACTGGGCCGTCTCCAGGTCCGCGCCGGTGAGGCGGCGGTAGGCCTCGAGATAGCGTGCGCTCGTCGCGTGGACTACCTCGTCGGGAAGCGACGGGGGCGGGGGATCCCCGTCCCAGCGTCCCTGAGCCTTGAGGTCCGCGAGATAGTCGCGCAGCGGCTGCTTGTCGAAGCTGGGCTGGCCGCGACCCGGGGCGTAGCTGTCTGCCGGCCAGAAGCGCGACGAGTCGGGCGTCAGCATCTCGTCGATGACCAGGAGCGTCCCGTCGGCCGTCGTTCCGAACTCGAATTTGGTGTCGGCGATGATGATGCCGCGCCCGGCGGCGAACGCGCGGCCCGCCTCGTAGAGCTCGAGGCTCGCGCGCCGCAGCCGCTGGGCGAGCGCCTGGCCCAGCGCCGTGACCACGTACGCGAACGTCACGTTCTCGTCGTGGCCGCGCTCGGCCTTCGTCGCCGGAGAGAAGATCGCCGGGTCGAGCGGCTGGCTCTCGACCCATCCACCCGGCAGCGGCTCACCGGCCAGAGTCCCCGCCCGCCGGTACTCGGACCACGCCGACCCCGACAGGAACCCGCGCACGACGCACTCGAACGGCAGCGGCGTCGTGCGCCGCACCAGCATGGCCCGACCCGCGATCGCCTCGCGGTGGTCGGCGAGGGCGGGGACGCGCGCGACGATCTCGTCCGGGGCGGCGGTGAGCAAGTGGTGCGGCATCGCGCGCGCGAGCAGGCGGAACCAGAAGGCGCTGAGCTGGGTAAGCACGGCCCCCTTGTGCGGGACCGGCTCGCGCAGCACCACGTCGAACGCGCTCACCCGGTCGCTCGCGACTATCAAGAGCGCGTCCTGGTCCACCTCGTAGACCTCGCGCACTTTGCCGCGCCGCAGCAGCGGCAGGGGAAGGCGGCTCTCCACCAACGGGACGGTCATACCTGCACCTCGGCGGTCGCAGTGGCCGGGGCGGCCGTCTCGATGCGCCGCAGCACCGGGGGGAGCACGTCGTCCAGGAATTCATCCACCTGTTGCGGAGCGCGGCCGACGTAGCCGCCGGGCGCCAGCTCGTCCGCGGTCACTCGGACCTTGAGTCGCTTGAACTCGAAGTCGGCGGCCAGCCGATCGAGCAGGTCGTTGGCCGCCCCCTGCTCCGCGACCGCCTGCGTCACGGCGAGGCTGTGTGTGCGGATCACCTCGTGAAGGGTCTGACGGTCGCCGCCGGCCTTTACCGCCTTCATGAGGAGCCGCTCGGTGGCCAGGAAGGGCATCGTCGCCGCGACGTGGCGGGCGATCACCGCTTCGCGCACCTCGAGCCCCGCGGCCACGTTGGTGGCGAGCACCAGGATTCCATCCGTGGCGAGGAACGCCTCGGGGATTACGAGTCTCCGGTTCGCGCTGTCGTCGAGGGTGCGCTCGAGCCACTGCGTCGCCGCGGTGTGCCAGGCGTTGCCCTCGAGCTCGATGACGAACCGCGCGAGGCTCGTCATCCGCTCAGCGCGCATCGGGTTGCGTTTGTAGGCCATTGCGCTCGAGCCCACCTGCTCGCCCTCGAGCGGCTCCAGCACCTCGCCTTCATGCTGCAGCAGCCGCACGTCGGTCGCGAACTTGGCCGCCGAGGTCGCGATGCCGGACAACGCCGCCAGCACCTGGGCGTCCTGCTTGCGCGGGTAGGTCTGGCCGGTGACCGAGAACACCCGCGCGAAGCCCATGCGGCGCGCGACGCCGCGGTCGAGCTCGGCGACCTTCTCCTGGTCGCCGTCGAACAGGTCGAGGAAGCTGGCCTGTGTCCCGGTGGTCCCCTTGACGCCCCGGAACTGCAACGTCTCCAGGCGGTGGAGCACCTCCTCCGCGTCGAGGAGGAAGTCCTGCATCCACAGCGTGACGCGTTTGCCCACGGTGGTCAGCTGCGCGGGCTGAAAGTGCGTGTACGCGAGGCAGGGGACGGCGCGGTAGCGGCGTGCGACCTTGCCGAGCGCGACGAGCACCGCCTGGAGCCGCCCGAGGAGCAGCTGCAGGCCTTCCCGCATCAGCAGCAGGTCCGCGTTGTCGGTGACGTACGCGCTGGTGGCCCCGAGGTGCAGGAAACCACGTGCCGCCGGCGCCTGGTCGCCCAGGTGGTGGATGTGCGCCATGACGTCGTGGCGCAGCCGCTTCTCGTACTCGGCCGCGCGATCGAGGTCGACGTCGTCGACGTGCGCGCGGAGCTGCTCCACGGCGGCCCCGGGAATGTCGAGCCCCAGCTCGCGCTGCCCCTCCATCAAGGCGAGCCACAGCCGTCGCCACAACCCGATGCGCCGGCGCTCGCTCCACAGCGCCTGCATCGCCGGGGAGGCGTACCGCGTCGAGAGCGGCGAGACGTAGCTCAAACCGAGGCCTTGGCGCGCGCGGCCAGCTTGCTCCAGTCGTTCAGGAACTGATCGAGTCCGCGATCGGTGAGCGGATGCAGTAGCAGCTTCTTGAGAACGTCCGCGGGCAGCGTCACGACGTCAGCGCCGATCATCGCGGCCTCGACGACGTGGCGCGGGTGGCGGATCGAGGCCGCGAGGATCTCGGTGGCGAGGTCGTAGTTGTCGAAGATGACGCGGGCCTCGCGGATCACGTCCATCCCCTCCTGGCCCACGTCGTCCAACCGTCCGATGAAGGGGCTCACAAACGCCGCGCCCGCCTTCGCGGCGATGAGGCACTGCACGCTCGAGAAACACAGCGTGACGTTGGTCTTGATCCCCTCGGCGGCGAGGCGGCGCACCGCGATCATGCCGTCTTCCAGCATCGGGATCTTGACCACGATGTTGTCGGCGATCTTCGCGAGGCTGCGGCCTTCCTTCAGCATGCCGTCCGTGTCGATCGCTACCACCTCGGCGGAGACCGGTCCGTCGACGAGCGAGCAGATCTCCTTGAGCACGTCCCGCGGATCGAGGTCGCCGGCCTGCTTCGCCAGCAGCGAGGGGTTCGTGGTCACGCCGTCGATGAGGCCCGCCTGCGCGGCCCAGCTGATGTCCTTCAAGCTGGCGGTATCGAGGAAGAACTTCATGGCTCAGGCCTCGGCGTAGAGGTCAGGAGGATAGCGCACGGCCGCCAGGTACAATCCCTGGGGCGGGGCGGGCGGACTGGCCGCCTGGTTATCGGCCGCGGCGAGCAGAGTGGAGAGATCCGACGGCGGGCGGCGCCCGAGGGCGATGTCCACCATGAGCCCCACCAGGAAGCGCACCATGCGGTGCAGGAACCGATCGGCTTCGATCTCGAACGTCACGCCCGCTCCGTCCGCTCGCGGCGCCCATTGGGCGAGCGCCACGCGGCATCGGTAGTCGGGTCGCGACGCGCCGGCCATCGCGAGGCCGCGAAAGCTGTGCTCCCCGGCGAGCCCGGCCGCGGCCCGGGTCAGGCCATCGAGATCGAGCGGCCGTCCCAAGGCCCATTCGTACGGCCGCCGGAACGGGGACCGGCACGCCTCGTCGGTGCCGATCACGTACCGGTAGCGCCGCGCTGTGGCGCTGGTGCGGGCGTGAAACCCCGGCCGCATCGCGTGCACGCGCTCGACCCAGACATCCCGAGGGAGGAGCGCGTTGAGCGCCCG
Organism: Gemmatimonadota bacterium; assembly: GCA_003222205.1. Lineage (GTDB taxonomy): Bacteria > Gemmatimonadota > Gemmatimonadetes > Gemmatimonadales > GWC2-71-9 > QHVC01. The sequence goes on along the minus strand of QHVC01000043.1, from coordinate 46,359 downwards.
CTTGAGCCCCGACACGTCGCCCGCCCAGCGATCCTCAGTCGCGAATCCGACAGCTTGCCCGAGGGCGTGGACTCCCGTGTCGGTGCGTCCGGCACCGGTCGCGGTCGTTCGGTGGCCGAGCAGGCGCGCGAGCACCTCCTCGAACTCCCCCTGAACGGTCCGGCCCTTGGCCTGGCGCTGCCACCCCACGAACTGGGCCCCGTCGTAGTGCACCACGGCGAGGAAGGGCCGGCTTGTCACGCGCGAAAGATAGAGAAAACGCGGGGGGGCATCAAGCGGCGCAACCCGTTGTCCCTGTTTGACAAAAGCCCGTTTTTCGGGGTAGCTTTGGCACCCCTGACCTCGCTCCATGCCCGACGCCGCGACGCCCTCCGCACCCCCCCTGCAGCAGGCCCTCGTCGCCCTCGCCAACCGGCAGTCGCTCAGCGAATCGCTCGCCGCCGCCGTCTTCGGGGTCGTGATGCGGGGCGAGGCTTCGCCCGCGCAGATCGCCGGCTTGCTCGTCGGCCTGCGGGTCAAGGGGGAGACGCCGGACGAGGTGGCGGGCGCGGCCCGGGCGTTGCGCGCGGCGATGGTCCGCGTCGACGCCGACGGCGCTCACCTCGTGGACACCTGCGGGACCGGCGGTGGGGCGGTCGGGACGTTCAATATCTCGACCGGGGCGGCCTTCGTCGCCGCCGGCGCGGGCGCCGCGGTCGCCAAACACGGCAACCGCTCGTTCACGTCGCAATGCGGCTCGGCGGACGTGCTGGAAGCGTTGGGAATCGGGATCGGCCTCGACGCGGCGGGAGCCGCGCGGGTATTGCGCGAGGCGCGCGTGGCCTTCCTGTTCGCGCCGAACTTTCACCCCGCGATGCGGCACGTGGGGCCGGTACGGCGCGAGCTTGGGACCCCCTCGATCATGAACCTCCTGGGCCCGCTCGCCAATCCGGCGGGTGCCACGCGTCAGGTCGTCGGCGTTGCCGACCGCGACCGCGCGCCACTGCTCGCCGCTGCCCTCGCGCGTCTCGGAACCGAGCACGCGCTCGTCGTGCACGGGCGGGTCGGCATGGACGAGATCTCGCCGATCGGCGTGACCGACGTCTGGGAGGTTCGCGGGGACGAGGTCCGCCCTTGGCAGCTGGATCCGGGAGCGCACCACCTGGCGGTGGATGACGCGGCCGCGTTACGGGGCGGGGACCCATCGGCCAACGCCGCCCGACTGCGCCGCCTCCTGGAGCGGGAGCGGGGCGACGCGCCCGGTCTGGCCGCCGTGCTGCTCAATGCCGGCGCGGCGGTGTACGTCGCCGGCCTGGCGGCTAGCTACGAGGAAGGAATCGCGCGGGCGCGCGACGCGGTGGAGTCCGGCGCCGCCGGGGAGGCGCTGCAGCGCCTCCGGCGAGCGAGCCCTAGTACTTCCGGATGACGCCGACGACGACTCCCTGGACGATCACGTCGCGCTCGTTGAGGCGCAGGGGAGCCATCTCGGGATTCGCCGGTTGCAGCCTGATCCAGCCGCCGGGCTCGCGGTAGAACTTCTTGACGGTGGCGCTCGAGCCGTCCACGAGGGCGATCACCGTCTGTCCGTTGTCCGCCTGGTTGCGCTCCTGGACCACGACGAAATCGCCGTCCTGGATGTGCTCGTCGACCATCGAATTGCCCCGGACGCGGAGCACGTAGCTGCGGCCACGCCGCGGCAGCAGTTCGTCGGGGACGGCGATGGTGTCGTCCCCGGTCACGGCTTCGATCGGCTGGCCGGCGGCGACGAGGCCGAGCAGCGGGAGCTCGGTGGCCCCCGTCTGGCCTTTGGGCGGCACGATCTCGATCGCGCGGCTCTCGTTGTGGTTGCGGCGGATGTACCCTTTGCGCTCGAGGTTGGTCAGGTGCTCGTGGACCGTCGCGAGCGAGGCGAAGGCGAATTGGCGGGCGATTTCCTCGAAACTGGGAGCGTACCCGTGGTCGGTGATGTAGCCCGTGAGGTAATCGAGGATTTCGCGCTGGCGACGCGTGAGCGGCATTGGGCCCCCGAAAGGAAACCGAATATAATCTACCCGAAGACGGACCGAACGCAAGCGTGACCAACCCCACCCTTGCCGGCATCCTCGAAGCAACGCGCGAACGCGTCGCGGCGCTGCGGCCCAAGGCGCGCCAGCTGGAGCGCGCGGCGGCGGCGGCCCCGCCCGGGCCCGTGCTCGAGTCGGCGTTCCGCGGCGCGACCGTCGGACTGATCGCCGAGGTGAAACGCCGCTCGCCGTCGGCGGGAGCGATCCGGGAGAATTTGGACCCGGTCGGGCACGCCCGGGCGTATGTGCGCGGCGGTGCCGCGGCGGTTTCGGTGTTGACCGACGAGCGGCACTTCGGCGGCGCGGTGGAAGACCTGGAACGTGTGGCGCGAGCGGTGCCGGTGCCGGTGTTGTGCAAGGATTTCATCGTCGACGTACTGCAGCTGTTCGAAGCGCGGGCCGCCGGCGCGAGCGGCGTGCTGCTCATCGTCCGCGCGCTCGCCCCCGACCGGCTGCGGGCCCTCGCGCGGGAAGCGAAGGGCCTCGGTCTCGGCACATTGATCGAAGCGCACTCCGAGTCGGAGCTGGAAGGGGCGCTCGCCGCCGCGCCGACGGCCGTCGGCGTCAACAGCCGCGATCTCGACACACTCGCCGTCGACCTGCGCGTGGCGGAGCGACTGCTGCCGCTCGTGCCGACCGGGGTGACGGCGGTAGGCGAGAGCGGCATTGAAACCGTGGCCGACGTCGAACGGCTCGCAGGATGCGGGGCCGATCTGGTGCTGGTCGGCACCTCGGTTGCGCGCCTCGCGGATCCCGAAGGGGCGGTACGGGCATTATGCGGCGTGCCGAGGCGGGGGCGGTGACGGTGACGACGGACCTCGGCCGGTTCGGCCCCTACGGCGGCCGCTACGTGCCGGAAACGCTGATGGCGGCGTTGGACGAGCTGGCCCGCGTCTACGAGGCGGCGACGGCGGACCCTGCGTTCGCGGCGGAGCTGGAGGCGCTGCTCAAAGACTACGTCGGCCGGCCGACGCCGCTCAGCGACGTGCCGCGGCTCTCAGCGCAGGTCGGGGCGGGGGTCCGAGTCGTCTTGAAGCGCGAAGATCTGAACCACACCGGGGCCCACAAGATCAACAACACGCTCGGCCAGGCGCTGCTCGCGCGACGCATGGGGAAGCGCCGCATCATCGCGGAAACGGGCGCGGGCCAGCACGGCGTGGCGACGGCGACCGTGTGTGCGCGCTTCGGTCTCGATTGCGTGGTGTACATGGGCGAGGAGGACATGCGCCGCCAGCGGCTCAACGTGTACCGCATGGAGCTGATGGGGGCGCGAGTGGTCCCGGTGTCCAGCGGCACGCGCACGTTGAAGGACGCGACCAACGAAGCCCTGCGCGACTGGGTCACCAACGTCACGACCACGCACTACATCATCGGCTCCGTCGTGGGGCCGGACCCGTTCCCGCGCATCGTGCGGGACTTCCAGGCGGTGATCGGGCGCGAAGCGCGGGAGCAGGTGCTGCAACGGTTCGGACGGCTGCCGCGCACGGTCGTGGCGTGCGTCGGCGGCGGGTCCAACGCACTCGGGATCTTCACCGCGTTTCTTGGCGACCGGGAGGTGGAGCTCGTGGGCGTGGAGGCAGCGGGCGAAGGGCTGGAAGGGCGGCACGCGGCGTCGCTGGCCCGTGGGCGGCCGGGCGTCTTCCACGGCAGCTTGAGCTACCTGCTCCAAGACGAGGACGGACAAGTGCAACCGGCGCATTCGGTCTCCGCGGGTCTGGACTATCCCGGGGTCGGGCCCGAACATGCTTACCTCAAGGACGCCGGTCGGGTATTGTATGAAGCCGTGACCGACCGCCAGGCCCTGGACGCCTTCGCGGGGCTCAGCCGGCTGGAGGGCATCCTGCCCGCGCTGGAAAGCGCCCATGCGGTGGCCTGGGTCCTGGCGCACCCCGGGCGGTGGTCCGCCGGGGACGTGGTCCTCATCAATCTCAGCGGGCGGGGCGACAAAGACGTCGCCCTGGTCGCGGACCTCACGGGAGTCCGGACCTGAGCAACGCGCCAATCCCCGAGCTGGCCCTGCCGCCGTCGCAGGTCGAGGAGCTGTGGTCGCTCCTCGGCAAGGGGATGCGGGCGACCCAGCTGTACCTGCCGAACAACCCGGTCTACCAGCGCGCGGTGGAGAACATCCGGAGCGCCCTCCGCCAGATCTGGCAGGCCACCGGCGACCTCGTGTTCGACGTGCTGGAAACGTCGCTGCGCTGGGAAGAGCACATCGTCTACGCCAACGATCAGAAAAACGAGAGCGTTGCCTGGACACTGTACAAAGACGGGGTGCGCTCGCTGGCGATGAAGCCGGGCGTCGAGGAAGAAGAGATCGTCAAGTTTCTGCGCGTGCTGCAACAGTCGCGCAGCCTGCAGGCCGAAGCCGCCGACGACCTCCTGACCCTGCTGTGGCAGGAAGACTTCCAGTTCCTGAACTACACCTTCCGCGAGCTGGCGAGCGACAATGCGGTGCCGATCGAAGCCGGCGAGACGATCCCGTCGATCAGCCCCAACGACGTGCGCCAGCACGTGCAGGAAGAGGCGCCGCCGAAGCGAGAGGGCGTGGTCTCGGTCGAAGACTTCGACACCACGCTTTATTTCCTGGACGACAAGGAAATCGACTACCTCCACAAGGAGGTGGAGCGCGAGTATCAGCAGGACCTGCGCCGCAACGTGCTGGCGATGCTGTTCGACCTGCTGGAGCTGCAGACCTACGGCACGGTCCGCGCGGAGCTGATTTCCATCGTCGAGAACTTCATCCCCTACCTCCTCGGCGCCGGTGATTTCCGTTCGGTCGCGTATGTCCTGCGCGAGAGCCGCAACGTGCTGGAGCGGGCCCGGGAGGTCATCCCCGAGCACCGCCAGGCGCTCGAAGCCTTGCCGGCGCGCTTGTCGCAGCCGGAGGCGCTGTCGCAGCTGTTGCAGTCGCTCGATGAGGCGGCCGTCCACCCCTCCGAGGAGGAGCTGAGCGAGCTGTTTCAGGAGCTGCGGTCCGATGCCCTCGTCACGCTGATGAGCTGGCTGCCGAAGCTCACCAACGCGCGCGTCAAAGAGCTCGTGCACAAAGCCGCGGAGCGGCTGGCGCAGGCGCACGCGGGCGAGGTGTTGAAGGCACTGGCAAGCGACGACAGCGCGTCGCAGCTCGAGATGGTGCGGCTGGCGGCGCGCCTGAAGCTGCCCGGCGCGCCGGAGGGCATGGGCAAGCTGCTGGAAACCGGCGACCGGGAGCTCAAAGTCGCGGTGGTCGAGGCGTTGACCGCCATCGGGAGCCCAGCGGCGCTGCGGTTGCTGGAGACGGCGGTCGCGGACCCGGAGCGCGACGTGCGTATCTCCGCGGTCAAGGTCCTGGCGGCGCGCGGCTATCGGAATGCGTTCGCGCGCATCGAGGGCGCGGTCACGGGGAGCAAGCTCAAAGGCAGCGACCTGACCGAAAAGATGGCGTTCTTCGAGGCCTACGGCACGCTGGCGGGGGCGGCAGCCGTGCCACTGCTGGAAAAGATGCTGGTGCCCAAGGGGATGCTCGCCAAAAAGGAAGATCCCGAAACCCGCGCCTGCGCGGCGATGGCGCTGGGCAAGATCCGGCACCCGGACGCCCGCGCCGTCCTGGAGCGCGCGGCCCAAGATAAGGAAGCGCTGGTGCGCAACGCGGTGAGCCGGGCGCTGCGGGAGGTCGGCGGGTGAGCGATCCCCAGGCGTCGCGCCGGGCCTCCATCGTCGAAACCGTCGCGACGACCGACGGGTTCTTGCGGCTCGCGGGCCGCGAGTTCCTGATCTTCCTGTACACGGCGCTGCGCTCGCTGAAGCTGTATCCCATCGAGAACGCGCAGGTGCAGCGCGCCCTCGACGATCTCGCCAGTGCCACGAAGCACCTGCTCGAGGTCGAGCGCGAACTGGAGTTGCGGCTGCAGGGCGAGTTCATCTTCGTCAACTCCACGCGCCTGCGGCTCGACCTCGACAACTACGCCTCGTTCTCGCACATCCTCGGCGTGCTGCGCCAGTGCGGCGTCGGCGCGGTGCGCATGGATGAGGGTGTGGACCGCAAGCAACTCCAGATCTTCGTCTCGCTGCTGCTGTCGTACTCAGCCAAGGAAGCGAACCCCAACAAAGTCTTCGAGTTGGCGCAGAAGCTCCAGGACGGCGGGGTCTCCTTGATCTCGGTCGAGCCCCCGCTCGAGACCGAGGAGGACGTCGAGGAAGTCGAGCGCTTGAAGGAGGCCGCGAAGCGCACCTACGCGCGCTCGGTGGCGGTGACCAAGGAGGTCATCAACAGCATCCGGCTGGGCCGCACGGCCAACGTCAAGAAGGTCAAGCGGGCCGTGCAGGCGATTGTGGACCAGGTGCTGAACAACGAATCGTCGCTCATGGGCCTCACCACCCTACGCGACTACGACGAGTACACCTTCACGCATTCGGTGAACGTCTGCATCTTCTCCGTCGCTCTGGGCCGCAAACTCGGCCTCACGAAGCTGCAGCTCTACGATCTGGGGATCGCCGCTCTGTTTCACGACGTGGGCAAGTCGCGGGTGCCGCTGGAAGTGCTGAACAAGCAGGGCGGACTGAGCGACGAGGAATGGCGCATCATGCAGGCGCACCCCTGGCTCGGGGTACTCACGCTCTTCGGGCTGCGGGGGTACGGCGAGATCCCCTACCGGGGCATGATCGTCGCCTACGAGCATCACATGAAGACCGACCTGACGGGGTACCCGAAGTCGGTCCGGTCCCGGGAGCTGTCGATCTATTCCAAAGTCGTCGCCGTCGCGGATGGATTCGACGCGGCGACCAGCCGCCGCGTCTACCAGACGGTGCCGATTCAGCCCGACCAGGTGCTGAAGGAGATGTGGGAGAACCCGCGCCGCGGGTACGACCCGGTGGTCGTCAAGGCGTTCATCAATCTCATCGGCATCTATCCGGTGGGCACCTGCGTCATCCTCGACACCTTCGAGGTGGCGCTGGTCCAGGCCGCCAATGCCGACGTCTCCGGGGTGCACCGGCCGGTGGTGCGAATCGTGGCCTCGCCCGACGGCGCGCTCCAGCACCCGGGGACCGTCGTCGACCTCGCGCATCGCGATGAACAGGGCAAGTTCCCCCGGTCCATCATCAAGGTCAGCGATCCGGCGAAGTACGGCATCCAGGTCAGCGACTACTTTGTCTGACCACCCGATCGCCGCCCGCTGGCGGGCCGTGCGCGCCGAGCGGCGCGCGGCCCTGATGCCGTACGTTACCGCCGGCTACCCCAGCCCCGCGGCCTGTCGGGACGCGTTACGCCTCGCCGAGCGGGCGGGCGCCGACTTCCTCGAGGTCGGCGTGCCGTTCAGCGATCCCCTCGCCGACGGACCCACCATCCAGCGCTCCACGCAGGCCGCGCTCGACCAGGGGATGACCGTGGCCGGAGTCCTGGACCTCGTGCGCGAAGCGCGCCTCGACGTCCCCGTCGTGATCATGACCTATCTGAACCCGGTGCTAGCCTTCGGCGTGGAGCGCTTCGTGGCCGCCGCGCAGGCCGCCGGCGCGTCGGGGCTGCTCCTGACCGACCTGCCGGCGGGCGCCGACCCGGCGCTGGAGCGGCGGGCGGCGGCCGGTGGGTTGGCGCTGATCCGCCTCATCGCTCCCACGACGCCCGACAGTCGGCTCGCCGAGGCAGTGCGCGGCGCCACCGGCTTCATCTATCTCATCTCCCGCCTCGGCGTGACAGGTGTGCGCGAGCAGGTGCCGCCCGATTTGGAGCGCCAGGTAGCGCGGGTGAAGGCGGCGACGCCGCTGCCCGTCGCCATCGGATTCGGGATCGGCTCGGCCGCGCAAGCGGCAGCCGCGGCGAGAGTGGCGGACGGCGTGATCGTGGGGAGCGCGCTGGTCGAAGCGCTCGGCAACGGCGGCCTCGCCTCGGCCGAGCGGTTGCTCGCCGAGCTCGTCACGGCGGTGCGGTCGGCAGCGGAGCAGCGGTCGTGACGATCCAGCGGTTCGTCGTGCTCTACAGCCAGGGTCTTGCCTACACGGGACTCGTGCTGCTCGCTGCGGTGTTGGCGGCGGACCCGCGCTGGCTGCACCAGATCCCGGAGATCATCGTCCTGCTCGGCGCCTGCGTCGCCCTGCGCGGCCTCCACATCCCCTTGAGCAAGTACTCCTATCTCACGCAGACCGGCCTCGTCGCACTCGCGGGGAGCCTGCTCGTGGGACTCCCCGCGACCGCCACCGCGGTCGCGGGGGGCACGCTGATCGTCGACTGGACGTGGCACCGCAAGCCGCTGCGGGTCGCCTGGATCAATCTCGGCCGGGAAGTGATCGCGCTGGTCGCGGCGTACGGCGTGTACGCGTTCGTGCTGGAAGCCGCGGAGATCCCGCCGGAGCCACACAGCGCGATCATCCTGCCCCTGTTCGCCATAGCACTCACCTACTTCCTCATCTCCCGGACGCTGTTTTACCTGAGTCTGCTGGTGCGCAGCAAGCTCGAGGTGGGCGAGCGCATGCTGATCCTGCGGTACGAGATGCTCGCCTACTTCGCCACCCTGATCGGGGCGGCAGCCGTGGTCGGCACGATCGTCGGGTTTCGCGAGCAGCCGCTCGTATGGGTGTTCGTGGCGCCCGTCCTCGTGGGGCTGGGCCTGCTCCTCAAGATGATGCTGGAGGAAGCAGTGTCGGCCGAGGAGCTCAACAAGATCCACGCAATGGACGCGGTGATCACGAGCAACCTGAGCCTCGAGGACTCGTTCCGCCGCATCGAGCGGCTCGCCAACCGCCTGGTGGACTGGGGGGACTTCCGCATTTATCGGCGCCAGGACGGCGGGCTCGCGCTGGCGTATCGCAGCGCCATCGGGCGTGAGGTCCGGAGCGACCCCTCTTCCGATACGGTGGAGCTGCGCGACGCCGCGGTGCGCGCGGGGGAGACTGTGGTGATCGACGATGTGACCCGCGACCAGCGCGTCGCCGACGCCCCGCTCGAAGTGCAGAGTCTGGTCATCGTCCCCCTCAAGTTCGGCGACCTGGTGATCGGGACCTTGGAGCTCGAGCATCACAAGCGCAAGGCGTACCGCCGCAAGGACGTGCTCACGATCACCACGTTCGCCAACCAGCTCGCCACCGCGATCCACATCACCGAGTTGCGGCGCCCGCTGGTCGAGACCGTGGAGCGCGTGACGCAGCAGCTGCAGACGCTGACCCATGCGGCGGTGGCGCTGCGGGAAGCGGCGAAGGCCGTGGCCGCGTCGACCGAGGTGATCCGCGGCGGCGTCGTGGCCGAAGAAGGCGAGGTGTCCGGAGGGCTCGCGGCGACGGAAACGCTGTCCCAGGTGGCGCGGCGGGTATCGAACGACGGCGCGGAAGCGGCGCGCGCCTCCAGCGCGGCGAGCGAGGTCGCGGGCAAGAACCGCCAGCAAATCCGCGACGCCATCGAGCGGTTGGTGGCGCTGAAGGGGTTCGTGGGGGAGAGCTCGTCGAAGGTGCAGCAGCTCGGGCAGGTGAGTCGGCGGATCACGGGATTCATCGCTTCCATCCGCGAGCTCGCCGACATGACGAACCTGCTGGCCCTGAACGCCGCCATCGAGGCGGCGCGGGCGGGCAAGCACGGCAAGGGGTTCGCCGTGGTGGCCGAGGAGGTCCGGCGCTTGGCCGAGCAGAGCGCCACGGCCGCGCTCGAGGCGGGCGAGCTGGTGCAGGACATCCATCGCCAGGTGGGCGAGGTCGTCGAGCAGATGCGACGCGGGCAGGTGAACGTGGGAGGTGTCGAGGAGTTGTCGGCGGGCGCGCTGGAGGCGCTGGACGCGATCGTGGCGGCGACGGCGGATGCGACGACGCACGCGCAGCGGATCGCCTCGGCGGCGGGGGAGCAGGACGAAGCGTTCGCGCGGCTGCGCCAGCGCATCAACGCGGTGGCCGAGATCGCGGGCAAGAACCGCGGCGAGGCCGACGGCGTGGCGACGCGGGCGAGCGAAGCGGCGCGCGGCCTCGCGGAGCTGGAGCAGGCGACCCGCGAGCTCGAGCAAGTGGCGGGAATGCTGCGCGAATTGACGCGCGGCTTTGCCAGCGTCCCCTGAGGGTTTAGGATTCCCGCGTGTCCTCCCCCCCCGTCGAGCGGGTCTACGTGGCCCTCGGATCGAACGTCGGCGACCGCGCAGCCCACCTGGCGTTCGCCCGCGAGCGCCTCGGCGCGCTGCCGGACACGCGGCTGGTCGCCGCCTCCCAGGTGGAGGAAACGGCGGCGCTGGGCCCCGTCCCACAGGGACGATTCCTCAACCAGATGGTGTTGCTGGAGACGTCGCTTCCACCGCGGGAGCTGTTGCTCGGGCTGCTCGAGCTCGAGCGGGAGCGCGGCCGGGATCGCGGCGAGCGCTGGGGGCCCCGCACGCTGGACCTGGACATCGTGCGCTACGGCGACTGGGTCGTGTCCGAGCCCGGGCTCACCGTTCCCCACCCCGAGCTGCCTAACCGCGACTTCTGGCGCCGCGAGGTGGCGGAGCTGGAGGCGTTGAGTCCCGCCCGTGCCTGAGGCCCCCGCCCCAAAGCCGGTCACCGTCCACGCCCTCCTGCAGATGAAGGAGAAGCGCGAGCGCATCGTGATGCTCACGTGCTACGACGCCCTGTTCGCGCGCCTGCTCGACGCGAGCGGCGTGGACGTCCTGCTCGTCGGCGACTCGGTGAATCAGGTGCTCGCCGGCGCCGAGTCCACCCTCTCGGCGACACTCGATCAGATGATCTACCACACCAAGATCGTGCGACGTGGCGCGCAGCGGGCGATGGTGGTGTGCGACATGCCGTATCTCACCTACCAGGTCACGAAGGAAGAGGCGATCCGCAACGGTGGGCGCGTCATGGCCGAGACCGGGTGCCACGCCATCAAGGTGGAAGGCGGCCGGCCGATTGCGGACACGGTGCGCGCCGTCGTGGACGTCGGGATTCCGGTGATGGGGCACATCGGGCTCACCCCGCAGTCGGTGCACGCGCTGGGGGGCTACCGCGTGCAGGGGCGGGACGACAAGACCGCCCAGCGTCTGAAGGACGACGCCAGGGCGCTCGAGGATGCCGGCGCGTTCGCCGTCGTCCTGGAGCTGGTGCCCACGCCGCTCGCCGCCGAGATCACCAACTCGCTCGCGATTCCCACGATCGGCATCGGCGCGGGGAAGGACTGCGACGGGCAGGTGCTCGTGCTTCACGATCTCCTGGGCTTGAACGACCGCTTCTCCGCGAAATTCGTCAAACGCTACGCGCATCTCGCCGACGACGTGAAGCAGGCGGTGCAGGGGTTCGCGGCGGAGGTGCGGGAGGGGAAGTATCCCGACCCGGAGCATTCCTTCCAGAAGTAGCGATGCAGGAAATCTCCAGCCTGTCCGCCATGCGCGCCTGGACCCGCGCGGAGAAAGCGCGCGGCCGCCGCATCGGGTTCGTCCCCACGATGGGCTTCCTCCATGAAGGGCACCTGCGCCTCGTGGACCGCGCCAGGGAGCTGGCCGACCGCGTGGTGCTGAGCGTTTTCGTCAACCCGCTGCAATTCGGGCCCCAGGAGGACTTCAGTCGCTACCCCCGCGACCTGGACCGCGATCGGCGACTGGCACACGCCCGGAGCGTGGACTGCCTGTTCGCCCCGGAGCGGTCGGCGATGTACCCGGCGGACCCGATCGCCCGTGTAGCCGCCGGCCCCATGGCCGACGTGCTCGAAGGAAAGATCCGACCCGGGCACTTCAGCGGCGTGCTCACGGTCGTGGCGAAGCTGTTCCACGTCGTGGAGCCCGACGTCGCGCTGTTCGGTCGCAAGGACTTTCAGCAGGCGATGCTGGTGCAACGTCTGGTGCGGGATCTCGACTTTCCCCTGGAGATCGAGGTCGCGCCCACCGTCCGTGAGCTGGATGGGCTCGCGCTGTCTTCCCGCAACACCTACCTGTCCCCTGATGAACGGCGCTCCGCCCTCGCGCTCTCCCGCGCCCTGCGCGCCGTGGAGCAGGCCTGGCGTGGGGGCCAGGCCGAGGCCGCGGCGCTGCAGAAGAAAGGGATGGAGACGCTGGCTGCGCCCGGAGTGCAGCCGGAGTACGTGGCGCTGGTGGATGAGGCGATGCAACCCGTCGAGCGGGTGACGGCGAAGACGATCGTGGCGGTGGCGGCCCGCGTCGGCGCGACGCGGCTCATCGACAACGTGGTGTTGGGTGAAGGCATCGCGGCTGACCCTGCCGTGCGAGCCTGACGTGGCGCTGCCCCTGTGGGCCGTCGCCACGCCGGAGCGGCGCGCACACATCGAGCGCGTGGTAGCACTGCTCGGCGAGTGGGCCGGGGCGATGCGTGTGGGGGATGTGGAGCGGGATCGCTGGTTGCGGGCGGGTTGGCTCCACGACGCGCTGCGCGACGCGCCCGCGGCGTCGGAGCTGGATCACGGCCCGCTCGCCGCCGATCGCGCGGCGCGGGACGGCGAGCGGGATCGTGGAGTCCTCGACGCCGTGCGCTACCACTCGATCGGCTACCCGCGGTGGGACGACGTGGGCCGGATGTTGTACCTCGCCGATTTTCTCGACCCTGGACGGGCGTTCGATCAAAACGAGCGACACGACCTGGTTGAGCGAGTGCCCGCCGAGCGGGATGGCGTGCTGCGGGAGGTGGCCCGGCGCCGCATCGCTTGGACGGTGCGGTCGGGGTGGCCGCTGCGCGAGGAGACGGTGCAGTTCTGGAACTCGCTGGTCTCATGAGAATCGTCGGACGGGCGGACTGTCGGACGGTCGGACTGGCAATCCTGATCGTCGTGCTCGGTTGTCGTGGCAGTCGGCCGTCAAGTGGGCCGGCCACTATCCCGGGCGATCAGGGCGAGCGGGTGATGGTCGAAGTCCTGAACGCGAGCGGCAAACCCGGCCTGGCCAGAACGGCGACGCGAGTGCTGCGCGAGGCGGGGGTGGACGTCGTCTTCTACGGCAACGCGCCGGCGAGCCTGGGCACGCTCGATTCGACGCGCATCCTGGTGCGCCGCGGGCCAGCCAGCATCGGGGAACGAGTCCGTCAGGCACTCCGCACCGGCACCATCCTGCTCCAACGCGACTCCACCCGGCTACTCGACGCCAGCGTGCTCCTCGGCGCCGACTTTGCGCCGCCGCGGTCCGAGTTCCACCCGTAGCTGCCCGCATGCGGCGCTGATGTCGAGCCCGCGGCTGCGGCGCAGCACCGCCGCCACGCCGGAACGCTTGAGACGCCGCTCGAACGCGAGCATCTGCGCGTGGGGGCTCGGGGTGAGTCCCGGCGCCCCGCCAGGATGAAGCGGCAGCAGGTTCACGAGCGCGCCCAACGGCTTGGCGAGCTTGACGAGGCGATCCGCTGTGTCGAGGGAATCGTTCACGCCGCCGATCAGCACGTACTCCAGGGTCACGCGGCGCGAGAACTGCGCCAGCGCCTTCATCACGTCCGGCAACGCGTATTTTTTCTCGATCGGCATCAGGTCGCGACGCAGGGCAGGCACGGGCGCGTGGAGCGAGAGGGCCAGACGGAATTGTTCGGGGCGCTGCGCGAACTTTGCGAGACTCGGGAGGATCCCGACCGTCGACACGGTGATGTGACGCGCCCCGATCCCCAGGCCGTCGCCGTGATTGAGAATCGTGAGGGCGACATCCACCGCCTCCCAGTTGAGCAGCGGCTCGCCCATCCCCATGAAGACGACGTTGGTCGGCTTCTGGTGCGGGTCGCGCACGATGATCGCCCGCACCTGCCCCGCGATCTCATCAGCGCTCAAGTCGCGCCGCCACCCCATCCGGCCCGTCGCGCAGAAGACGCAGCCCAGCGCGCACCCGACCTGCGACGAGATGCACAGGGTGCGGCGCCGGCCCTCGGGAATCAGGACCGACTCGACCGCCTCGCCGTCGGCCAACTTCCACAGGAATTTCTCAGTGCCGTCGTTCGAAACCTGATGGGCCGTGGCTTCGAGCCGCGCCAGTGGGAACTCCCGATCGAGCGCCGCACGCAGCGCGGCCGGCAGATCGGTCGCGTCCGCCCAACGGGCCACCGGGCGCTGCCACAAGCGGGGGAGCACCTGGCGGATCCGGTACGCCGCCTCCCCGGTGCGGTCCAGCCATTCCGTGAGTGCGGCCCGCGCCGCGTCCGGGGCGAGCGATAGGAGGTCCGTCACCGCAGGCGCGCCTCGAGCCCGACGCGGTAGGCCGCGCCGATGTCGTTCACGCCCGTATCCCGCGCGAAGCTGATGCGGTAGTGCCCGACGGCGACGCGCAGGCCTCCCACCACGCGCCAGGCCGCTCCCCCGTAACCGGCTTCCCGCACCAGCAGCGCGTCCACAGCGAGCGGGGGTCCGAACTCGATCCCGGCGCCGAAGGCGTGGTCAACCGCGCCGGCGCGGGTGACCGTGACTCCGTATCGCGCGCGCACGGTCGCCACCGCGCTGCTGTCCCACAGCGGCCCCTGGAACACCCGCAGCTCGGCGGCCCCGTACAGGTCCTGCACGTTGTCAGCGGTCTGGAAGCGCGCGAAAAAGTGCGTCGCGGCAGCCAGGCGGAGGACGTCGTTGATCCGCCGCGCCGCGCCGATGTCAAACGTCCAGTGGCTCTCGTGGAGGTCGTCGAGCTGCGTGTCGTGATAGCCGGCCGTGGCGCCGAGGGTCGTGGCGCCGAACGACCGGGTCCAGGTAAGACCGGCGGTGTGCGTGTAAAACGGAATGGTACCGCCATTGTCGTCCGGGCCAAACGACGTGCGCGTCAATCCGCCGAGCTGCATGCGACCGTAGATCAGGCCGACCCGGCCCACGCCTTTGACCTGGACGCGGAGCGAAGCGAGCAGGCCCGAGGCGCCCACGATCTCCGGCGTCTCGATGGCTTCGAGGCTCGCGAGCGTCCGCGCTCCGTCGGCCTCCTGGGCCGGATTCCAGAATGCCGCCGCACCGTCGCGCGCGAGCGCCGCCGGGACCGAGACAGTTACGCCCGCCAAGCGCCACAGTTCGGCACCGGCAGCCTGCTGGGCCCCGAGGACGGCGGGGCCGAGGGCAACCAGCATGGGGACAAAACGTTGCATGGCAGGGCGCGCGCGCGGCGTGGCGTGGACGGCTCAACTTAACTAGATTCAATCGCTTACACCACTTCGAGACGCCGTGCGCCTGTCCGAGCTGCTCACGCCAGACCACATCCGCGTTCCCCTCAAGGCGGGGGACAAAGAGGGGGTGCTGCGTGAGCTCGTGGCCATGGCGCTGGCCGGTGATGGCCCCCAGGCCGAGGAGGTTCTGGGGGCGATTCTCGAACGGGAGCGACAGTTCCCGACGGGCATCGGATACGGGGTCGCGGTGCCCCACGGCAAAACGCCGGTGGTGCCGAACCTGGTGGTGGTGGCAGGGACGACTCAGCAGCCGGTGGCATACGAGACGATCGACGGGCAGCCGGTGCGGTTGTTTTTCCTTCTGGCCGGACCCGAGTCGCAGGCGGGGGTGCACGTAAAGGCGCTGAGCCGCATCTCGCGCCTGGTGCGCCAAGAGCCGGTGCGCGCGCGGTTGCTCGCCGCGCAGACCGCGGATGAGTTCTACCGGTCCTTGTGCCAAGCAGAGGGAGCCTAGCATCGAGGTGAGCGCGAGTCAGACAAGCCAGCGCACGCACCGTTGCGGCGCGTTGCGCAAGGAGCACGTGGGAGCCCGGGTGCGCCTGGGGGGATGGGTGCACCGCCGCCGCGACCTCGGGGGGATCGTGTTTCTCGATCTGCGCGACCGCGACGGGATCGTGCAGGTCGCGCTGGGCCCGGCCTGGGCGCCGCCGGACGTGCTGGCGCGCGCCGGATCCCTCGGCGCGGAAACGGTGGTCGTCGTGGAAGGGGAGGTAGTGCTGCGGCCGGCGAACATGAAGAACGCCGAGCTGGCGACGGGGGACGTGGAGGTGCACGCGACGCGCCTGGAGGTCGTCGGGGCGGCCACAACGCCCGCGATCCCCGTCGCGCGCGCCAAGAACGAAGAGCTTCCGGCCGAGGAGCTGCGGCTCAAGCAGCGCCACCTCGATCTGCGGCGGCCCGAGCTGCAGGCGTACTTGATGCTGCGGCACCGGTTGTTGCAGCGGGCGCGCCGCACGCTCTCCGAGCTGGAGTTCCTCGAAATCGAGACGCCGATCCTCACCAAGCCGACGCCCGAAGGGGCCCGGGACTATCTGGTGCCGTCGCGCGTGCACGCGGGGGAGTTCTACGCGCTGCCGCAGTCCCCGCAGATCTACAAGCAGCTGTTGATGGTCGCGGGGTTCGACCGCTACTTCCAGATCGCGCGGTGCTTCCGCGACGAGGATCTCCGCAACGATCGGCAGCCGGAGTTCTCGCAGATCGATCTCGAAGCGTCGTTCGTCGGGTCGGACGACGTGCTGGCGTATGTCGAAGCGGTCCTCGTCGCGCTCTGGGACGAAGCGGGGCACGCGGTGACGCGGCCGTTTCCGCGGCTGCGCTGGCGGGACGCGATGGAGCGCTTCGGCACCGACAAGCCCGATCTGCGCTACGACCTGGTCATCGCGGACTGGACCGCGGCCGTGGCGCCGCTGGCGGTCCCCTTCTTCCAGACCGCAGGCCAGAACGGGGCGCGCGTGCGCGGGATCCCCGTGCGGGGCGGGAGCGCGCTGTCCCGCAAGGACGTCGATCAGCTTGCCGAAGCGGCGAAGCAGCTGGGGGGCTCAGGGCTCGCGTGGGTCAAACGCCAAGGCGATCAGCTTTCCGGCTCGGTAGCCAAGCACTTCACGGCGGAGACGCTGGGTCGGCTGGGCGTGGGCGACGGCGATGTCGCGCTGATGACGATCGGCCCCGACCGCGTGACCTCACCCGTCCTGGACCGGCTGCGCCAGGAGGTCATCCGGCGCGTTGCGCCAGCTCCTGCGACGGCCCACGCGTTCTGCTGGGTGATGGACTTTCCATTGTTCGAGCCCGACGCGGAAACGGGGAAGCCGGTCTTCGCCCATCACCCGTTTACCGCGCCGCATCCCGACGACGTGGCGAAGCTGGAGAGCGACCCGTTCGCCTGTCGGGCGTTGCATTACGACGCGGTTTACAACGGCAACGAGCTCGGCTCCGGATCGATCCGCATCACCGACGCTTCCGTGCAGCGAACGGTGTTCCGCCACCTGGGCCTCACGGACCAGGAGATCGGGGAGCGGTTCGGGTTCCTGTTGCAGGGGCTCGCCGCCGGCGCGCCGCCGCACGGCGGGTTCGCCATCGGCTTCGACCGTGTGGTGATGTTGGCGGCGGGGGCCGGCTCGCTGCGCGACGTGATCGCGTTCCCCAAGACGACCGCCGCCCGGGCCCTGTTCGAGGGCGCCCCGGCCGCCGCTCGGGCCGAGGACCTGGCGACCCTCCACCTCAAGGTGGTGCCATGAGCGACGACGTCACCCAGCGCCTGACGGTCGAGGGGGTGGATCCGCTGGCGCTCGCCGGCGTGAACGACGCCAACCTCATCGAGCTGACGAAGCGGATGGGGGTGCGCGTGTCGCTCCGGGGGGACAGCCTCACGCTGCAGGGACCGGCGGCGGCCGTCGAGCGCGCCTCGCCGGTGGCGCAGGCGATGGTGGACCTGGCGCGCATGGGCGAGGAGCTGGATATCCATGACGTAGAGCGCCTCGCGCTCGAGGGCTCGAGCAGCACGCTGAGCGGCGAGGCGGCGCAGCAGGAGCTGAAGATCATCCTCCCCGGCCTGCGGCGCGTCATCGGCCCCAAGAGCGCGGGGCAGCGGGATTACCTGCAGCTCATCACGCAGAACGACATCGTCGTCGGGATTGGGCCGGCGGGCACGGGGAAGACGTATCTCGCGGTGGCGGCGGCGGTCGACGCGCTGGCGCGCAAGCGGGTACGGCGCATCGTGCTCGCGCGGCCGGCCGTCGAGGCGGGGGAGAGCCTGGGCTTTCTCCCCGGCGACCTGCACGAGAAGGTGGACCCATACCTGCGGCCGCTGTATGACGCGCTCGAGGACATGATGCCGCGCGACCGTGTGCAGAAGGCGATCGAATCGCGCACCATCGAGATCGCTCCACTCGCGTACATGCGTGGCCGGACGCTGGCCGACGCGTTCGTGATTCTCGATGAAGCGCAGAACGCGACAGGGATGCAGATGAAGATGTTCCTGACGCGGCTCGGCGTGAACTCGCGGGCCGTGATCACGGGCGACAAGACGCAAATCGATCTGGCCAACCGCGAGGACTCGGGATTGCTCCAGATCGAGCGGATCCTCCCAGGCATCGACGGCATCGGCTTCTGCTATCTCACGGAAACGGACGTGGTCCGTCACCGGCTGGTGCGGGACATCATCCGCGCGTATGCCGAGGATGCTCAAGGCTGAGATGAGACGACCGAGCTGGGACGAAGTGCGCTACCACGGGACGCGCTGGGCGTGGGTGGTCGGCCTCGCGGTGCTCGCGTATCTGGCGTTCCCCTCGAGCGCCACCGACCTCGGGCCGCTGCTCGAGCCGGGAGCGAAGGCCGGGCGCGACGTCGTCGCGCCGTTCGACTTCGTCGTGACCAAGACCGACGAGGAGCTGGCGCGCGAGGCGGAGGATCTCGCCGCCAGCGCCAAGCCGCTCTATCAGTTTCAGCAGCGGGTCTACGACAGCACGACGGCCGAGCTGCACGCGTTCTTCCAGACGCTCAGCGACTCCGTCGGCCAGGGGCCGCAGGCCATCATCCGCGTGGGGCGCCGCGCCGGTCTCCCCCTGTCGCTCGCCGAAGCCGGCTACCTCCAGAAGGGCGGCAAGCGCCGCAACCTCGAGCGCGCGCTCACCGACCTGTTCGCGCAGACCCTGGCCCAGGGCGTGACCGGGTCGGGGGTGCTGCAGGCCGAGACTTCGACTCAGCTGATCGTGCGGCGCGGGGCTTCGGAGCAGCCCGTCGCTCGCGACCAGGTGCTGAGCTACAACGAGTACCTGCTGCGCTCGCGGGCGGTGCACCCCGATCCGGGGTCGAGCGTGGGCGACGTGGTGTACCTGAAGCTCGTGCGGCGCTTCTTCCGCGCGACGCTCGTGCCGAACGAGGCGGAAACGCGGCGGCGGCGCAGCGAGCTGATGGGCAGCGTGGACCCGAGCAAGTACGTGGTGCGCCAGGGGGACCGGCTTGCCTCGGCGGGAGAGATCATCTCGGGGCCCGCGCACGAGAAGCTGCAGGCGCTGCACAACGAGCTGGTGCGCCGCGGCGCCGCGACGAGCACGTCGTTCGGCGGCGTCGTGGGGCCGATGCTCCGCGACGCGTTGATGCTCGGCGTGTTCTGGGTGTTGATGGTGTTCTACCGGCGCGAGACCTACCGCGAACAGCGCCAAGTGGCGCTCGTCGCTCTGTTGTTCGCTGCGACGCTGCTCGGCGCCGCCGCCGTCGCCCACACGCGGCCCGGCCATCCCGAGCTGATCCCGCTGCCGTTCCAGGCGATGATGCTCACCGTCCTGTTCAACGGCCGGGTCTCGATGATCGGGGCGATGATCGTCTCGGCGGTGATCGGCACCCAGCCGGTGTTTCACGATAGCCCGGCGCTGTTTCTGTGCCTGCTGGGCGGCGTCACCGCCGCGCTGTCGGTGCGCTCGCTGCGGCGGCGCAGCCATCTCTACACGGCCGTGCTGATCGTCGGAGCGGGGTACCTCGCGGGCGCCATCGCGCTGGGGCTCGCCGGCAGTTGGCGCATCGGGGAGATCGGCTGGACCTCGGTGTTCGGGATTGCCAACGGGCTGGTGAGCGGCGCGCTCACGATCCTGCTGCTCCCGCTCGCGGAGGCGTTCACCCACGTCACGACGGACCTGACCCTGCTCGAGCTGTCCGATCCGAGCCGACCGCTACTGCGACGCCTGTCGCTCGAGGCGCCGGGGACGTACGCCCACAGCGTGGCGATGGCGAACCTCGTCGAATCGGCGTGCAACCGTATCGGGGCGAACGGCCTGCTGGGCCGCGTGGGCTGCTACTACCACGACGTCGGGAAACTCAGCAACCCGCTGTATTTCGTCGAAAACCAGACGCGCGGCGGCAACCCGCATGACAAGATTGCGCCGGCGCAGTCGGCGGAGATCATCAAGCGCCACGTGACCGACGGGCTCGCCCTTGCCGAGGAGGGAGGCCTCCCCGCGGTCGTGGCCGCGTTCATCCCGGAGCATCATGGCACCAGCGAGATCACCTATTTCTACGACCGCGCCAAGAAGCAGGGTGACGGGGCCGCGCGCCGGGAAGACTATCGCTACCCCGGTCCGCGGCCGCGCTCGGTCGAGACCGCCGTCGCGATGCTGGCCGATTCGGTCGAGGCCGCGCTGCGCGTGCTCGAGGATCTCACACCCCAGAAGATCGAGGAAGCGATCAATCACATCGTACGAACCAAGCTCAGCTCCGGCCAGCTCGATGAGGCGCCGCTCACGTTGCAGCAGATCGACGTGGTGAAGGCGGAATTCATCCGCGTCCTGTCCGGCATGTACCACAACCGCATCGACTACCCCGAGTCCAGTGGCGGCATCAGCAAGGACTGGCAGCCGGCCCCGCAGGCGTCGGGTCTCTGAGCGCACGTTGCTGCGCGTGGCGCGTCGAGTGCTCGCCTGGGAGGGCGCGCGGGACGTGCGCGTGGAGCTGACCCTGCTCGGGGCGCCCGCGATGCAGCGCCTGAACCGCCGCGCCACCGGCCGGCGTGGGCTGACCGACGTCATGGCATTCGCCCTGCCGCAGCCCGACGGCTCGATCGTCGGGGAGGTCTGCATTTGCCCCACTGTGGCCGAGGGTTGGCTGACGACGACCGACAACGGCACACCGACCACCGACGACCTCCGCAGCGAACTGATCCGTCTCATGGTTCACGGCACGCTCCACGTCCTCGGCTACGACCACCCGGAGGGGCGGGGGCGGACGCGCTCGACCATGTGGCGGCGGCAGGAGCGCTATGTGCGCCGGCTCACCGCGGGCGGGCGATGAGCTTCGGTGCCGCCGCGCTCTCGTGGATGGGGGTCGTCGCCGCGGTCGTGGCCGCCGGGTGGGCCGGCCTGCTCGCCCTCGGGGAGGAAGCGGCTGTGGGCGAGGCACTGCACACTCTGGGCGACGCCCCGCCGCCGGCGGTGCGGGGGCACGTCCCCCTCCACCGGGCCCTGCACGTCGCGCGGCTCGCGCTGCTCGTCCTTGGGGCCGTGGCCGCCGCCCACTCGCTGGGCTGGTGGCAGCGGCCCTGGGTGGGCGCCCTGGGCGCCCTGCTCGTCGCGGCGGGGTTCCTATTCGTGGTCGGTGACGCGCTGCCGCGCAGCGTGGCTCGCCTCGCCCCCGAGCTCGCCGATGCGGCGCTCCCCCTCGCGCGCCGCACGCTGATGCCGTTCGCCCCGTTGCTCATGCTGCTGGCGTGGGTGGACCGCGGCCTCCACGGGCTGGTGACCACGAGCCAGCCGCTTCAGCCCGAGCTCGGCGTGGCACAGCGCGACATGCTGCTGGGGATCTTCACCCTGGCCGACGCGACGGTCGTCGAAGTCATGACCCCCCGGCTCGACATGGTCGCCGTTGACGTCGCGGCGCCGCTCGATGCCGTGCTCGAGACGTTCCGCCACCACGAGTACACCCGGCTCCCCGTCTCCGACGGCACGCCCGACAACGTCGTGGGCGTGCTGTTCGCGAAGGACATCGTCCTGCTCGTCATGGGGCTGCCCGGGCCCGACGCGCCGCAACGGTGGCAGGACCTGGTGAAGCCCGCGGCCTTCGTGCCCGAATCCAAGACCCTCGACGCGCAGCTGCGCGACTTCCAGCGCGGGCCGGCGCACCTCGCCATCGTCGTGGACGAATTCGGGGGGACCTCGGGGCTGATCACGCTCGAGGACATCCTCGAGGAGATCGTCGGGGAGATCCGCGACGAGCACGACGTCGACGCCGCGCCGGCCATCCGCCACGAGGGGAACCGGTTCTGGGTGGATGGCCGTACCTCGCTCGGCGACCTCTCCCTGGCCTTGGGGCAGAGCTTCGAGCACCCGGATGTCTCGACGGTCGGCGGACTGGTCTATTCGGTGCTCGGCCGCGTGCCGCGCCCCGGCGAGGAACTGAAGCTCGACGGTTTCCGGGTGGTGGTGGACCAGGTCGACCGCCGCCGCGTCACCCGAGTGGTCTTCGAGAAGGTATGATCGCCTCCCTGATGGTCCTGCTCCTGGGCCTCGGCCTGGCCGGCGTCGCGGCAGCGATCGGCGTGGCCGCGGCCGCGGTGTCGCAGGTGGAGCTCACGCGTTGGGTGCATTACAAGCTGCGCGGCACGGAGGCAGCCGTCCGCCTGCTCGAGCACCCCGGCCGGGTGCTCGCCACCGCCAACGCGCTCACGACGCTGGGGGTCGTGGTCGCGGCGGCCGCCGTCCCCGCGCTGCTCGCCCAAACGACGCCGACCTTCCTTGGCGTGTTCACCGTGGCGGTGATCATCCCCCTGTTCGTCAACGCGGCCTACCTCGTCCCGCGCGTGCTGGGGCGCCGCTGGGCAGAGGCGATCGTCGCCCGGGCGTTGCCGTGGATGGAGCGCGCCGGAGACGTGCTGGCGCCGTTCATCCCGCGGCGCGAGCCGTCGACGCAGACGGCGCTCGCCGCCGTGCTTTCCAGCGCTGACACGGACGCGCTCGCCGGCACCGACGAGATCGAGGTCGTGTCGGGCGTCCTGGCGTTCTCCGACCGCCCTGTGCGGGAGTTGATGACGCCGCGCACGGCGATTGTGGCGATCCCCGAAGGCCTCGCGGCCGCGGAGATGGCCCACGTCTTTTCCCAATCGGGCTACAGCCGCTACCCCGTGTACCGTGGCTCGCTCGACGAGATCGTCGGAGTCGCGCACACCTTCGACCTGCTGCGCCTCCAGCCGGAGGATCCCGTGCCGGTGCGGCCGGTGAACGTCGTCCCCGGGACGCAGCGGACGGGGGACGTCATGCTGGCGATGCAGCGGGGCGGCAGCCACCTCGCCGTGGTCCTCGACGAGTTCGGCGGCACCGCAGGAGTGGTCAGCTTCGAGGACGTGCTGCGTGCCCTGGTGGCGGAGGTATTCGAGGCGCCTGCGCCTCCGCCGGGGGGCGCGCCGGCCCGGATCATGGAATTCGGCGGGAACGCGCCCGTGACCGCGTTGGTGGAGACGTTCGGGACGGTGCCGGCCGCTCGCGGGGCGCAGACGGTGGGCGGCCTGCTCGTGCAAACGCTCGGCCGCATCCCCCGTCCGGGCGAGCGGTTCCTTCTGCACGGGCTCGAGTTCGACGTCCTGGTTGCCACCGCGACGCACGTCGAGCGGGTCGCCGTGCGACCCGGGCCCGTGAACGCGACCGTGCTCGACCGGGCGGAGGACGCGCGGTGAACATAACTTGTAATCACGCATGACGACCCGGGCTCTGGTGGACGCGCTCGATCGCGGCGACACCGCCGCCTTGGCCCGGGCCATCAGCCTCGTGGAGAACCGCCGCGCCGGCTGTGAAGACGTGCTCACCCACGCGCACGCCCGCGTCGGCCGCCGTGGCGCGCGTCGCATCGGCCTCACGGGACCGCCGGGAGCGGGGAAGAGCACCCTCACCGAGCGCCTCGTGCAGCGCTACCGCGGGCAGGATCTCCGCGTCGCGGTGATTGCGGTGGACCCGACGAGCCCGTTCACCGGTGGCGCGCTGCTCGGCGACCGCATCCGCATGGAGTCGGTGAGCCTCGATCCCGGCGTGTTCATCCGCTCGATGGCGACCCGCGGCTCCCTCGGCGGCCTCGCCACGACGACGGAAGAGGTGGCCGACGTCCTCGAGGCGTTCGGTTTCGATCGCATCCTCATCGAAACGGTCGGCGTGGGGCAGACGGAGCTCGACATCGCCCGCAGCGCCGAGTCCACCGCGCTCGTGCTGGTCCCGGAGTCCGGCGATGCCATCCAGACACTGAAGGCGGGCGTGATGGAGATCGCCGACGTGTTCGTGATCAACAAGAGCGACCGCCCCGGGGGCGACACGCTGCGGCAGGAGATCGAAGTGATGCTGGGCCTGCGCCGGGGCAACGCGTTTCGCAACCTGCCCGCCCACCACCACCGGTCGGACCGTCGGACGGTCGGACAGTCTGACCGTAAGCGCCCTCAGTCGGACCGTCCGACCGTCCGACCGTCCGACCATTGGGAGCCACCGGTGCTCGCGACAGTCGCCACGACCGGCGAGGGCGTAGCCGAGCTCGCGGTCGCGCTGGACCGCCACCGGACCTTCCTCGACGCGAGCGGGCGGCTCGTGGCGCGGCGGCGCGAGCGCCTCGCCGAGCGCACCCGCGCGGTAGTGGAGCGGGGACTGCGGCAGTGGGTCTGGGAGGAGACTCCGGCACCGGAGCTCCTCGCCCAGCAGCTGCCCGAGATGGCCGAGGGACGGCGCAGCCCCTACGACGTGGCGGCCGACATTCTGGAGCAGCTGCGGAGCGGAGCGATCCGATGACCATCGAGAAAAAGCCGGTCTATGCCCCCGAGGATCTGACCGGAGACCTGGCGGAGCGGTTGGGTGAGCCGGGCCGGTATCCGTTCACCCGCGGCATCCATCAGACGATGCACCGCGGGCGGCTGTGGACGATGCGGCAGTTCTCGGGCTTCGGGAGCGCGGCGGATACCAACGAGCGCTACCACTTCCTGCTCGAGCGGGGTCAGACGGGGCTCTCGGTGGCGTTCGACTTCCCGACGCTGATGGGGTACGACTCCGACCACGCCCGCGCCGAGGGCGAGGTCGGCAAGTGCGGCGTCGCGATCTCGAGCGCCGTGGACATGGAAGATCTGTTTCGCGGCATTCCGCTCGATCAGGTCTCGACGTCGATGACCATCAACGGACCGGCGGCGATCCTCTTCTGTTTCTACGTGGTCGCGGCGGAGCGGCAGGGGGTGGACGTCGCCAAACTGCGGGGGACCGTCCAGAACGACATTCTCAAAGAGTACATGGCCCAGCACGCCTGGGTCTATCCCGTCGAACCGGCGCTCAAGGTCATCGTGGACATGTTCGAGTGGTGTCCCCGGCACACGCCGCAGTGGAACACGATCTCGATCAGCGGCTACCATATCCGCGAGGCGGGCGCCACGGCCGCCCAGGAGCTCGCCTTCACGCTGGCGAACGGCTTTACGTACGTCGAGCGCGGCATCGCGCGCGGCCTCGACGTGGACAGTTTCGCGCCGCGGCTGTCTTTCTTCTGGGATATCCATAACGACTTTTTCGAGGAGATCGCGAAGTTGCGCGCGGCGCGCCGCATCTGGGCGCGGCACATGAGAGAGAAGTACGGGGCCAAGAATGCACGGTCGTGGATGATGCGCTTCCATTCACAGACGGCCGGGGTGACCCTGACCGCCCAGCAGCCGCACAACAACATCGTGCGGGTCGCCTATCAAGCGCTCGCCGCGGTCCTCGGCGGCACGCAGTCCCTGCACACCAATTCTTTGGATGAGACCCTGGCGCTGCCGACTGAGCAGGCCGTCCAGGTGGCGCTGCGGACGCAGCAGATCCTCGCGCACGAAACCGGCGTCGCCGACGTGGTCGATCCGCTGGGCGGGTCCTACTACGTCGAGGCGCTGACCGACCAGCTCGAGCGAGAGGCCGACGCGCTGTTCGCGGAGATCCAATCGGGGGGCGGTGTGGTGAAGGGGATCGAGAACGGGTGGTTCCAACGCCAGATCGCGCGGTCGGCGGCGGAGTTCCAACGGCAGGCGGAGGCCGGCGACCGCGTCATCGTGGGCGTCAACGAGTACGTCACGGCAGACGATCACCCCGTGGAGATTCTCAAGATCTCCAACGACGCCGAAGCCAGCCAGCGCCAGCGCCTCGCGCAGCTGCGGCAGCGCCGCGACGCGGGGCTCGTCGAGCGGCGGCTGGCGGCGCTGCGGGCCGCCGCTGAGCACGACGAGAACGTGCTCCCCGCGATGCTGGACTGCGCCCGGGCCGACTGCACGCTGTACGAGATCCGCCACGCCTTGGAGCGGGTCTGGGGCGCCTACCGCGAGCCGGTGTTCTTCTAGCCATGACCGCCCTGCCCACCCTCGCGACGGAGGACACCATCCGCGCGGCGATCGCGCGTCTGTCGCGGATCAGCCTCGACGCGGCTCGCGTGGTGTCGTGCTACCTGAAGCTGGAGCCGCGCGACAAGACCCGCGGCAAGTACCTCATCAAAATGAAGAACCGGGTCAAGCGGGCGGCCGCCGAGGTTGCCCGGCTGCCCCTGGAGCGACCGGAGCGGGAAGCGGTCGCCGCGGATCTGGAACGGGTGCGCCGCTACTTCGACGACCCGGGCCGGCTTCCCTCGGCGCGCGGCATTGCCTTGTTCGCGTGCGGGGAGCTGGGTCTGTTCGACATGCTCCCGCTCCCGCATGTGCACAAGTCGCGGCTCGCCGTGACCCCGACGCCCCTCATTCGTGAGCTGGTCGCGCTCGAGGAGGAGTTCGGCACCATCGTCGTCGCCCTCTGCGACCGCAGCAGTGCGCGCTTTTTCGCCGTGACGGCCTACGAGGTAACGGAGCTGTCGGGTCTCCCGGCCTTCGCGACCCGACCCTCCAAGTTTCGCGGGGCGCGGCGGGTCATCCGCGGCGGGCAAGTGGGCGCGGGCTCGGGGGAGCACAACTATCACCAGCGCATCCGCGAGGAGAAGCACCGCCATTATGCCGCCGTCGCGGATCAGCTTTTTCAGCTGCACACGCAGCGGCCGCTCGCGGGGCTCGTCGTGGCCGGTGTGGGGGTCGATGCCGCCGCCGTGCTGCCCCACCTCCATACCTATCTCCATGATCTGGTCCTGGGAGTCGTCAAGCTCAACCCGAAGAGCGCTTCCGCGCCGCAGGTGCGGGAGGCTGCCCTGGCGTTGCGCGAGGCGCGGGAGCGCGCGTGGGAGCGCGCGCACGGCGCATCCGTTCGCGACGGGCTGGGGACGGGCTGGGCGGTGAACGGGGTCGAGCCGACGCTCAAAGCGTTGCGGCGCGGGCAGGTCCGCACGCTGCTCGCCGACGGGCAGGCAGACGACCTGCGCATCGACGATGCGGTCGAGGAGGCGCTGGCGGAGCGGGCCCAGGTGGACGTGCTGTACGATGACCAAGCCCGCCGCGCCGTCGACGGGCTGGCCGCCCTGTTGAGGTTCCGGCGCTGATGGCGCGGGCGCGCAAGCGGCCCATCCGGGTCCTCGTCGCGAAGCCCGGGCTGGACGGACATGATCGCGGCGCCAAGGTCGTCGCCGCCGCGCTGCGCGACGCGGGAATGGAAGTGATTTACACCGGCCTCCACCAGACGCCGGAGATGATCGCGCAGGCCGCGATTCAGGAGGACGCCGACGTCGTGGGGCTCTCGATCCTGTCCGGCGCCCACATGACCCTGTTCCCCCGCGTCCGGGCGCTGCTCGCACAGGCGGGGCGCGACGACGTGCTCGTCACGGGCGGCGGGATCATCCCACCGGAGGATATGGCGGCGCTCCAGGGGCAGGGCATCGGCAAGCTGTTCGGGCCGGGCACGCCGACGGCGGATCTGGTCAAGTACATCGAAGCGTGGGCCGCCGAGCATGTGGCGGCCTGACCCGTAGTCCTTCCATGACGCGACTCAAGACGCTCGCCGGCGAGGTGCGCGAGCTGCGGGCCCGCCTGGAGCAGGGCGGCGGCCCCGACAAGATCAAGCGCCAGCACGACCAAGGGAAGTTCACGGCGCGCGAGCGGGT
Organism: Gemmatimonadota bacterium; assembly: GCA_003222205.1. Taxonomy (GTDB): domain Bacteria; phylum Gemmatimonadota; class Gemmatimonadetes; order Gemmatimonadales; family GWC2-71-9; genus QHVC01. The sequence goes on along the minus strand of QHVC01000043.1, from coordinate 18,811 downwards.
CGCGAAGTTGCTCGACCCGGGCAGCGCTTGGTTCGAGCTCGGCCTGCTCGTCGCCCACGACCAATACGACGGCCAGGCCCCGGGCGCGGGAGTGGTCACCGGCGTGGGGCGGGTGGCGGGGCGGCCGGTGGTGATCGTGGCGAACGACGCCACGGTGAAGGCGGGCTCGTGGTGGCCCGAGACGATCAAGAAGATGCTGCGCGCCCAGGAAGTGGCCATGCGCCAGCGCATCCCCATCGTCTATCTCGTCGACTCGGCCGGAGTGAATCTGCCCTACCAGGGGGGCGTGTTCCCGGGGCAGTACGGCGCGGCGCGGATCTTCTTCTACAACTCACTGATGCGCCACTACCTGCGCGTGCCGCAGATCGCCGCCGTGATGGGACCGTGCATCGCCGGGGGCGCCTACCTGCCCGCGCTCTCGGACGTGATCTTCATGGTCGACGGCACGTCGTTCATGGGACTCGGCGGCCCCAACCTCGTGAAGGGCGCGACCGGCCAGACCGTGGACGGGGAAACGTTGGGCGGCGCGAGGACCCACACCGCCATCAGCGCCGTAGCGCACTATCGGACCAAGGACGACGCCGAGTGTCTGGACCGCATCCGCGCCTACGTGGCGCGACTCCCCGCCACCGCTCGTCCCGTCCCGCCCGCGAAGCCGCCCAAGCGCGACCCCACGGAACTGTACGATCTCCTGCCCGCCGACCACCGCATGAGCTACGACGCGCGCGCAGTGCTCGAGTGTCTGCTCGACGAAGGCCGGCTCGATGAGTTCCAGCCCGAGGTCGCGCCCGAGATGATCTGCGGACATGGGGTGATCGAAGGGCGCCCGGTGGCGGTGATCGCCAACTCCCGCGGCGTCATCAAGGGCAAGAAGGGTGAGCCCCCAAAGATCGGCGGCATCATTTATACCGAGAGCGCCGAGAAGGTCGCGTATTTCATCGAGAACGCGGATCGCGAGCGCATCCCGCTGCTGTTTGTGCAGGACGTGTCGGGGTTCATGGTCGGCGTCGAGGCCGAGCACACCGGGATTATCCGCGCCGGGGCGCGCTTCGTCGAAGCGATGGCGACGGCTACCGTGGCCAAGCTCGTCCTCACGGTGAACCACGCCTCCGGCGCCGGCTACTACGCCATGGCCGGCCAGGGCTTCGATCCCGACTTCATCCTCTCCTGGCCCACCGGCCGCATGGGAGTCATGGAAGGCGAGTCGGCCGTCCAGGCGGTCTTCGGCGAAGAGGCGGCCAAGTCCCAGAACGCGGCCGCCGTGGATGCCATGCGCGCCGACTACGACCACCAGCTCGACGCCAGATTCGCGGGCGCCCGCGGTTTCGTGGACGCGATCGTGCTCCCCGAGGAGACCCGCGACCTCCTCGCGTTCCTGCTCGCGGTGACGACCGAGTTCAGCGGGCCCCACCTCGGGCCCTTTACTTTGCCGAGTCATCCATGACGCTGCGCTTCCCTTGCTGGTGGGCTGTCCTCGCCGCGGTGTGCGTCGCCGCCTGCGCCGGCCGGAGCCCAGCACCCGCCACGCCGAAGCCCGCCGCGACACCGGCTCCCGCCGCTCCCGCCGCCCCCGCCGCCCCCGCCGACGGCAGTCGGGCCACGCCGGAGCAAGCGGAGCCGATCGTGCCGCCGCCGCTCGCGCTCCTGGCGGGGCTCATGCCGCTCGGGGCCACGGGCGTGGACCAGTTCCGCACCGCGCATCCGACCTATGACGGCCGCGGCGTGATCATCGGGATCCTGGACTCGGGGGTGGATCCCGGCGTCGCTGGCCTCATCACCACCACTACCGGGGCGCCCAAGCTCCTCGACCTGCGCGATTTTTCCGGGGAGGGCCGGATCGTCCTCACTCCCGTCACCCCGACCGGCGACGGCGTGGTCACGGTCGCGGGAAAGCAGCTCGTGGGGGCCGGGCGGATCGCCCGCCTCGCGACCGGTGCGAGGTGGTATGCAGGCGTGTTCCGCGAGCTGCCTCTGGGCAAGCTCCCCGCGGCCGATGTGAACGGCGATGGGGACAACACCGATGAATTCCCGGTCGTCGTGGTGAAGGCGATGGATGGCTGGGTCGCGTTCCTCGACACGAACCTCAACGGCTCGCTCGAGGACGAAACGCCGCTGCACGACTACCGGCAGGGTCGCGAGACGATCGCCTTGGGGCGCCGCCCGCTCACCATCGCGGCCAACTTCACCGACAGCGCCGGCGCGCCGATCCTCGACCTGGTGTTCGATACGTCCGGCCACGGCACTCACGTCGCCGGCATCGCCGCGGGGCACAACCTCTACAACGTGCAGGGATTCGACGGGGTGGCTCCCGGCGCGCAGCTGCTGGCGCTCAAGATCGCCAACAACGCGCGCGGCGGCATCTCGGTGAACGGCTCGATGGTGCGGGCGATGGAGTACGCGGCTCGTTTCGCCGCCCAGCGCAACCTCCCCTTGGTGCTCAATATGAGCTTCGGCGTGGGCAACGAGCAGGAAGGACGGGCGCTCATCGACTCGCTCATCAACGGATTCCTCGCTGCTCACCCTGACGTGGTGTTCGCGATCAGCGCCGGCAACGACGGGCCGGGACTCTCGACCATGGGCTTTCCCGGGTCCGCGGACCTCGCCCTGTCGGTTGGGGCCCTGTATCCCGGAGTCTTTTCGCGCCCGCCGCAGCCCGGCGTGCCCCCGGCGCCCGACGCGCTCGCCTGGTTCAGCTCGCGCGGCGGCGACAGCGACAAACCGGACTTGCTGGCGCCGGGGGTGGCATTCTCCTCGGTGCCGCGCTGGAACACCGGAGACGAGATTAAGGGTGGCACCAGCATGGCCGCCCCGCACGCCACTGGTTTGGCGGCCTGCCTCGTGTCGGCGATGACGCAGGAGGGTCGGCGGCCCGGCGCGGCGGAGGTCATGCAGGCGCTGCGGGTCTCGGCGACCCCGATCGCCGGGACAACGGTCCTCGATGCCGGCGCCGGCGTGCCGAAACTCGAGGCCGCCTACCGGTGGCTTGCCGCCGGGCACCAGGGAGCGGTGTACGTCGTGCGCACCCCCAACGGGAGCTCGGCGGCTTTCCGGCGCGACGGTCTCGCGGGACCGGGCGACACCGTGCAGTCCTTCCACGTCGCGCCCGCCATGGGGTTCCGCGCCGCACAGTTGGACCTGCGCAGCGACGCAGCGTGGCTCTCGGTCCCGGCGCAGATCCGGGCGGGGGCGCCGGCGACCGATATCGCCGTCGCATACCGGGGAGCGAGCTTCGCCGCGCCGGGCGTGTACGTGGGCACCGTCACCGCGCGCAACCCCAGCGATACCCTCTCGGGGCCGCTGTTCGAGCTTGTCAACGCGATCGTCGTTCCCTACGATCTCCCGACCCGTCCGCTGAGCGACCCGCGGCACGCCGTCGCGGCGGGCCGGGTCCAACGCTACTTCCTGCGCGTGCCGGCGGTGGGCTCCACGTTGCACGCGACGGTGTCCCTGGCCGATTCCACGCAGCACGCGTTCGCCAAGCTCTACGAGCCGGATGGTCGGCCGTTCCGCGACGCACCCGACGACATCAGTGTCGGCGGGGCCGACGGCGGCACGACGGACGTCGTGGTCCGGGCGGAGGACCTCGTCGCCGGCGTGTACGAGCTGGACGTCGTCGCCCCGCCGCTGGCGGCCGTGACCGCGGACGTGCGCGCCGCGATCGCCGCCGTGACGCTCGCCCGGACCGGGCATGGCCTGGAGGCCGGCGACGCCGGATCGGAGACGGTGGCTGGCCGGGTGACCTCGCAATTGATCGGCGCGGAAGCCGCGTTTGCGGTCGAAGGACGCGGCCTCCCGGCCGAGTCGCTCACGGTACGCGTCCCGGCGTGGGCGGCGCGGGCCGAGGTGGACGTCGAGATGCCGCGCGAGCAGTGGAACCGGTTCACCGATTTCGGGGTCACGGTTTTCGATTCCAGCGGCCAGCAGGTGAACGAAGGGCCGATGAACTACGCGGTGGCCCGCCAGCGGTTCGCGGTTCCCGAGGAGCTGGCCGGTCAGGCGCTCACCGTCGAGCTGTTCCCCGCGTCGGCCCAGGTCGGGCCGGTCCCGGCCTGGCGCGCCACGGTGCGGGTGCGATTCCTGCTCAAGACGCCGCGGCCGGCCCAGGCCGGCAAGGACGTGACCGTCGTCGCGGGCGGCCGCTCCACGCTCGAGATCGCCGCTACGCCCCCGCTGCAGGCGCCCGCGGGCTTCCAGCCCCTCGTCGAAGTGCGCGTGACGCCTCCCGGCGGCGACGCGGCGATTCTGCGCGCGACCCTGGAGCATCCGTGACGCAAACCGTCAGGATCGCGGCGGGGCAGGGCTTCTGGGGAGACTGGCTCGAGGCACCGGTGCGCCAGGTGACCGGCGGTCCGGTGGATTACCTGATGATGGACTATCTCGCCGAAGTGACCATGTCCATCATGCAGAAGCAGAAGTCCCGGGACCCGCTTCTCGGCTATGCCAAGGATTTCGTGCCGCTGATGGAGCGGATCCTTCCCACCCTGGCGCAGCGCGGCATCAAGGTGACGACGAATGCGGGCGGGGTGAACCCGCGCGCCTGCGCGGAGGCCGTCGCCGCGCTCGCCCGCCGGCTCGGCCTGGCCGGGAAGCTCACGATCGGCGTCGTCAGCGGCGACGACCTGCTGGGCCGACTGGACGACCTCCTCGCGCGCGGTCACGGGCTGAAGAACCTCGATACCGGGCGGCCCCTCGGCGACGTGCGCGACCGCGTGCAGTCGGCCAACGCGTATCTCGGCGCCGCACCCGTCGTGGAGGCGCTGGGCCGCGGCGCAGACATCGTGATCACGGGGCGCGTCACCGACACGGGGCTAACGCTCGGGCCCATGATGCACGCCTTCGGATGGCGCCGCGACGCGTGGGATCTGCTCGCGGCCGGCACCGTGGCCGGACACACGATCGAATGCGGCGCCCAGTGCACCGGCGGGAATTGCCTCGTGGACTGGGAGCGCGTGCCCGACCTCGCCAACGTCGGGTATCCGATCGTCGAGGCCCGCCCCGACGGCAGCTTCGACGTGACCAAGCATCCCGGCACGGGCGGCCGCGTCACCGTGGCCGGGGTGACCGAGCAGCTCGTCTACGAGATGGGCGACCCGCGCGCCTACATCACGCCCGACTGCGTCGCCGACTTCACGACCATCCAGCTGACGCAGGTAGGGAAGGACCGCGTGCGGTTCGCCGGCATCAAAGGCCGCTCCGCGACCGACAAGCTCAAGGTCTCGATCGCTTATGGCTACGGCTACAAGGCTGTCGGGACGCTGGTGTACGCGTGGCCCGACGCCTACGCGAAGGCACGCCGCGCCGACCAGGTGTTGCGGCGGCGGCTCGCGGACCTGGGACTCGAGTTCGAGGCGATCGTGACGGAATTCGTCGGCGTGGACGCGACGCACGGTCGGCTCGCGAGCGCCGCAGGCGTGCCCGTCGACCTCCCCGAGGTGCAGCTCCGGGTCGGCGTGCGGGCGCGCGAGCTCGCCCCGGTCGAGCGGTTCACGCGCGAGATCGCGCCCTTGATCCTCAACGGTCCGCCCAGCGTCACGGGGTTCGCGGGCGGGCGGCCCAAGCCGGAGGAGATCGTCGCCTACTGGCCGGCGCTCATCGACAAGCGGGAGGTCCAGCCGTGCGTGGACGTGGTCGCGGTCTAAGGGAGGCGTCGGACGGTCGGACGGTCGGACCGTCGGACAGGAAGGGCAAGGTCCTGCTGCTCGACCTCGCTCACGCCCGGTCTGGAGACAAGGGTGACACGGCCAATGTCGGGCTCATCGCGCGGAAACCCGAGTACTACGCGCACCTTGTCAAGCACGTGACCGCCGCCCGGGTCGCCCGGCACTTCAAGGGGATGATCACCGGACCGGTCGAGCGCTTCGAGCTGCCGAACTTGCGGGCCCTCAATTTCCTGTTGCACGGCGCGCTCGACGGCGGCGGCACGATCTCGCTCAAGACGGACGCCCAGGGAAAGGTGTTCTCGACCGCCCTGCTCCGCATGATGGTGGAGGTGCCGCGGTGAGCGATCGGGTGCTGAGCGCGCTGCAAGGCGGCGTGTTGACAGGGACCCTCAACCGTCCCGACAAGCGTAACGCCATCGATGCGGCCATGATCGACGCGCTGCTCGCGTTGCTCGAGCGCGCCGACCTGGACGCCGAGGTGCGCGTGGTCGCGCTGCGGGGGGCGGGCGTCGACTTCTGCGCGGGGATGGATCTCCACGAGCTGCTCGCCTCGGCCGACAAGACCGTGACGGAGAACCGGGAGGCGGCGCTGCACTTCGGCGAGATCTTCGTCCGCCTGCGGCAGCTCCCCAAGCCGGTGGTCGCGCTGGTGCGCGGGCGCGCGCTCGCGGGAGGCTGCGGCCTGGCCACGGCGTGCGACCTGGTGCTCGCGGCGGAGTCGGCGCAGTTCGGCTATCCGGAGGTGCAGCGCGGCTTCGTGCCGGCGCTCGTGATGAACCTGCTGAAACGCAGCGTCGGGGACAAGATCGCGTTCGACCTGGCCGCGACCGGTCATGTGTTGACCGCGACCGAGGCGGCCGCCGTGGGGCTCGTCTCCCGCGTTTACGAGGACGCCGACTTCGAGGAGCAGGCCGCCGACCTGCTCCGCACTTTGACGACGATCAGCGCCAGCGCCCTCGCGCTCACCAAACAGCTGTTCTACCGGCTGGAGGGGGTGCCGTTCGCGGAGGGCATCCGCCTCTCCGCCGACGTCAACGCCATCAGCCGAACGACGCCGGATTTCCGCGCCGCCCTGCAGGCGTTCCTCAAGAAGTAGTCGTGGCGCTCCCGTGGTTCCGCGTGAAGGCTTGGCTCGGCGCATCGGGCCTCGTCGTGGGGATCATCGGCATGGCGCTCCAGCGGCGAGTGCTGGTGGTCGTGGCAGTCGGGCTGTTGGCGATGGCGTTCCTGGTGCGCCTCGCTGAAAAGAAGTCGTCGTGACTCGGCCGATCAGGGCGGGCCTTGGTTGGTCGCCACGATGCGCAGCGGCGGCGAGACGGACAGATTGGCCACGCCCATCAGGAAGCCTGTTTGTGTGGCGCCCGGCGCCCCCGTGCACGGCGTCCAACCCACCCCCACCGGTGCCTGATACAGACGCCGGGGCTCGGGCCCGCCCATGAGCTGTAGCAGGGCGCCCGATGCGATGTCCGTGAACTCCAACTCCACACAACCCAGGTAGGCACCACCCGCTCCGTGCGGGTCCGCCAGGAGGTAGTACTTCCCGCCGGCGGTGAACAAGTCGGCGCCGTTGATCTGCGCCCGATCCGACCCCAGAAAGTTGGCCCCGGCCGTGTCGACGAGGGTCGTCACGTAAGTCCACGTCGCCCCGTGATCGGTGGAGCGCAGCAGCCGGATGTCGATGGGGAACTTGGTCCCTGTGAACCACACGCAGCCGACGGCGAGATCGATCGTCGTGCCGCGAGTCTGCGCGCCAGGCTCCGTGAGCAGCACACAGTTGCTGACCCCCGTCAGGGCGGGGTCGTGTGTGATGTTTTGGCCCACGCCGCTGTCCGAAGCCGTCGAGGGCGAGTCCCACCCCAGGAGCCGCGTTTCCGCCGACCACGGGCCGCCGAGCGCCGGGGCGGTGTACAGGGAGATCACGCCGTAGGCGTATTCCAGTGTCCCGCCCGAGGTCACGAAGTAGCTGTGGTTGAACACCTTGTAGCGGCGGCTCGCATCCGGGTCCGTGGAATCCACGACGAGGGTGGGCACCTCGTGCACCCACGTCCCGGTGCAGGTGGCGGCGCCGCACACCGCCATGTCCGTGGTCGTGATGGTGCGAGCCGTAGCGACGTTCACGTCCGCGAGGAAGGCCCAGGTGGCGCCGCCGTCGCTCGACTGCGCTACGCGGGTGTGCACGGAGCTCTGGCTCGGCACGCTCGAATAGACGAGACCACCACTGCCCGCGCCCGCGGCGTACGCCAGTGCAGGGTCGAGCACGCCGAGCGAGCTGCCCGCATCCCCGGTGATGGTCACGGGGGTGAGGGTGAACCCAGGTGGGGGCGGTGGGGGAGTGCCCCCGTTGTCAGAGCAGGCGAGAACCAGTGCGGCGGCGGCAGCAGCCAGGGCACGTGGAAGACGGATCATGGTAGTATTCTACTGTCGTTTCCCGAGCGAGGTTCGCATGGCTTCACTGAACGTCCCCATGTACGACCCCGCGATGGTGCGCCCGATGCGTGAAGAGCTGACGCGCATCGGATTCAGCGAGCTGCGCACCGCCGCCGAGGTGGACGCCGCGCTCGCCGACGAGCGCGCCCCGATGCTCGTCGTGGTCAATTCGGTGTGCGGCTGCGCGGCCCGCAACGCCCGCCCCGCCGCCACGCTAGCGCTCGAGCACCCGGTGCGCCCGAACAAGCTGTACACGGTGTTCGCCGGCCAGGACGCCGAGGCCACCGCCCGCGCCCGCTCCTACTTCACGGGCTACGGTCCGTCCTCACCCTCCATGGCCCTGTTTCGCGACGGCCGACTCGTCTACATGCTGGAGCGGCGCAGCATCGAGGGCCGCAGCCCGCGCGATATCGCCGCCGACCTCGTCGCCGCGTTCGACCGGTTCTGTGCCTGAAGAGCCGACGAAGCGCCTGATCGTCGTCGGGGACCGGGTGCTCGTCGCCCCCGCCGAAGGTGAGGAGCGCACCACCGTGGGACTCTACCTCCCCGCGACGGCGCTCGAGGGCCGCCAGGTGCAGGGCGGCCGCATCATCGCGACCGGCCCCGGAACGCCGATGGGCGAGCCGGCCGCGCTGGATGACGAGCCGTGGAAGATCCGCAGCGCCGAAGTGAAATACCTGCCAGTGCAGGCGCACGTGGGTGATTATGCGTTGTTCTTCCGCAAGGCCGCCGTCGAGATCACGTTCGAGGACAAGAGCTACCTCGTCGTCCCCCAGGCGGCGATCCTGGTGCTGGTCCGCGAAGGGGCGGGCCCGGGATAATCGCGGCGATTTGCCACGCGCGGCGCAAAACGGGTCCCGCTCCGGAGCGCGGGACCCGTTTTCGTATGCGGTCGTGGGATCAATTGCCGGAGGACTCCCGCGGGCGCGGGAGCTGTTGGCTCGTCACTGGGGCTACCCCAGTTTCCGCGTGCCGCAGCTCCGCGTCCTGGGGCCGCTGCTCGCCGGGCGCAACGTGCTGACGGTGCTCCCCACGGGCGCCGGCAAGTCGTTGTGCTATCAGGTCCCCGCGCTCATGGGGAACGCGCTGACCCTGGTCGTGTCGCCGTTGATCTCCCTGATGCAGGATCAGGTCGGCGCGCTGCGGCGGCGTGGCGTTGCGGCGGCGTACCTGAACAGCGCCCTCCCCCGGGAGGCACGACGCGCCGTGCTGGAGGCGACGCTCGCCGGCCAGGTGCGTCTCCTCTACTGTGCTCCGGAGCGCTTGGGCTCGCTTGTCGGTGCCCTGCGGAGCGCCGGAATCCGTCCCGCGTTGCTCGCGGTGGACGAAGCCCACTGCATCACCGAGTGGGGGAACGAATTCCGCCCGATGTATCGCCAGCTGGGCCGGTGGCGATACCTGTTGGGCGACCCGCTCACGCTCGCGCTCACTGGCAGCGCCACGCCGCACACCCGGGCGGACATCCTCCACGTCCTGCGGATTCCGCAGGCGGACGTCGTCGTCACCTCATTCGATCGACCCAATCTGCGCTTCGCCGTCGAGCGCGTGAAGGACAACCGCACGCGGTTCGCGCGGCTGCGGGAGCTGATCCGCGGGGCGGGCGGGGCGGTCGTGATCTACGCGCCGACCCGGCGGCTCGTCGAGCTGATCACCCGTGCGCTGCTGCGGCGCAGCGTCGGCGCGGCCCCCTACCATGCGGGGCTCACGGCTGGGGTGCGGCGCCGCGTGCTCGATGCGTTCCTGGGCGATCGCGTCGCCGTCGTCGTGGCGACGACGGCGTTCGGGATGGGGATCGACAAGCCCGACGTGCGGCGGGTGCTGCACTGGGGCCCCGCGCGGACGCTGGAGGGCTACTACCAGGAGGCCGGGCGGGCGGGACGGGATGGCAGCCCCGCAGGGTGTTGGGTGCTGTGGCGGCCCGAGGACTTCCGCTTCGGGGAGCACGTGGCGGCGATGCGGCGCTACGTGGAAGCGCGCCGGTGTCGGCGCCGTATGCTGCTGGAGTACTTCGGGGAGCGCCTCGACGGGTGCAGCGGGTGCGACGTCTGCGGCTAGAACAGGTTGCCCGCTCGCGCCCGGAAGTCCACGTTGTCGCGCACCCATTTCCACAGATCCGCCTGCTGCGCCAGCGGCAGATTCGGCTTGTACTGCTGGTGCCAGCCGGCCATCACCTGCGCCTCCTGGGTCCAGAACCGCACGCGTTTGTGGTGCACCAGCCGCTTCCAGTTCTCCCCCACCTGGGGGCTGGCGTACAGGATGCGTACCGTCACGCTGCGCGACAGGAACTCGAGCGGCGAGACGTCGATGCGCGTGTAGGGGTTCTGGTTGGCGGCGAGGCGCGTCCCCGGCGGCACGTCCGGCATGCCGTCGCTCAAGACCACCACGTTCAACGGGGCGAGGATCAGTCCCCGCTCGCGCACCAGGCTGCTCACGCGCCCGAAGAACGCGTTGAAGTCTGTATAGAGGTCCGTTTGCGGGAACCAGGAGTGCAGATCAGCGGCGATCTGGTCCGGCGTGCGCCCCTGGAAGTCGTTGATGGGGTGGAACGCCTTGGGCTCGCCGACGCGGGCGCCGCCAATCGAGCTGACGAACAGCGCCGTCGGGACCTTGAGCTCCCCGATCCCGTTCAGGTGGGCATAGATGTACAGCGACGCGAACTGAATGGCGTCGTCGTACAGGCGCGAGTCCCGGAATGAGCCGCTCACGTCGATACCGATGATCATGGTTGACGCCGGCGGCTTCTTGGCCTGGTCGCCCCCCCCCGCCCCCCCCCCGTCCCCCCGCCTCCCGCACGCGGTCGCGGCCACCAGCGCCATGCTGGCGAGAAGTCGCAGGGCGTTCATGGGGCGCCTCCCGGGAGCACGTGCTTCCCGCTGGGCGTCATCTGCGGCGTCGCGGCCTCGACGGCGTCGAGGTTGCGGAACGGCAACGTGAAAATCGGATGGCCGCGGATGACGACGATGGCGAAATTGCCGCCCGCCGCCAGCAGCTGGAGCACCGGGAGGCTGATCAGCCCGAACACCTCCCGCGCTTCCTGTTTGAACCACGTCGCCTCGCGCTTCAACGCGTCGATCGGCCCCTTCCAGAAGTCGGGCTCGATGGGCGCCACCGCGGAGGCGCCCTGGGCGCCCGCGATGTTCTGACGGGCCAGGATGCCCAGCAGCGCCGGAGTCCCGAAGCGCCCGAACAGGAACCAGGTCATGGCGCGAACGCCTGCCCACCCGAAGGAAGCCAGCGCCAGGGTCCAGAAGAACCCCAGCTGAACACCGGTTTGTGAGGAGATCCAGGGGGTGATCGCATCGATCAGTTCGCGGTACAGAAACACGACTTCGAAGAACATGACGGCCGCTTCGGCGATCACCATGCCGACGATTCGAGATGTCTGCCGCGACTTGATCGCCTCGCCAAGCACCTGGATGGCAGCGAAGCTCCCGGAGATGATGAGGAACAAGAAGGGCCACAGGATCAGGCTCACGACCAGACCTGACACCTCGCCACCTATGATGTCCGCGAACAGTTCGCTGACGGTGGGCCGCAGCGTAAACGTGAAGATCGTTGCTTCGAGTGCGGACCAGAATAGGATAAAAATGAAGGCGAGCCACGGGACACCTGGCTGGAAATACTGTTTGGTGGCCCAATCGAGCAGCGCGAAAGGCCGGGTGAAGATGAACTTGATGAACCGGATGAAGAGTGAGCCGCCCAGCTTGAGCAGCCCCCACAGCCAGCTGAGCACCACGACCACGAACCGGACCAGGCCCGCCCAATAGAACACCATCATCCGCAACGCGTCCCACCACGACATCACCATCGCGATGAGGAAGCCGCCGCGCCCCGATCGGAACGGCAGCGTGTACGCCGAGAGCACCGTGCACCACAGCGCGGCCACGAGCAGCGCCGTGGGGAGCAGGATGAACAGCGCTTTCAAGAGGATTTCCCATCCCGTGTTCCCCGTGACGGCGAAGCCCAGCAGGAACTTCTGCGAATCGAGGATCCACGTGAAGGGGGACGAGAGGAACCGCAGTGCCTCCTGCCACGTGGACGGAATCGCTTGCGGGATAGACGCGAGCATGTGAGTGCCTTTCTTCAGCCGGGATGGAGACGGCCTGTGATATAGGGGACCCCCGCCCGAGGCGGCGTGAGACAGGTCACCGAATCGCTGTAGCTGACACTCTGACAGGGCGTAACTTGCACGGGACGGCACCCGCCGCGCCACTCCCGCCTATATTGCGGCATGCACGACGCGCTGTACTTCTCCGATCACCACCTGCAGGTGCGGGACATGGTGCGCGATTTCGCGCAAACCGTGGTGAAACCCAGCGCGCGGGCCTACGATCTCGACAGCCGCTTCCCCTGGGACAACGTGAAACGCATGGCCGAACTGGGCCTGTTCGGCATCCCGTGGCCCGAGGGGCTCGGGGGCGCGGGGATGGATTACCTCTCCTACATCACGGTGATCCACGAGCTGGCGAAGGTGGACGCGAGCCATGCCATCACGGTCAGCGCGCATACGACCCTCGGCACCTCGCCCATCGTGGACTTCGGGACCGACGACCAGAAGCACCGTTACATCCCCCTGCTCGCGCAGGGCCGGGTGCTGGCCGGCTTTGGGCTCACCGAGCCCGGCGCCGGATCGGACGCGGGCGGCACCAAGACGGCGGCCGTTGACAAGGGCGATCACTACGTCCTCAACGGCTCGAAGATCTTCATTACTCACGCCGGCGTGGGGGAGGTCTTTGTCGTCACGGCGCGGACCGATCCCAAAGCTCAGAAGACCCACGGCATCACCGCCTTCATCGTGACCAAGGACACCACCGATCTCAACGAGGCGGCACGCGTCGGGGTCGGGCACGCGCCCGAGCTCGCAAAGATGGGCGGCATTCACGCGGGAAAAAAAGAAGACAAACTCGGCTGGCGGGCCTCCGACACGCGGGAGCTGATCTTCGCGGACGCGATGGTCCCCAAGGAAAACGTGCTCGGCACCGTGGGGAGCGGATTCCCGCAGATGTTGCACACTTTGGACGGCGGGCGCATCGGCATCGGGGCGCTGGCCCTGGGAATCGCCGAGGGGGCGCTGGAGGAGTGTCTCGCCTACACCAGTCAACGCAAGCAGTTCGGTCGGGTGATCGCCACCTACCAGGGCGTGCACTTCGCCCTCGCCGACATGGCGACGGAGATCGAGGCCGCGAAGCATCTCGTCTACCACGCCGCGTGGCTCAAACAGCACGGTCACCCGTTCAAGCGGGAGGCCGCGATGGCGAAGCTCTACGCCTCCGAGCTGGCGATGCGCGCGACGATCAAAGCCGTGCAGCTGCACGGCGGCTACGGCTACACCACGGAGTACCCGGTCGAGCGCATGATGCGCGACGCCAAGATCTGCGAGATCGGGGAAGGCACGAGCGAGATCCAACGCATCGTGATCGCGCGGCAGCTGCTCGGGGATCTCATAGACTGACGGAGAAGGAAGGAGAAGGGCGGAGAATGCCGTGAGGCGTCCTAACCGCGGGGTGTCGACCGCTTTCCTACAGCGACGTAAAGCTTCCAGGTCATAGCCCGAGCCCTGCCGTGAGCGTTTCGAAGATCGCCATACATCTGGTCTTCCAGAAGGCCTATCTCCCAAGAGAATCGTAGGATGTAACCGACTTCCGAGAGCGAGCCCAAGGCGATATCTAGGAAACGCCGAAACTCCAGAGCCCCACGTTTGGCCGAGCCTTCCACGATGTTAGCGGGTGCGGAGAACGCGGCTCGCCGTGCTTGCGAAGTCAGTCCAAATCGCTCGTCTTTCGGAAATGCTCGCGTGGCCGCATACACCATCTTGGCGAGCACGTGACACTCCCGCCACGCAACGAGGCGTTCGTAGTGATCCACAGCAACAAGATGGCGGCGGATTCCTGGTACACAAACCAAACAACCGCACACTGTAGCGGATTCTCGCACGAGGCCCCTTCTCCGTCGTCCTCCGTCCTCCTCCATCCTTCTCCGTCCGGTGTCACAGCTCCGGCGGCTTGTAGGGCGCTGGCTCGAGGGTCTTCTCCTCAGGGTGGGCGAGCTCCTTGTGCAGGTGCTCGAGCAATTCCAGCTGGCGCTGCTGCATGTGCCACAGCTCGTGCCACTGCTTGTAGCGCAGCCCGTCCATCTTGTCGTGCAGGTCGCGGATTTCCACCTCCGCCATCAGGTTGATCTGGTAGTCCTGCGTCGCCTGCAACCGGTCCTTCTCGGCCTGGCGGTTCTGGCTCATCATGATCACCGGCGCCTGCAGCGCGGCCAGCGCCGAGAGCGCGAGGTTCAAGAGGATGAACGGATAGGGATCGAACGGCCGGCGCAGCAGCACCCAGCTGTTGAGCGCCATCCAGATGAGCAGGATCCCCCCGAAGATCCCGATGAATGTCCAGCTGCCGCCGAACTTCGCCACGCGGTCGGCGACGCGCTCGCCCAGCGTCATGGCCGCCTCGTATTCCTGCTGGACCATGCGGCTGACACGCCCGCGCCGCGCGATCTGCGTGACCAGCGATTTCTCCATCTCCGAGATCTTCTCGTACTCCTTCTCGAGATACCCCAGAAACTTCTTCGCCCGGAACTGCTCGTGGCAGTGAGGGCAGATGCCGCGCTTCGCATCCCACTCCGGGCGGTCGCGTTTGATGATGTCGAGAATCTGGTTTTCCAGCTTCTGCGGGGAGATGAGCTTGCGACCGTCGACCGGCGTCCCGCACAGCGAGCAGTTGAACTTGGGCATGAGCGGCCTCTCTGGGGTCGGCACAACAATACGCGCGCGCCTGGTAACTCTCAAGCGCGCTTGGTGTTATCGGCCGATCTTCAGAGCAGCGTGCCTCGCAGCATCAGCGCGGCGATCGTGAAGTAAATGACGATGCCGGTGACGTCGACCAGCGTGGCGACGAACGGGGCCGACGCGCTGGCGGGGTCGAAGCCCAGGCGGCGCAGCAGGAACGGCAGCATCGAGCCGGTGAGCGAGCCGAAGGTGACGACGCCGACGAGGGCAGTCCCCACGGTGGCGGCGACGCGGACGTGGTGGACGCCGTAGTCGTACCAGCCGAGCGCCTGCCAGGAGAGAATGCGCACCACGCCGATCAGCCCGAGGATAGCGCCGAGGGCGAGGCCCGACGGCAGCTCGCGCAGCGCCACCCGCCACCAGTCGCGCAGCGTGACCTCGCGCAGGGCCATCGCGCGGATGATGAGGGAGGTGGCCTGAGAGCCGGAGTTGCCCCCCGAGCTGATGATCAGCGGGATGAACAGCGCGAGCACGACCGCCTGCGCGATCTCATGCTCGAAGTGACTCATCGCGCTGGCGGTGAACATCTCCGAGATGAACAGCGCGCACAACCAGCCGGCGCGCTTCCTGATCATCGTGCCGAGGCCGATCTCCGTGTACGGCGCGTCGAGCGCCTCCATACCACCGAACTTCTGGACGTCTTCGGTCAGCTCGCTGGTGAGCGCGTCGATGACGTCGTCCACCGTGACGATCCCCATGACCTGGCCGGAAGCGTTGACCACCGGCACGGCGAGCAGGTCGTACTTGGCGATGATCCGCGCCACCTCCTCCCGATCGGTCAGCGGCCCGACGGTGATGGGGGGCCGCGGCTCACCGACGTCGGCGACGCGCATCTGCTTGTCCGCGACGACCAGCTCACGCAACGACTCGACGTGTACCAGGCGCCGATCCTGGGGATCGTGCACGTACACGGCGTACACGGTCTCCTTCGCCTCGCCGACGTTGTGGATGTGGTGCAGGGCCTGCTCGACCGTCCAATTGGCCGGAACGGTGACGAACTCGGTCGTCATGAGGCCCCCGGCGGTTTCAGCCGGATAGCGCAGCAGCAGTTTCAGGCGCTCCCGGGTCGGCTGGTCGAGCTGTTTCAGGTAGCGGGCGCGGTCCGCTTCCGAGAGCGTGCGGAACAGATCCGCCTGCTGGTCCGGGGACATCGCGTCGATGAGCGCCGCCGCCGTGGCGTCGTCGATGTGGCTGAGAATCGCGTGGCGGTTTTCGAGCTCGGGCTCGTTGAACACCGCGAGCGCGACGTCGAACGGCAGCGCGCACAGCACGACGGCCGCGGCCTCGGGCCGGACGTCGCGCAGCAGCTCGGCCAGATCGACGCTGCGCAGCCCGGCGATGGCTTCGGCGAACTCGAGAGGGTCGCCGGCCAGGAGGTAGAGGAGCTCTGGGGTGAGATCGGTCGCGAGTTCCGCCATCGCGATACCCTGGTGACTGAGGTGAGCGGTGAATCGCAGGGACGTGCTTCAAGCTATGGGGCGCGGTGCATTGACGTAACTCCCAAGTGCTCCTAGATTTATCGATGTTATGATGCGGACTATGGCCCTGCCCGTCATCCGTGCCGGTCTCTCGGCGGCTCTGCCGGGCCAGCGGGTCCCCCGTCACTCATCCGTTGTCCACACCGGAACCAGTTTCTGCTGGACCGTACTAGGCGCCCCGCGCGGCTGTTGGCCGACCGGGGCCAGAGGTGATTGCTTTGAAGCGCGAGATTCTCATCAGCGGCAGCCCGCGGGAGACGCGCGTGGCGATTCTGGAGGACGACCGCCTTGTTGAGTTGCTGGTCGACCGCCCCGACGCCCGCCGCTCCGTGGGCGACATCTACCTCGGCAAGGTCGAAGCCGTCTTGCCGGGCATCCAGGCGGCGTTCGTCGATATCGGGGCGGAAAAGAGCGCCTTCCTCCACGCCTCGGACCTGATCGCCTCGGACGAAGACGAAGACCCGGCCGAGCGCGAAGGCGACGACGACGACAACGGCGACAACGGGACCGCGCACCACGAGCGCGGCCGTGGCCGTCGCGCCCTCCCCGACATCGGGGACGAGTTGAAACGCGGGCAGACCAAGCTCGTCCAAGTCATCAAAGAGCCGATCGGCACCAAGGGCTCCCGCGTCACCGCCCAGATCTCCCTCGCCGGCCGCTTCCTGGTCTACATGCCGTTCGCCGAGAAAGTCGGTGTCTCCCGCAAGATCGAGAGCCGCGACCTGCGCACCCGGCTGCGCGACATGGTGGGCGGGCTGGTGCCCAAGGATGCAGGCGGCTGGATCATTCGCACCGTCGCCGACGATCTGACCGAAGAGGTGTGCAAGCGGGAAATCGACCACCTCGTGGGCCTGTGGAAGAAGGTCAAACGGCGCTCGGGCTCGGTGCGCGCCCCCGCGCTGCTGCAGCGCGAGACCAGCCTCACACGCGGCATCGTGCGAGATCTGTTCAGCGACAAGGTGGACTCGCTGCTCGTCGACTCGAAGCTGCTGTTCAACGAGATCGCGTCGTACCTGAAGCAGATCGACCCATCGTTGCAGGGGCGTGTGAAGCTCTACGAAGCGGAAGACCCGCTGTTCGACGAGTACGACATCGAAGGAGAGATCCGCGGGCTGTTCGCTCAACGGGTGGAACTGCCCACCGGCGGCTACATCATCATCCAGCCGACCGAGGCGTTGACCTCGATCGACGTCAACACCGGCCGCTACACGGGGAAGAAGGATCCCGAAGGCACGATCCTCAAGACCAACCTCGAGGCGGCACGTGAGGTGGCGCGGCAGCTGCGGCTGCGCGACATCGGCGGGATCATCGTCGTGGACTTCATCGACATGGAGTCGCGCGGCAACCGCGACAAGGTGCTGCAGGAGCTGCGTACCCACCTGGGGCGGGACCGGGCGCGGACACGGGCGTTCGCCGTCTCCGAGCTCGGCCTGATCGAGATGACCCGCCAGCGGGTGCGTCCGTCCCTGTGGCAGTCGATGACGGCCGAGTGCCCGACGTGCACCGGTACGGGCCGGGTGTTTCGACCCGAGGTCGTGGTGCGGCGCATGGAGCGCTCGCTCAAGCGGGCCAGCGCCGATCACAAGGAGCGCCAACTCGCCGTGCGGCTCCACCCCGAGGTCGCCCTGTACCTGCTGGAGCAGGAGCCGAACTTCCTGCGGCAACTGGAAAAGCAGACCGGCCTCGAGCTCGAGGTGCGCGACGACCCGATGATGCGCCTGGACGAATTCCGGATGATGGCCAAGCCGGCGGGGCGCGACGTGACGGAGCAGTATGCGGTGGCGTGAAGCCGGGATGGGGGATGCGGGATGGGTGATGGGTTGGGCCGCATCCCGCATCTCCCATCCCCCACCCCGCTTGACCGAATCCAGTGCTGCAATTAGAGTTCCGGCCCTATGACCTACGCCGTTTTCACGACCGGTGGCCAGCAGTTCAAGGCCGAGCCTGGGCGCACCGTCCAGGTGCCGCTGCTCCCCGCGGAGCCCGGCAAGACGGTCACCTTCGATCACGTCCTGCTGGTCAGCGACGGCAAGAAGGTGCATGCGGGTCAGCCGCTCGTGCGTGGCGCCAAGGTGACTGCGGAGGTGGTGCGGCACGGCAAGGGCAAGAAGATCCGCATCTTCCGGTTTGCGCGCCGCGCCGGGTACCGGCGCAAGGCCGGGCACCGGCAGGATTTCACCGAGATCAAGATCCAAGACGTGAAGGTCGGGTGACCCATGGCGCATAAGAAAGGGGTCGGCTCTTCCCGCAACGGCCGTGACTCGGGCCCGAAGTATCTCGGCGTCAAGCGCTTCGGGGGCGAGGCGGTGCGCGCGGGTCACATCCTCGTGCGGCAACGGGGCACGAAGTTCCATCCGGGCAAGAACGTGGGTCGCGGCAGCGACGACACGCTATTTGCTCTGATCGACGGCGTCGTCAAGTTCGAGCACAAGGACAAGAGGCGGTTTCGGGTGAGTGTGTAC
>QHVC01000005.1 GCA_003222205.1 Gemmatimonadota bacterium | reverse complement strand
GCAGCACCGCCGTGACCCGCGCCGCGCTCGCCCGCCGCGCCGCATCGATCAGCAGCAGCAGCTCCAGATAGTTCTCGGCCGGCGGGTTGGTGGGCTCGATGATGAACACGTCCCGCCCGCGCACGTTCTCGTCGATCTTGACGAAGATCTCGCCGTCCGCGAAACGGCGCAGCGTCACCGCGCACAGCGGCTCCCCCAAGTGCTCGGCCATCTCCTCAGCCAACGGCCGGTTCGCCGTCCCGGCGAGGAGCAGCAGCTGGCTGCGCGAGATTGACAGGTCGGCCATGCGAGCCCCACCAAAGTAGCCGGTAACCTATACCAAAAGAAGGGGTTGGGAACGTGCGCTGGCGGGCCGGGAGTCGCGCCGTATCGTACCCCGGCGTGACGAACGACCTTCGGGCCCGCCTGCAGGCCGCACTGGCCGACCGTTACACGATCGAGCGCGAGCTGGGTCGCGGCGGGATGGCGATCGTCTTCCTGGCCAACGACCTCCGGCACGGTCGCGTCGTCGCCCTCAAGGCGCTGCGCCCCGAGCTCGCCGCCACCCTGGGCACCGACCGGTTCTTGCGCGAGATCCGGCTCGCCGCGGGGCTCGCCCATCCCCACATCCTCCCGCTCCACGACTCCGGCGACGCTGGCGGCTGCCTGTATTACGTCATGCCGTACGTCGCCGGTGAGTCGCTGCGCGACCGCCTGGAGCGTGAGCCCCGGCTGACGGTCGCCGAGGCGGTCCGGATCGCGCGCGAGGTGGCGGATGCGCTCGACTACGCCCACCGCCACGGCGTGGTGCACCGCGACATCAAGCCCGAGAACATCCTGCTCCAAGAGGGCCACGCGGTCGTCGCCGACTTCGGCATCGCGCGGGCGATCAGCGCCGCCGCGGGGAGCCGGGTGACGGAAGTCGGCATCGCCGTCGGCACGCCGGACTACATGAGCCCCGAGCAGGCGAGCGCCGACCAGGCGGTGGACGGCCGCAGCGACGTCTACAGCCTGGGGTGCGTGCTGCACGAGATGCTCACGGGCCACCCGCCGCGTCACAACGGCACGGCCACAGAGGACGAGCTCCCGGTGCGCACGCCGCCCGAGGTCCGGGCGGCGCTCGCGGGCGCGTTGGCGACGGACACCGCGGCCCGGTTCGCCACGGCGGGGGCGCTCGCCGCCGCCCTCGCGCCCGCCGGCCGCGCCCGACCGCGGCACTGGGCGGCGACGCTTGTGGGTGCGGCGGTGGTGGGGGCCGTTCTCGTCGTGGTGCTGCCTGGCCTGTTTCGTGCCCGTCTCGATCCGAAGCTCTACCTCGTCGCACCGTTCGCCGTGACCGGGGCGGCCCCGCCGGGGCTCGGGGGCGACGAGTCCGAGGTGGCCTTGTACGATGCCGTGAGCCGCTGGAAGGACGTGCAGCTCGTGGATCGGCTCCACGTCCGCGATCTCGTGGCACGCCGCGGGGGAACGATCGCGCGGCTCGCCGATGCACTGGACATCGCTCGTTCGGCCGGCGCGGGACGGCTGCTCTGGGCGGAGGTCGTGCCGCGGCGCGATTCCGTCGAGATCACAGCTGGCGTGTACGACGTGGGCCGGCGCGGAGCGGCGCTGCGAAGCCGCATGGTGCGCGTCCCGGCGAGCCCCGCCGATCTGGATGCGCGCTTCCGCGCGTTGGCCGACTCGCTGCTGCTGGCGGGAGTCGGCTCTCACGCGAGCGGCACACCTCGCACGGATCGGCTCGAGGCGCTCCTCGCCTACGACTCAGGCCAAATCGCTCTCGGCGCCTGGGACCTGCCCAGAGCTGCGGACGGCTTCCGTCACGCCGTCGCCGTGGACGCGGACTTTCCCGACGCGAACTTCTGGCTCGCGCAGGTGCTCGTGTGGAGCGGCGCGTCCGCTGAAGACTGGAACCCCGTCGCGGTTCGTGCGCTGACCTCGCCGCGGGGGCTCGCTCCCCGAGACCACCGCCTCGCCGAGGCCCTCGTGGCGATGGCCGGTGGCCGGTTCCCGGCGGCGTGTGATTCCTACCGCGAGGTGCTGCGCCGGGACCCGTTGAGCTTCGTGGCCCGGTTCGGTCTCGCCGAGTGCAACGCCAGGGACAAGGTGGTCGTCCCCGACCGGGCAAGTCCGTCGGGGTGGCGGTTCCGCGGGAGCCTGCAGACGGCGTTCACAGAGTACAGCGGCGCGCTGGGGATCAATCCCTCGGCGAACCGGGCGTTCTTTCGTCAGCTGCGGCGCTTGTTCTTCGTCGACGCGAACCTGATCTACGAGGGCCGCGCGTTGCCGCCGGATACCGGCCATTTCGGAGCGTGGCTGGGGCTCGCGGGTGACACGCTGGCCGCCGTGCCATACCCGTACGCCGAAGTCGTGGGTGGCTCACCCCGAACCGTCGTTCCGACGAGTCCGGCGGCCCGCCGGCACCTGCAGCAAACCGTTCGACAGATCGCGAGCGACTGGGTCCAGGCGTTCCCGGAGGACGCGGGCGCACGCGAGGAGCTGGCGCTGCTGCTCGAATCGCAGGGCGCCGTGGCGCCCGCTGCCGTCGAGCAACGCTCGGCCCTCTCGTCGCTGCGGCACGCACGGGCCCTCGCGCGAGACCGGGACTCGGCACTGCGGCTCGCGATCGCGGAAACCCGGTTGTTGATCAAACTCGAGGATGCGGTCGCGGCGAAGCAGCTGGCGGATTCGCTACTCCGTGCGCACCAGAACCCCGGGCCGGCGGAGGCTGCCCAGCTCGCCGGGCTCGCCGCGCTCATCGGCCAGGCGGGTCTCACCGCCGAACTGCTACGACGCTCGGCCGCCGTGGACTCACAGCAAGCGAGCACCGGTGAGATTTTCACCGGGGACTCGGTGCTGCACGCGGCGGCCCTGACGCTCGTCGCCAACGCCGCCCTCGGGAGCCCGGCCGACAGTGTGTCGCTGCTCGCGGCCCGCGTGGCGCACCTGATCGCGGGCCGGGTGCGTCCCGAACGGCAGACGGCGGCGCGGTCCGCATTCCTGGCGCCGGGGGCAGTCCTGGCGTTCCCGGTGGTCGGCGCCTCCCCCGTGCATCGGAGCGATATCCCCGGCGGGTACCTGCTCGACATGCAGCGCGCCCTCGCGCGCGGCGACACCGCCGCGGCCCGCGCCCGCTATGCGCGGGTCCGCGCGGTGCGCCACTCGCGGCCGCCCACCGATGTCGATATCAGCAGCACCTACGGCGAGGCGTGGGTGTTCCTCGGGCTCCGCGACACCACGGCGGCGGTCGCGGTCCTGGATTCTTCGTTGAACAACCTGACCGGCTTGGGTGGCAATCTGTTGGATTTCGTCCCGCAAGCGGCCGGCCTGGTGCGCGCCATGGCGCTCCGCGCCGACCTCGCTGCGGCTGCCGGGGACACGAGTCATGCCCGCTGGTGGGCGCAACGCGTGGCCATCCTGTGGCGGGACGCGGATCGTCCGCTCAAGCCGCTGGTGCAGCGCATGCGCGCGATCGCGGGAGCGACCTAACCCTGTAGCGCCCGGAGGGGGAGACCATGTCGATTGGAAGCGAAGGGGGGCGTTCGCCCCTGCCGATCCTCGTACTCGTTGTGGTGGTCGCGGTGGCGGTGTGGTTCTTGAGGCCCGTCATTTACACGGGAGGGACGCTTACCGGGCTGACGCCGACGGGGGCGCCCACGGCGTTCTTTCGCGGGTCGGTGGATTCCGCGCCCAGGAGCGCGGTGTTGAATTACGCCCGCAGCCTGGACTATGACTCAACGCACGGCGTCGGCGACTACCGACGCCTGATGGTGGGAAGCTGTCCGCGGTGCATGTACGGTCCGCACGTGCTCCTGCTTCCCGAGCGCGGCGCCGCCGTGCTGCAAACGACGATGCTGGCAGAGGGTCGCGTCGTCGCGCGCCTGATCAACTACGACGCGGACGTCTACCCGAAGCTCAATCTCGCCCCGCACGATACGGTGTACTGGTGGGTGGATCGCCGGGGCCCGCGCAGCGAGTGGCGGTCGGTGTACGTATCGTCCGACCCGACGCGGCCCCTGCAACCGGATTCGCTCATCGTCACCGACTACCACACTCGGTGGGAACGCACCCTGGCCCGCTTCCTGTGGCACGACAGGGACGAGAAGCTGTGGGTGGCGTGTGACATGACCGGGTGTTGCCGGTCATCGGGCGCCGACATCTACTGAGGCGCGGATCAACCGCGCCGTGAACATCGGACGAGGGCCGGGCGTACAACTAGCGAACCCGTTTCCAACGGAGCGATTCACCATGCACCGCCGCATACTCACGTTGTTCCTGGCTGTAACGTCGGCTGCTGTCCTGCGCGCGCAGGGTGGCGGGATGGGAGGCGGCCAGTTCCAGCCGCCGCCGGATCACTGGCTCACGATGGATTCGCTGGCGCAGGCCGTCGGCTTGACCGCCGACCAGCGCGGCAAGGTCGCGCCCCACTACGCCGAGCTCAACGCGGCCGTGAAGAAAGCCGCCGACCGCCGCGCGGCGTTCCGGGCGTCCATGGGCGGCAGCATGGCCCAGATGACGCCCGAGCAGCGCCAGGCGATGCGGCCCAAGATGGATTCGGTGCGAACGGAGATGGACGCGCTGCAGCAGGAGGCCGACACGCACTATGGCGCGATCCGCGCGCTGCTCACCCCGGAGCAACAGGCGAAGTTCGACGCCTTGCCGAAGCCGCGCGTGGCGATGCGGCGGCCGGGGGCTCCCGGGCAATAGCCGACCCACCGTCTCTGTTCAGGTTGCGACGCGGGCGGTAGGTTGAGGGCGGGAGCTCCCGTCCGATGCCCCGCCCGCGTCGTTCTTTCTCACCGCTCTGGGCCGGCGCCCTTATCGCGGCTGCCTGCGCCCGCCACGCCGGCGCCCGCCACGCTGCGTCACCTTCCCGCGCCCAGCCCGTCGACGTCGCGCTGCACGTGACCAATCATCATTGGCTGGACGTCACCGTCTCGGTGGAGCACGACGGCCAGCGCACCCGCATCGGGGATGTCACCGCGGCGGCCAGCGCCGAGTTTGTGCTGCCGCTGCGGGTCTTCGGCGTGTCGCGGGAGTTCCGGCTGGTGGGGGAGGCGATCGGCAGCCCGGAGGTCGTGCGCACCGAGACGCTCACGATCCAGCCCGGGCAGTTCATCGAGTGGACGCTGGAGCACGACCTGCGGCGCTCCAGCGTCGGCATCTTCTAGCGAATCACTTCGGCGGCGGGTTGCCACCGGTGTTCGAGGGGATCAAGCCGACCCCCTGGAACACCTTGTAGGTCGTGACCAAGCTCGTGATCAACGCGCCCGCGATCAAGATCGTTCGCCCCTTGGCGAGCCTGCGCTGGTCCAGCTGCACGAGATACTCGCGGTTCACTGTGACCGCCTCGCCCCTCCACGTGATGTTTTCGCCGTGGTGCAGGCTCACCCCCATCACCGCCAGCGTGAGCCTTGCGCTATCGCTACTGACGAGGCGCCCGCGCACCGACCGCACGTCGGGACCGATGGTGCGGGCCAGGTGGTCGGCGCCGGTGTCCGTGATCGTGGCTGAGAGGTAGGTGCCGGGTGTGGGGTCGGGGGTCGCGAGCGGCTGGTAGTAGTAGCAGCCGGCCGCGGCCCAGGCGACAATGCTGGCGAACACGCAATCGCGCATGGCGGTCTCCTTCTCCGCAACGAGTGGGGGCGGGTCACCAGCGTCGGCGCCCGCCCCCGGGGAACCTACCGCGGCGCCTCTGTTACGGGCAGTCCGCGGTGTCGTTCGGATTCCGGAACCCATTGGTAGCGACCTGCGTGCTGGGATCCGGAATATGCGGGTTGACGTTCATCTCGCTGCCGCTGTAGTAGAGCCGCCCGGGGATCTTGTTTCGCCAGATCGGGCTCGCCCCGTTTGCCTGTAGGAACGGGATCAGTGAGGCAGGGCGGCACATACGGCGGTAATCATTCCAGACCTCGATGTTCTCGAACAAGGTCACGTACTTCTCGACCATGATCGAGTCGAGCAGTCCGGTTGCGGTGGTGATACCCACCAGTGTCGACAGACCGGCGACGCCCCGCGCGTTGTTGAGATGAATCAGCGCGTTCGCATCCTGGCTGGTTTGTTGATAGGCCTCCGCGAGGATCAGCTCGTTTTCCTGATGCGTCACCAGCGGCTGGCGGAACGCTCCACAGGAGGATGAGGTCGGGCACATCCGGAGTGAACCGGAGAGCGGGGAGATGGAATCGCTAGGCTGGGGATTGTTCGCGTCCTCTCCGCCGTAGCCCCCGCCTCCGTTCTTGCCGAAGTACTCCGGCAGCCGCGGATCAGTGCGGGCCTTCATGATGTCCACCAGGACCTTCCCCGCCACGACGTCTTGCCCGAAGGTCGTCGTCTGGAACTGATACCAGATGTTTCGCTCCGGCGTAGCCGAGCTGTGGAAGGCGAGCAGGTCTCCGCTGGTGTCAGGAATCCCTGCCGTCGCTTCGGTGATCACGGCGCCATAGACCAGGGCCTTGTTGGCCGCGCCTTCCACCGTGTGCAGGAGAAACCGGGCCTTGAGTGTATGTGCGGCCGCGATCCACTTGGTCGCGTCACCGGCGTAGACAAGGTCCCCCCCCCGCGGCCCAGCCCCCGGGCCGCCAAGCTCCACGATGGCTTCCGAAAGGAGGGTCTGGACAGCCGCGTATACAGAGGCTTGGGAGTCCAGGGCGGGTGTCGGGTTCGAGCCCGCGGTTTCGCTGTAGGGAACATCACCCCAGAGGTCGGCTGCGACGCCCATATCGAACGCCTCCCAGACCTTCGCGATGCCCAGAAAGACGCTGTCGCCAGCCGTGCGCTCGGCCGCTTCGATCTTGCGAAGATCGACCAGCCCGCCGCTGCTGTAGGTTTGGAACCAGTTGCCGTCCCAGCTGAACTCATCGATCGTGTAGTGGGCGAATTGATCCACGAAGCGGCCGCCCACGCCCATGCACTGCTGCATCCACATGCACACCGTCATGGCGACCGAGTTCTCCTGAGAGCTGAACATGTTGGCCTGCACGCCGACGAAGAGCTGTTCGGGGGTCGCCTGGCTGGGATTGTTGGGGTCGTTGGTGAGCTTGTCCCCGGTGAGGAAGTTGCCGCAGCCCGCCGCCCCGAGCGCCAGACCCAGAGAAACGACTGCGACGTTGATTTCGCGAAGCATAGGTCGATCTCCTCTCGGCTAGCGGTTGAGGGTCACGGTGAACACGAACGACCGGGTCTGGGGATTCCCGAAGTATTCGGTGCCCTGGATCGGGTCGGTGGACCCGCCGCCGCTGGTCTCCGGGTCGTAGCCGGTCCACTTGGTCCACGTGTGCAGGTTCCGCCCCGAGACGCGAATGTCCACGCTGCTCACGCCGATGAAGCTTTGCACCCACGGCTGGTCCAGCGTGTAGGTGATCGAGATCTCCCGCAGTTTGACATAGCTGTTGTCCTCGAGGCATGCTTCCTCGACGGTCGAGAACGGGCAGGGTGCGTCGCTTTCCTGATACCAGTTCTGGCCGATGGGGACTGACTTTCCGGCCCCGGGGCCGACCACCGGTCCATCGAACCAGCCTCCCCGACCGAACACCTTCAGATTCCCGGTGCATTGCTCTACGCCGGCCACAAGGACGCAGGTAGCCCGGTTCTCCGTGTCACGATGCGTTCCATAACTCCACAGGGCGCCTTTCACGTCGTTGGGCACCCTGCTCCCGTGGCGGATGTCGAGGAGCCCGGAAATCTGGAACTTCCGGTACCGGAACCCAGTTCGCACGCTCCCGGTCCAGCGGGGGTTGGGGTTGGCGAGAATGCGCTTGGTGGGGTCGGTCACCGGGAACCCGGTTGAGTCGATGTACATCGCACCCTTCGGCGCCCCAGCGCATGCCGTGCCGACGGCGCCACCCAACAGGGCGGGGTTCGAGATGCCGCAGTGGATATACCCGGACCCACGAATCACGCCGATCTCTTCGCCCACTTGGGCCACGCCGGCACCGAGGCCGATGTATTGCGGGCCGTTCAAGGAGAGGACCAAGCCGCGATTGCGGGCCCACTGGAGGCCGACTTCCCAGCCGTAGTCGGGCTTCTGGATCGGCCGGGCGTTGATCGTCGCTTCGAGGCCGCGGTTGCGGAACGTGGCGGCGTTCTGGTATTGAAACGAGTAGCCGGTGGACGGCGACAACGGCGTCGCGAGGATGACGTCCACCGTCTTGGAGCTGTAGTACGTGAGCGCGGCATCCGCGCGGTCGCGGAACAGCCCGAGGTCGAAACCCGCTTCCAGCTCCTTGGAGCGTTCCGGTCGCAGCACGTCCGCCGGCTTCTGGCCGCTGGTCAGCAGCCCGCCGATCCCGTTTTGCGTGGGGGTAACGCCGGTCCCCTGCGCGATGCCGCCAAAGATCTGGGAGAAAAAGGTCCCCGATGTGACGTACGGCGGGGGCTCGGTCCCCGCTTCGCCGTAGGCGATGCGTACCTTGCCGAACGTGAGCCACGGGCGCTCGCCCGTCACCTTCGTGAACGTCCAGGCGGCGCTGGCCTTGGGGAACCAGGCGCGCCGAGAGAGGCGGCCGAAGTTCGAGAAGCCGTCGTTGCGGAGCGAGGCCGTGAGGTACACCTGGTCGTACAGGTCGAGCGTGCCCTGGCCGAAGTAGGACTCGCGGTGAATGACGACCTCGTTATCGAGCGGGAGGTCGCGTTGGACGGTATTGGAGAGCTTGTACGGCGTGGGCGCCACCAGCCCTCGCCCGATCGCAAAGAGGTTCCGGGTGTTCTGGCTGCTCAGGTTCTGGCCGAGCGTCAGCGTCCCGCTAACCCGGGGGTTGACCGTATACGTCGCCGTGCCGGTGAGGTTGTGGTCGATCTGGTAGTTCACGACCTTCCCCTCGATCACCCGGCCGAGGTTGCATACGTCGGATGAGGAGATGGCGCAGCCTTCCAGCCGCTCGTCGTTGGCGTAGTCGGCGCCCAGGGTGTAATCGAACTTGAGCCACGACATCGCGAGGTACTCGGCGCTGATGTTGCCGAACACTCGGCCCACGTTCGAAAGGTTGACCTGCTCGTTGAGGGCGAAGAAGGGGTTGTCGAATCCCCGGTCTTTGGCCAAGGTGGTGTCGTTCGGGTGCTGGAACCGGTACGACCGATGCTGGTGGTAGACCGGGTCCAGGTATGGGAGATTGTTGAACTCCGGCGGCGTGCGCAGGACCGGGATTTGCACGGCATTCACGTTGTTGCCGCGCTGCACGAAGTTCCCGCGCGTGTCGGCGTAGGCGAGGTTGGCGCTGAGCCTCAGCTGGTCCATCGGCCGGTGCGATCCCTTGAACCGGACGGTGGTGCGGTTGAACCGGTCGTGATTCCCGATGAACATGCCGTTGTTGTCGAGGTTCTCCCCCGACAGGTAGAACGTCGTCCGGTCGTTCCCGCCGGAGATCGTCATGGCGTTCTCGACGACGTGCCCCGTCTCGTACAGTTCGCGGGCGTGGTCGAACACCGCGGTGCCGGGGGGCAGCAGCGGTCCCCACGAGCGGCGGCAGATGCTGTTCGTGGGGACGTCGCAGGAGCCGTGGACGAACGTGCCCGCCGAGTCACGCCCTGGGAGAGTATCCGCGTGGACATTGAGGCTGCCCTGGCCGTACCGGGTCTGCAGCGGAACGAAATGGCTGACGTTGTCGAACGACGCGGTGGAACGGTACGAAAAGCGCGTCGCGCCGGCGCGGCCCGCCTTCGTCGTGATCAGCACGACGCCCTGGCCGGCGCGCGCGCCATAGATCGCGCCCGCGGCCGCGCCCTTCAAGATCTCGATGTTCTCGATGTCGTTGGGGTTCAGGTCGATGGCGCGATTCTCCACCACGGTGCCCTCACCCGAGTAACCACCGTCGTGCGGGTTGAAGCTCGACGTCGAAACGGCCGAGTTGTTGATCGGCACGCCATCCACCACGAACAGCGGCTGGTTGTTGCCGACGACCGTGCGAATGCCGCGGATCTGAATGAACGACGATGCGCCGGGATCGCCGGACTGGCCGGTGACCTGGACGTTCGGGGCCTTGGCGGCGAGCGCCTCGACGACGTTCTGCTCGTTGCTGCGCTCGATCTGATCCGCCGAGACGGTGTTGCGGACGTTGCCGAGCTTCTCGGTCGCCGTCACCGTGCCGGCGCCGGTCACCACCACCTCACCGAGCTGCAGCGGGTTGGCGGCGAGCGAGAAGTCCTTGCTGATGAGCCCTTCGGTGAGCTGCACGGTGACTGTTTGCGCCTTGTAGCCGAGGCGGCGCGCGGTCATCTGCACCGACTGGCCCGTGACGCGCGCGCCCGGGATGTAGATGGCGTACCGCCCATCGTCGCGCGTCACCGCCCCCACGCCGAGGCTGGGGATCGAGACCTCCGCGTACGCGAGGGGGGCGCCGTCCTCGCTCTGCACGCGGCCGTTGATGGTGACGGGGTTTTGCGCGAACGCGCGGGTCGGCGCGAGCACCACGAGGGCGCCGACGAGAGGCAGCAGCCGACGGCGTGACTTGAGCATCGCTCCTCCTGGCACGGGTGGAAGGAGTCCCCCGCGCGCGACAAGGCCGCGCGAGGCCGGCAACGAACATCAGGTTGTGATCCTGCTCAGACAGCTCGCCCGCGCACCCAACGGCTTGGGCGAACGCACGGACGCGTGACGGCGAGAATGAGAGGCGAGACAACGCGGCAGCGATTCGACGAACGCGCGGGCGCGTTGTGCTCGTCGGTAGGGCTGATATACCGCCGGGGCGAAACGCTCGCTAGAGGCGCAGCCCTGATGCGCCATGGAACGGGGAGATTGGCCCCCCAGGGCTCGAACCTGGATTCCCGGATCCAAAGTCCGGTGTCCTGCCATTGGACGAGGGGCCAGCGCGACTGCCGGCCAACAAACTAGCGGGTTACCTCGAAGAATACATCCGCCCCGTAGACGCTCCCCGCACACAGCTCCACGCGGGCGCGATACCGCCCCGCCTTCGGGGCGGCCTCGCGTGGGACCTCGACGATCTCCTGGAACCGCTGCCGCATCACCAGCGAGATGTTGCGCACGCCGGGCATCAGAATGGTCCAGGAGGTGTCCGCGAGCCCCGCCTCCACCGACCGCACCCGCACGCAGATCACCTCGTAGCGGGGGAAGCTCATCTGGATCGGCACGTCGCCGTGGTTGACGAGGCTGAACAGCAGCATCGGTCGCACCCCGCTCGGGCTCCCCGCCGAGTCGCGCCAGCCGAACCGGGACGGCTCCAGGGCGAGCGTGACCACGGCGCGCTGCGTGAAACTGAGCTGGACGCTCTGGCGAACGATCCCCGCGGGGTCGCGCTCCTTCGCCCGCGGATCGACGAGCGCCGCGACCGCCGCACCCGTAGAGTCCGTCCCGACGCGCAGGGTCCCGGTGGCTTCGACGAAGCGGTCCTGGTGGTTGTCGATGCCGTGGGGGTCACCCTCGATACTCAGCCACCCGATGCGCACGCCGCGCACGACGAGCGGAGCGGGAAGGAAGAGCCCCCAGTGGGAGGGTCCCTTTGCGGCGGCCTGCACGATCCCGCTGACGGTGATAGTCGTATCGGTGGCCGACTGCGCGCAGAGCTCGAACGGCCGCGCCATGAAGAGGAGTATCAGCGTCGATCGCCTCATCGGTTCCTCCCTTGCTCGACCTTCCGCTCCTACCCGGTTGCCGGCGCCGACGCCGGCACGCGCCGCGTCATCGTGAGGATCACCTCCTGCTCCCGGCTGCCCAGCTGCTGCGCCGCGTCGTCGCGATCGCGATCGCTCTTGTAGACCGCCGCTACCGCGCTCCCCGATCCGCACAGGCGCACCCAATACGGATGCGTCCCGGCGAGCCGCTCGAACAGTGCCCGCAGCGCGGGCTGCTTGCCGAACACCGGCAGCTCGAAGTCGTTGCCTCCCAGCCGGCCCACGCTTCCCCAACTCGCTAACGCCTCGGCGTCGAGCGCCACGGCGCCGCGCGCGGCGGCGTCGGGATGCATCTCGTCCCACCACCGGTAGGCGTCGGCCGTCGCGACCCCGGCTGGGGGAACCGCGATGAGCGCGGGCGCGGCGGGGAGCGGCGCGAGCCGGAACAACCGCTCGCCGCGGCCCCACGCCAACGCCGCCGGCGCGCCGGTCGCGAAGAACGCCACGTCCGCCCCCAGCTTCGCCGCGAACTGCAGCAGCTCGGCGCGGGGCACGGCGTTGCCCGCGAGCGCGTTCACCGCGTGCAGCGCCGCGGCCGCATCGCTCGAGCCGCCGCCCAGTCCGGCGCGCACGGGGATGCGCTTGGTGAGCGTGAGCGCCACGCCGAAACGGTTCCCGGTCGCGGCGAGCACGGCGCGTGCGGCGCGCACGGCGAGATTCTCCTCGACGGGCCCCAGGTCGGGGCCGTGGACCGTCAGGGTCACCGCGCCTGGCGCGCCGCTCCGCCCGGCGACCAGCTCGTCGGCCAGCTCGAGCAACGCGAACGCGGTCTCGATCTGGTGATGGCCGCCCCCGCCGCCCCCGCCGCCCCCCCCGTGCTCACGCGCCAGGATCCGCAGGAACAGGTTGACCTTGGCGTGGGCTGCGATGCGGATGTGCTCCGCCGCCGACGTCACGCTTCCTGACCCGCGGTCTGCAGGGTGCCGAGGGGGACGTGCACGCGCCGCAGCGAGTAGAGCCCGAGCAACGTGATCGGCAGGAAGGTGGTGAGGTGGTAGGTGAGAGCGTAGCTGACGGCGAGGTCGGGCGCGATGCCGTACACCTCGAGCGTGTACTTCGTGGCGAGCTCGAACACGCCCACGAATCCGGGCGACGACGGCAGCGCCACGCCGAAGCCGATGATCGCCTGGAGGAGCAAGGCGCCCGCGGCGGGCACGGGCATGCCGAAGGCGCGGAAGCAGACGGCAAAGGCGGCCGCGTTCACCAGCCACAACAGCAGCGACCACGCCACCACCGCGGCGAAGCGACCCGGACGACGCAGCACCTCCAGCCCGCCGATCAGCCCCTCGGCGAACCGCACCAGACGGTCGGCGAAGCGGGTGGGGAGGACGGCGTGCAGGACTCTATTAAAGAAGGAAAGCCAGGGGGCGGGGCGGTGCACCACCGCGAGGGCCACCAGCAGCGCCGTGCCGAACAGCATCGCCGCCCCGGTCGCCAGGTGGCTGACCGAGGCCGTGCCGATCCGCGCGTGCCGCGGGAACGACGGCACGGCGATCGCCACGGCCATCAACGCCACCATCACGAGCCCATCCATCACCCGCTCGACGCCGATGGAGGCGAGCGCGGTGGTGAAGCGCACCGGGAGCTGTCGTTTGGCGACATAGGCGCGGGCGAATTCGCCGGCGCGGGCAGGGAGCAGGTTGTTCGCCATGAAGCCGACCGCCGTCGCGTGCCACAGCGGGAGGAACGGGAGCCGGCGGTCGTCGTCGCCGCGCAGCATCACCTGCCAGCGCCAAGTGCGGATCGGGAAGGTGAGCGTCGCGAGGGCGACGGTCGCGACGAGGAGCCACGGATTCGCGCGCCCCGCGTGCGCGAGGATCGCGCGCGGCTGTACGTCGTGCAGCGTCCACGCGAGCAGGCCGGCGGAGACCGCCAGGCCGATGAGCCAGGCCCAGCGGGTGGCGCGGCTACTCGGGCTCGATGGCGAGGGCAACGAGGTCGCAGACTTCGTCGACGAGCGCGCGCAGGCGCTCCCCGGAGGCCGTCCGGGCTTCCTGGCGCAGCTCCTGGGCGCGCTGCTGCGCGCGCTGGCCGCGGTAGAGCAGCGTGCGGATGTCCACGACGGCCGGCTCGGGCGCGGCCGCCCGGCGCGGCGCTGTGGCGGCGGGCGGCGGCACGGGCCGGGCGGTGTCCGCCGACGGGGCGGCGATCAGCTCCGCGAGCGAGGCGGGGCCGATGCCACCCGCCACCAACCGGGCGTAGGTGGCCCACGAGCCGACGAGGTCCGGCGTCTCGGGGATCGGTTCGTCCGCGCCCGGCGCTCGCGACGCCGCAGGGGGAGCGAGCGACTCGATCGGTACGACGGCGCCCGCGCCGCGGATGGCGGACAGGTTTCGGGTCACCGCCTCAAGCTCCATGGCGAGCTCGGTCTCGTCGGCTCCGGACGAGCGGCTGAGGATGTCGCCGGCGCGGCGCAGCTCTGCCGCGAAGGCGGCGGCGTTCGCGACCGCGGCGCCGCTGGTGACCGCTTCGCGGCTGGCGAGCGCGAACTCCGCGACCCGTTCCGCGAGGGGGCCGCCGCCCGCCCCCGCCAGGGCCCGGAACGTTCCGGCCAACGTGTGCGCGCGCAGCTCGCGCTGCGTCTGGCTGGGCGCGCGCTCCAGCGAATCGGCGACTTGCTTCAGGTGCTCCCCGTGACTGACCAGCTCGACACGGCCCAGGACCGCGGGGCGCGCGGCCGACGTGCCGCGCCGCACGATGTGCGGCCCTGAGTCATCGAAATACAGCGCGCCGATTGGCACGACGCCGCCTTCCCCCTGATCCGCCTCGAGGAACTTCACCAGCACGCCGGCGAAGCTCCGGAACTCCGCGCTCTCGGGATCGGGGCGGCCGCGCTCGGCGACCTCGCGCGCGGCGCGCGCGATGGCGGCCGCGGCCTGCTGGAAGAGGTCGGGCCCGTCGGGCGTGGGAGCTGAGGAGGCTCGCGCGCGTTCCAGCTCGCCGATCGACCGCTCGATGCCCTCGAGCAGGTCCGGCAGCGGCGGCAAGTCGTTGAGCGCCGCGAGGCCGCGCAGCGGCTGCAGCGCCTTGAGGATGTGCTGCAGTGGGTCGTGCGCCAGCGGGTTGGCGCGCAGCGCCTTGGCGGCGCGGTCGAGCGCGCTGGCGATCGCCGCGCCTTCCCGGGCCACGAAGGCTCGCGCCCCGGCGTCGAGGCCGAGCGCCTCGGCGGCGCGCACCTGCGCCGACGGCCGCCCCGCCATCTGCTCGAGCTGCAGCGCCAGCGCCTCGGCTTTCGCCGTGTCCGCGTCGGTCCACGCGGCGACGCGGCGCACGAAGATCTTGAGGTCGTCGACGGCCCGCACCGCCATCTGTTTGACGCCCGGCTCCCAGGGCCGCCGCCCCTCGCGGATCGCGCGCGCCAGCGACTCCAGCCCCGCCGCCGCCCGCGCGATCGCCGGCTGGCTCGCCATCAGCGCACTGCCGCGCAGAGCGCGCGCCAGCCGCACGAACTCATCCGCCAGCGGCGCGGTGCCCTCGGCCGGCTGCAGCACGGCATCGAGCCGCTCGAGGTATTCGCCAGCCTCGAGGGCGAAGAAGTCCGTCATGCCGAGCGGCTTGCCCGGCGGTGTCGGCTGGGTCATCGGCGCACCAAAGTAGGGGGTTGCTGCAGAGCGGTCAAACGATGCGCGGTTTTCGGTTCATGGTTTACGGTTCTCGGTCGGCGACTGTGGTTGACCGACAACCGACAACCGTGAACCGACAACCAGTTCTTTCATCCGCCTCACCGCTTCTTCAAGACCCCAGTAGATCGCGTTGCTCACGATGCTGTGCCCGATGTTCAGCTCCTCGAGCTCCGGGATCGCGGCCACGGGCTGCACGTTCTCGTAGGTGAGGCCGTGACCCGCGTGCACCGCGAGCCCCAGCCTCTTGGCGCGCGCGGCGGCGTCGCGCAGTTGCCGCAGGGCGGCGTCGCCGCGGCGCCAGCCGTGCGCGTAGCGTCCGGTGTGTAGCTCGACGGCCGGCACGCCCAACTCGGCGGCTCGCGCCACCGCCTCGCGCGTGGGGTCGATGAACAGGCTCACGCGCAGGCCGGCGTCCTGGAGCCGGCGCACGGCGCCCTGCAGCCGGCGGCTGCTGCGGGCGAGGGCGAGACCGCCTTCGGTCGTGATCTCGCGGCGGTTCTCGGGGACGAGCGTCGCCTGATGGGGTTTGAGGCCGCCGGCGATGCGGACGATGGCGGGGGACGCCCCGAGCTCCAGGTTCAGCACCGTGCCGGTCCGGCGCGCCAGCGCGCGGACGTCGGCGTCCTGAATGTGGCGGCGGTCCTCGCGCAGGTGCACGGTGATGCCGTCGGCGCCGCCGCGCTCGGCGAGCTCCGCCGCGCGCACCGGGTCGGGCTCGTCGGTGCGACGCGCTTCCCGCACGGTGGCGACGTGATCAATGTTGACGTAGAGCCGCATGTCTTCTTACCTTCGGGGCGTGCTGCTCACCCGTGGGTCGTCTCCCGTGACGCGAAAATCCATTCCGTTGGCTGCCTGCGGTGCCCTGGTTCTTCTCGCGTGCGGCCACGCTCGGCCGCAGACACCCCAGCCTCAGACCCCAAACACTGCGCTCGTTCAATTCCTCGCTGCGGTGAAGAGCAATGATCTAAAGCGCATGGCTGAACTATGGGGCAACGAGCGCGGCCCAGCGCGCGCGAGCATGAAGGACTCCGTGGTCGTGATGCGTGTGTCGGCCATGCGCGTATACCTGAATCACGTCGGGTATCGGATTATCGAGGGTCCGCTTCAAGCGCCGGGTCAGCGGGATATCGTGACGTTCCGCGTGGAGATGCAGCGAGAACACTGCACCTACGTCCAGCGATTCGACGTGCAGCGGACACGGCAGGGCGGGTGGATGGTCGCCGACGTCCACATCGAGCAGATCCCCAGCCCGGCGAAGCCGTGTGGGGGCCAGACCAGTGGGAACTGAGGGTGACCGTCTGACGTTTTTTCATTCGGTCAGCTCGAGCAGGATGCCTGCCGTCGCCTTGGGGTGCACGAACGCGATGCGCCGGCCGCCGGCGCCTCGGCGGGGCGTGTCGTCCACGAGCCGGTAGCCCGCCGCGCGGCACCGGGCGAGCGCCGCGTCGAGATCCGGGACGCGATAGCAGACGTGGTGGATCCCCGGGCCGCGTTTGGCGAGAAACTTCGCCACGGGGCTCGCGGGATCGCACGGCTCGAGCAGCTCGACCACGGTGTCGCCGAAGGGCAGGCTGACGATGGCGGCGCCGTCCGCGGTTTCCGGGCGGCCGGTCGGCTCGAGGCCCAGGACATCGCGGTAGAACCGCAACGCCTCGGCGAGGCTCGGTACGGCGATCCCGACATGGGCGAGGCGGGCGGCCATTGCAGGTGAACTTAATGATTGCCCGATAAGGAGCGGTAGGTCATGGCAGGCAAGAACATGGTGGCGGTCACCGACGACAGCTTCGGCGCGGAGATCGAGCAGCACCGGGGACTCGCCCTGGTGGATTTCTGGGCGACCTGGTGCGGCCCGTGCCACATGGTGGCACCGATCGTCGAGCAGCTGGCCGCCGAATACAACGGCAAGCTCAAGGTCGCCAAGATGGACGTGGACCAGAACCTGCGCACCTCCATGCGCTTCAACGTGCGCTCGATTCCCAGTATTCTATTCTTCAAGGACGGCGTCCACGTGGACACCCTCGTCGGTGCCTACCCCAAGCCCGCGTTCGACGAGAAGATCAAGAAGCTCTTGGCGCCGTAAAGCCGGAGGACGATGCGCGCGAGCACGGCTCGCCTGACGAACACCCCGGTTCGCCTCGCGGATCTGCAGTTCCCGCAGGCGGGCCAGTTGATTCACCGCACCCGGCTCGCGTTCATCCATCTCGATAACCTCCTCACGTTCGCCAAACGCGACCGTGACGGCCGGGTGGACGGGTTCATCAGCGCGTACCTCCCCGACGAATGCCTGTTGCTGTTCTTCCGAAAAGGCGAGGCCGTCAACGCGGCCTCGTTGCACACCGCGGGGCGCCAGGTCATCACGATCACGGAGGCGTTGCGGCGCATGCACGCCGAGGTCGAGCGCGGCGAGCTGTGCTACTGCATCGCGCCGATGGAACAGCTCGCCTGGATGTATCAGGGGTGCGCCGCCCCCGCCGAGCCACGCTTCGTGGATCCGCATCAGCCCGCGGCGATGTTCCCCGTGCTCCACGAGGAGAAGCTCACCGGCGTGCTCGAGCTGATCTCCAACGGCCGCATTTCCTACCTGCGCCTCGACCACGGCAAGTACAAGAGCGGCTACTTCTGCGACAAGCCCGATAACGTGGCGGTGCCTCAATACGTGGAAGGGCTGTTCCAGCCGGGCGGCGACGGCAACCTCCCCGCGATGTCGGCCGCCGTGTTCCCGGCGGTGGCCGAGCTGCCGGCGCAGGCCCCGACGGCGCTGGTGAGCACGTACCGCGAGCTGTATTGGCGCATCGTGGACGCGGTCGAGCTGGAGCTGCCCGGCGACGCGAAGCGCCGGGCGCAGAAGGTGTCCGAAGCGATGCTCAAGACGCACAAGGCCCTGGGTCTGATGAGCGTGCCGCGGGGCGGAGACATGCCCGACGCCGTCGTGCAGCCCGACGAGCTGTCGCACGCGCTCACCGACTGGGCGCTGCAGCTGCTCGAAGGCGTGGAGATCGTCATGCCGGGCACGGCCCCCAAGGTGCTCAAGGACGCCACGCGGGAGCACCGCTACGTCCTGCAGGCGGCCGGCTTCTACGGGCGCCTGCCGTGGCCGGTGTCGTGGTGACGTGGCCGGCACGCTCTACGTCGTCGCCACCCCGCTCGGCAACCTCGGCGACCTTTCGCCGCGCGCGGCCGAGACGCTGAAACGCGCGGCGGTCGTCGCCGCCGAGGATACGCGCCGCACCAAGACGCTGCTCCACCACGTCGGCTCGCCCGCCGACCTCCTAAGCTTCCACGCCCATTCCCCCGAGAGCGCGCCGCGCAAGATCCTCGAGCTGCTGCACGCCGGGTCGGATGTCGCCCTCGTCACCGACGCCGGCACGCCGACCGTAAGCGACCCCGGGGCGGGCCTCGTCGCCGAGGCGCGCGCCCGGGGCATCCCCGTCGTGACCATCCCCGGTCCCACGGCCGTCGCCGCCGCGCTCGCCGTTTCCGGCCTCGGTGCCGACCGCTACGTGTTTTTGGGGTTCCTCCCGCGCAAGGGCGGCGACCGCCGCCGCCTCCTCGAGGCGGTCGCGGATTCGGAGTGGACCGTGGTGCTGTTCGAAGCCCCCAGTCGTGTGGCCGGGCTGCTCGGTGACCTCGCCGCAGCGTGTGGCGCCGGGCGCCGCGCCGCCGTGGCGCGCGAGCTCACCAAAGTCTTCGAAGAAACGCGCGACGGCACTCTCGCAGAATTGGCGGGTTACTATGCGGAAGCGCCGGCGCGGGGCGAGGTGACGGTGATCGTGGCGGGAACCGGCAAAGCCAAAGCGCCGGAGGCACCCCCCGATCCCGAAGCCCGCGCCCGGGCGCTGCTCGCGCAGGGGCTGACGCGCAAGGACGCGGCGGAGCAGCTCGCCGAGGAGACGGGGATTTCTCGCAACACGGCGTATCGGCTCGTGAACGAACTATGAACTTCGCCGGACTGTCGGACCGTCGGACCGTCGGACTGGTCTTCGCAGTCGGGCTGTCTGCTTTACTGTCCGACCGTCCGACCGTCCGACCGTCCGACGCCTTTCTCACCGTCGGCCGCCTCCATTACGACGGCGGCGGCGACTGGTACGCGAACCCCTCCGCGCTGCCGAACCTGCTTACCGCCCTGCGCCAGCGCACGGCGCTACACGTCGCCGCCCGCGAGCGCGTGGTCACACTCACCGGCGACGAGCTGTGGGACGTCCCCTACCTGTACATGACGGGACACGGCAACGTGCATTTCTCCGACGAGGAGCTGCACAACCTGCGGCGCTACCTCGAGCAGGGCGGGTTTCTCCACGCCGACGATAACTACGGTATGGACCAATCGTTCCGGCGGGAGATCGCGCGCGTGTTCCCCGATCACCCCCTGGTGGAGGTCCCACTTTCCCACCCCATCTACCACCTCGTGTACGACTTCCCGAAGGGCATCCCCAAGATCCACGAGCACGACGGGCTGCCGGCTCAGGGTTTCGGGATCTTTTTGGGGGACCGCCTGGTGGTGTACTATTCATATCAATCCGACCTCGGAAACGGCTGGGAAGACCCCGAGGTCTACCACGATCCCCCGGAGCTCCACGAGGCGGCCCTGCGCATGGGCGTCAACCTCTTCACTTACGCGGTGAGCGCGACGCGATGACCGAGACGGCGCGGCGCCTGCGACGGCTCGGCGCTCCGCACGCGCGCGCCCGCGCGCTCGCGGCGGCCCTCGCCGGCGTTGGGGCGGCGCTCGCCGTCGCGGCGGCGGGGGTGCAGCTCGCCCCGGCCGCGATCGCGGTGACGCTCGCGTGGATCGTGATGGTGGCGGTCGCCGCGATGGCGCTGCGACTCGCGGCGCGCGCCGCCCGGGCGGTAGCCGACGGCCTGGTGGGCCGCCTCGTCGAGCGGCACGCCGGCGCGCGCGCGGGGAGCGTGGTGGGACTGCTCGCGCCGCGGGCGGGCGGCAGCGCCGACTTGCTGGCGGCGGCGGACGCGCGCGCCGCGAGTGTCGTGGGCGCAACCGCTCCCGCGGTGCGGCGGGCGCTCGCGGAGGGGACGTGGCGTGGGCTCGCCGCGGCGGCGGGAGTCGCGGCGCTGGGCGCCGTGCTGTTCGTGGCGGCGGCTCCGGCCTCGGGGCGCGCGGCGGCGTTCTGGCATCCGCTGCGCACGCTCGCTGACGCGCGGGCGCCCGTGCGGGTCAGCGTTGACCGGTCGGCGGTGCACCGCGGGGACAGCGTGACGGTCTCGATCGTCGCGCCCGGGGCGGCGCGCGCGACGCTGTGGCGGCGCGGCCCGGGGGAAGCGTGGCGCGCCGAAGTCGTGCCGCTCGGCGCGGAGGGACGCGCGGCGCGGCGCCTGGGCCCGCTCGAGCACGACCTGTTCCTGCGCGCGTCGAGCGGCGGCCGTCGCAGCGCCGAGGTGCGCGTCGCCGTGGCGCTGCCGGCGTTTCTCGCCGCGTTGGAAATCACCGCGCGCTTCCCGCCGTACCTGGATCGCCCCGACGAGCCGGTGCTGACCGGCGTGGACACGGTCACGGTGCCCGAGGGGACGACCCTGGTCACGCGCGGCGCGGCGAGCGTGTTGTTGCGCGCCGCCGCCTGGACGGCGGGGCCGTCGGTCGTCGCGCTGCGCGTCGATGGGTCGGCGTTCGCCGGCGCGCTCACCCCGCGCGCCGGCGGCGCCTGGCGGCTCGCGCTCGCCACCGCCGATGGCGCGCCGCTCGAAGGTGACGTCGCGACGCTCGTCGTGCGCGTGATCGCCGACTCGGCGCCGACGGTCGCCGTGCCGGTGCCCGGTGACGACACGACCCTGCCGCTGTCGCTGCGGCAACCGTTGGTGATTGACGTGCGGGACGATCACGGCGTCGCCCGGCTCGCGGTGGTGAGCTGGCGGGTGAGTCAGACGGGGAAGGTCGGGGACCCGGTGCGCGACTCCCTGGACGTGAGCGGCGTCGGCGACCGAGCGATCCTCCAGGCCGAGCTCGATGCGCGGCAGCGCGGCCTGCTGCCGGGCGACACGCTGCGGTTCCGCGTGGAGGCGTGGGACAACGCCCCTCCCCCGGGGCCGCACGCCGGGCGCAGCCGCGAGTTCGCGCTGCGGTTGCTGAGCCGCGAGGAGCTGCGGGCAGCGGCGCGTGACGCGACGCAAGCGCTCGCGTCCGCGGCGGACTCGGTGAGCGCGGAGCAGCGCCGCCTCGCCGACCGCACCGCGGACCTCGCGCAGCAGCGCTCGCGGGAGTCGCCGGAGGGCGGAGACGGCCGCGAGACGGCGGGCCGCCAGGCAGGGGCGCTGCCGTTCGAGGCGTCGCAGCGCGCGGAGGCGCTGGCGCGCCAGCAGGCGGCGGTGAGCGACAAAGTCCGCGAGCTGGCGCAGGCGGTGGAGGAGGTGGCGCGCGCCGCCGCCGCCGCGGGGGTCACCGACTCGGCGTTCCAGGCGCGGCTCGCGGAGGTGCGCGAGATGCTACAGCGGGCGATCACGCCGGAGTTAGAGCAACGGCTGCGCGAGCTGCAGGAGGCGCTGTCCCGGCTCGATCCGGAAGCGACCCGCCGGGCGCTGCAGCGGCTCGCCGAGGCGCAGCAGCAATTGCGCCAGGAGCTGGAGCGCAGCCGCGAGCTGTTCCGCCGCGCGGCGGTGGAGGGCGCGCTGTCCTCCCTGGCCGCCGACGCCGAAGATCTGCGGCGTCGCCAGGACGAGTGGAACCGGGGCGACGCCCGCCGCGCCGACTCCGCCGCGGCCGCGGCGGAGCGGGACCTCGCGGCCGGGGCGGACTCGCTCGCACGGGATCTGGAGCGCACCGGCCACGACCTCGTCCCGCCGGAAAGCGATCGGCTCCCCGCCGCGTTGCAGCCGCCGCGGGCGGCGCTGAGCCGGGCCCGCGCGGCGATGGGCCGCGCGGCCCAGGCGGCCGGGCAACGCGACGCCGCCGGCGCCGAGCAGTCGGGGCGCGAGGCCGAAGACGCGCTCGACGATCTGCCCGAGATGCTGCGCGCCCGGCGCGATTCGCTGGCGGGGGAGTGGCGCCGGGAGACGCTGGAGGCGCTCGATCGCGCCATGAGCGAGGCGGCCGCCCTCGCCCAGCGCCAGGAGCAGGTCGCCG
The DNA here is from genome assembly GCA_003222205.1 of Gemmatimonadota bacterium. GTDB lineage: Bacteria > Gemmatimonadota > Gemmatimonadetes > Gemmatimonadales > GWC2-71-9 > QHVC01. Next base: position 4,370 of record QHVC01000005.1, on the reverse strand, counting down.
ACGGGCTGCGCCAGCCGACCGGGACCGCGGGCATCCGCGCCCAGGAAGCCTCCATCGAAGAGGGCGCGGAGGCCATCGCCCGCCAGGTGCGCGAGGCCGCCGGCAAACACGCCCTGGTGTCGCCGGGCCTTGAGAGCGCGATCGGATTCGCCCAGCGGCAGATGCGCGCCGCCCGCGAGCAGCTCGAGCAGGCGCAGCCCAACGTCCCGGCCGCGCAGGCGCTCGCGGAGGACGCGCTCGATGCCCTCAACGCTACGGTGTACGCGCTGGCGCGCAGCCGCGAAGCCGTGTCGGGGGCGCGCTCGGGCTCGGGCTTCCAGGAGGCGGTGGAGCAGTTGGCGCGGATGGCCGGCCAGCAGCAGGGGCTCGCCGGCGACGCGCAGGGGCTGTTGCCGCTGATGGGGATGGGTGGGCCGGAGCTGCTGCAGCAGATGCGGGCGCTCGCCGCGCGCCAGCGCGCCCTCGCCGAACAGCTGGAGCGATTGCGCGCGGAAGGGGCATCGGGGGCCGCCGGCCCGCTGGCGCAGGAAGCGCGCGACCTGGCACGCCAGCTCGATGCCGGCCGCCTCGACCGCCAGACGGTGGAACGGCAGCAGCGGCTGTACCGCCGGCTGCTCGACGCGGGCCGCACGCTGACCGGCCCCGAGCCCGATGAAAACCGCCAGCGCACCAGCCGTCCGGCGATCGGCGACAGCGTGCACCTGCCCGGCGTGTTGGCTCCGGGGGCGACGGGCACGAAGCCGCGACTGCAGTATCCCACGTGGGAAGAGCTGACCGGTCTGACGCCGGAGCAGCGCCGCCTCGTTCTCGAATACTTCCGCCGGCTCAATGCGCCTGCTGCGTCCCCCGCGCGTCCGTAACGCGCTCTTCGTCCTCTTCCTCACGGGGGCGGGCGCGGCGCCGCTCGCCGCGCAGGCGATCGGCCAGGGGTTCGAGCTGGAGCGCCAGGGGCGACTCAGCGACGCCGCGACCGTCTACCTGACGACGCTGCGGGGGGAGCCGGCGAATCTCGCCGCGCTGCTCGGGTTGGAGCGGGTGCTCCCCGGGCTGGGCCGGCTCGCCGAGCTGCTGCCCCTGGTGCGTCGGGCGGAGGTCGTGGACACCGCCAGCATGTTGTTGCGCGCCGTGGAGCTGCGCGTGTACGCGGGGCTCGACCAGACCGACAGCGTGCGGGCCGCCGCCGAGCGCTGGATCGCCCGCGCCCCCGGCGATGAGTCCCCGTGGCGCGAGTGGGCGGTGGCGCTCGAGGACCAGCGCCAATTCGACGATGCGCGCGCGGTGCTGCAGCGCGGACGTCGCGCGCTGGGCCGGGCGACGGCGCTGGCATTCGAGCTCGCCGACCTGGCGCAGCGGACCGGCGATTGGGAGTCCGCGGCGACCGAATGGGGAACTCTCGTCGTCAGCAACCCCGCCCAAGCCGCGAACGCGGTCGCGCAGCTCGCGGATGCGCCGGAGGACCAGCACGACAAGATGATCCGCGCGCTCACCGGACCGGCCGCCCTCGCCGCCACGCGGCGGCTCGGCGCGGAGCTGTTGCTGGGGTGGGGCGATCCGATGCGGGCGTGGACGCTGTTCGCGCCGACGGTGGCAACGCCGTCGCAGGACGCGGTGCTGGCGCTGCGGCGCTTCGCGGATCGCGCCACCACCGTTCCCGGGCCCGAAGCGAAGCGGGTGCGCGGGCTGGCCCTGAACCGCTTCGCCGATTTCGTGCCCGGCGCCCTCGCCGTCCAGGCCCGCGCGACCGCGGCCCGCGCCTTGCTCGACGCCGGCGACCGAGTAGGCGCGCGCGCGGCTCTGGAACAGGTCGCGGCCGACCCCGCGGCCGCCGCCGACGCGCAGGCGCTGGCCAAAGCCACGTTGGTCGAAATCCTCATCGGCGACGGGCTGCTGGACTCGGCGGCAGCGACCCTGGCGGCGACGGGCGACCGGCTCAGCGGCGAGGACCGCCAAGCGTTGCGCTACGCGCTGGTGCGGGCGCGCCTGGCGCGCGGGGAGCTGGACCGCGCCGAGCAGCTGCTCGCCTCCGATTCGAGCGTCGACGCCCTCGCGCTGAAGGGGTGGGTTGCCCTGTATCGCGGCGACCTGAAGCGCGCTGGCGACCTGTTCCGGGAGGCCGGGCCCTACGCGGGCGAGCGCCGCGGCGCGACGGAGCGCGCGGCGATGCTGGCGCTGCTCCAGCAGATCGGCGCCGCGCAGAACCGCGATCTCGGCGCGGCGCTGCTGCTCCTGGCGCGTGGCGATTCGGCGGCGGCCGTCGGGGCGCTGCGGCGGGCGGCGGGCGGCCTGCCCGCCGGGAGCGGTCGCGTCGACGTCCTGCTCGTCGCCGGTCAGATCGCCATGGCGCTGGGTGGCACGCACGACACCACCGCGGTGGAGCTGTTCGCCGAGATCGTCTCGGGGAGTCCAGGCGGTGACCGCGGGGCCGCGCCGCCCGCCGCCGAGCTGGCGTGGGCGCGACTGCTGCTGCGCCGCGGCAAGGCCGAGGACGCCGTCGCGCACCTGGAGCACCTGATCCTCACGTATCCCGGGAGCGCCGTGGTGCCCGAAGCGCGCCGCGAGCTGGAGCGGGCGAAGGGAGCGATTCCGCGATCATGAGGCGGCGGGAGTTCATACAGTCGGTCGGTCGGACAGTCGGACTGTCGGTCGGCCCTGGCTTCCTGGGTCTTCGTCCGACGGTCCGACTGTCCGTCAGTCCGACGTTGTTAATTCCCATGGACGACGCGCAAAGCGACCACCTCAAGGCGTACGGGGTCGCCTATCGAGCGATCCAGGCCGGGCTCAAGGCCGAGTGGCTGCTGAACTACCGCGGCGGGTCGTTTCTCCTCCCCGACGGTCCCGCGCTGCGCCGCGAGGCGGCGCTGGCGGGCGTCGGCGTAGAGCCGGTGGACGATGCGCGGGTGACGGCGATCCGCGGGGAGATCGAAGGCGCGAACGCCGACGCGGTGCCGCTCGAGAAGGCGCCGCGGGTCGCCGTGTACGTGCCGCCCAACGTGCCGCCGTGGGACGACGCGGTCACGATGGCACTCCAGTACGCCGGCATCCCGTTCAGCAAGATCTGGGATCCGGAAGTCGTCGGCGGCGGGCTCAAGGACTACGACTGGCTGCACCTGCACCACGAGGACTTCACCGGGCAGTACTCGAAGTTCTACTTGATCTACGCCGGGGCGTCGTGGCTCGCCGAGATGGTGCGCTACAATCAAACGGCGGCGCGACAGCTGGGGTTCGCGAGCGTGCCGGACCTGAAGAAGTCCGTGGCGCGTCACATCCGCGACTACGTGGGTAACGGGGGGTTTCTGTTCGCGATGTGCACGGCGACCGAGACGCTGGATCTCGCGCTCGCCGCCGAGCGGGTGGACATCGCCGCCTCCTACGCCGACGGCACGCCCCCCGATCCCCAGGCCGACGCCAAACTCGACTGGAGCCAGGCGCTGGCGTTCACCGGCGGGCACGTCGAGCCGGATCCGACGGTGGCGAGCTTCTCCGACATCGACGGGCACCAGGTGAACGCGCCGGGCCGCCGCCAGCCGTTGGGCGCGTTCAAGCTGTTCAACTTCAGCGCGAAGATCGACCCGGTGCCGGCGATGCTGGTGCAGAACCACCGCCAGGTGATCCCCGATTTCTACGGGCTGACGACGTCGTTCGTGCGGGAGCGGTTGAAGGCGGGCGACACCGTGCTCGGCGACGAAGAGGGCGCGCCGTGGGTGAAGTACATCCACGGCGACCACGGGAAGGGCACTTGGACCTTCTTCGGCGGCCACGACCCGGAGGACCCGCAGCATCAGATCGGCGATCCGCCGACCGACCTGTCGCTGCACCCGCATTCGCCAGGCTATCGTCTGATCCTCAACAACGTGCTGTTTCCGGCGGCCAAGAAGCGCGAGCTCAAGACGTGAGCGTCGAGCGGCTCGCGCCGGCCGTTCGCGAGCTGCTGCGCGCGGAGATCCGCGCGGCGCACGGCCGCGAAGTGTCGTTCGTCGGGGGGCTCGACGGGAACGGCGCGATCGTGACGGCGCGCGTGGCCGCCCGCGGCACCGTGGACGCGGTGCTCGCGCTCCCGGGCATCGCCCAGCGCGGCGAGCTGCTGCTGCACAACCACCCCAGCGGCCTCCTTGAGCCCTCGGGCGCGGACCTCTCCGTCGCGGCACGCCTGCACGACGGCGGCGTCGGTTTCGGTATCGTGGACAACGAGGTCACCGATCTCTACATCGTTGTCGAGGTGCCGCGGCCGCGGGCGGCGGCGCGCCTCGATGCCGTGGCGATCGCCGGCCTGCTGTCGCCGCGCGGAGCGGCGGCGCAGGCGCTAGGCACGTTCGAGGACCGCCCCAGCCAGCGCGACATGGCCGCGTACATCGCCGACGCCTACAACGACG
>QHVC01000004.1 GCA_003222205.1 Gemmatimonadota bacterium | reverse complement strand
GCGTGAGCGACGCCGCATAGATGTCCGCCGTACCGCCTGCGGGCGCTCGATTGAAGTAGAGGTTCACCGTCCCCGCGTCCGCGTCCTGCAGGTATTCGGCCCCCGCCTCGCTCGCCGGGGTGTTGACCCCGGGGCCGAGTGCGACCGGTGGCTCCCACCCCAGGTCGTCGTTGGGGTTGGCGCGGTGTGACAGGTATAGGTCGCTCAAGCCCTGTCCTCCCGCTCGGGTGCTCGTGAAGAACAGCAGGTGGCCGTCGGCGGACAGGCTCGGCCCGGTTTCGCTGGCAGCGGTGTTCACCACCGCGCCGAGGTTGACAGGCGCTTCCCAGGGGCAGTCCAGACACGCGCGGTGCGCGACCCACAGGTCGAAGGAACCGGATCCGCCAGGGCCGTCCGATCCGAAGTAGAGGCTGAGCCCGTCGTTCGCCAGGCTGGGGCCTTGCTCGTTGGCGGCCGTGTTGATCGGCGCCCCCAGGTTCACCGGCGCGGACCACTCCGAGTTGGCGAAGGACATGGCCTGGAGGTTCACCTCGACCGGAGCGGACTCCGGTTCGCACGCGATCACCAGGGCCGCCGACACCAGTGCGGGGATTGCAGCGGTTCTCATGGTGGCTCCTTAGTGCCCGCTCGGTGTGCGGGTGGACATCCAGATGTCGCTGCCACCCAAACCCCCGGGCCGAGCGGACGCGAAGATCAGCGTTCGCCCGTCGTACGAGAGGGTTGGCTGGAAGTCGTTCACGGCGGTATTGAGCGTGCCTCCGACGTTTTCCGGTACCGACCACGGGTCGTGGACGCTGGGACGCGTTGACCGCCAGAGGTCGAACCCGCCTGCGCCCCCGGCGCGACTGGAATGGAAATAAATCTCGCGCCCATCGACACGCACCGACGGATGGGCATCGGTGATTGCGGGGTCTGGGTCGTTGAGCTCGACCACCGGGACCGCAGGACCGCGGGTTTCACCGTCCCTCGTCACCGGGGCGACATAGATGTCGATCGCGGTGCTATTCGGCCCGCGCACGATATACAAGTTCGCGGACCCGTCTTCCGCGCTCTGGAGATAGAACCCGCCTGCCTCGAACCCGGACGTATTCACGTCGGGGCCCAGATTCACCGCCGGCCCCCAACCCAGGTCGTCGCTCTTGTCAGTGCGACGCGCGACGTAGATGTCGTTCAATCCGAATCCGCCGGGGCGGTCGCTCGAGAAGAACAGCAGGTGCCCGTCGATGGAAACGACCGGTGATCCTTCGATGCCCGAGCCGTTCACGTTCGGCCCCAAATTGACCGGATCGCCCCATGGGCCGTCGAGGGAAGCGCGCCGCGACACCCAGATGTCGGCGGCGCCCAAGCCCCCCGCGCGGTTCGAGACGAAATAGAGGCTCAGCTCATCGGCCGAGAGCGCCGCGTTCATCTCATTGGCCGCGCTGTTAATCGGGGGGCCGAGGTTCACCGGTGCGGACCACTCGGAATTGGCGAAGGACATGGCCTGGAGCTTGGGCGCCGCGGGGCCGGACTCAGGCCCACATCCCAGGAGCAGCGGCAGGGCTGCCGGTGCGGCGAGGATGCGCGATGCAATGCTCATAGATCCTCCTCTGTGTTCATGGCGCGATCGCCGAGGCCAGGTTCGATGGGTCGGAGCAGGCTCCGCCACCCGGGGTGCAGGCCAGCACGCGATAGGTGTAGGTCGCGCCGGCCAGAAGGCCCGTGTCGCTGAACGTCGTCGCGTCGAGGTCTGTCCAGGCGACGAACGTCCAGGCGGCGGCGGGATCGGCGCACGTTCCCATGCCGCCGTCGCATCGCTCGATGGCGATGTACTCGGGGGTGGTGGAGGTGTTGGTCCACGCGAGATCGATCTGTCCCGCGGACGCCGCCGTCGCCGTCAGGTTGGACGGCGCGGGTGGGGGCAGATCGGAGGAGGCTCCGGCTTGGTTCGAGGGATCCGACCGCCCGTTGTCCTTGAGGGCAACGACCTCGTAGGTGACGAAGACCCCGGTGGGCAGCCCCTGGTCCCGATAGCTCGTCACATTCGCCTCGAGCGTGGCGAGCGGTGTGTCATAGCAGTAGTAGCCGTTGTAGTCGTCGTAGTAGCAGTCGACCCGATCCACTTCGTAGCCATCCTCGAAGGCGGAGTGGTCGGTCCAGGTGAGGTCGATCTCGTTCCCTGCTACCGTCGTGGCGACGAGGTCCGAGGGGGCCGCCGGCGGCGTCGTGCAGTCGACGTTCGAGGGTGGGGAGTCGCCGAGGCCGTTGAACGCGATGACGCGATAGCACACCGGCTGCTCACTCGCCCGGTCTCCGTCCGTGAACCCGGTCTGCGATGGGTCGGCGCTGACGGCGACCGCCCAGGTCGCTTGTCCGTCGGTGGAACGCTCGATGCGGAAGCCGTCCTCATTGGTCGATGGCTCGGCCCAGATGACGACCACGGCCGTGCTGCCACCGGGGTAGGCGTCGACGCCGGTGGGCGCCGCCGGCGGCTGCGTGGCGGCGACGGCGTTGGCGGTATTGGAAGCGTCGGAGAACCCACTGTCCTTCGTCGCGCGCACCTGATACCAGTACCGCGTGTCGGGACTCCCGCCGGCGTCGCGATAGCTCGTGCTGTTCGCGGGCAGAGTCGCGACGACCGTGAAGGTCACCTGGTCGGGAGCGCGCAACACCTGGTAGGCATCCTCTACCGCGGAGTTGTCCGTCCACGCCAGCGCGATCGCGGGACCGGCGACGCCGGTGGCGGTGAGGTTCGTCGGTCCCGACGGCGGGGTGGTGCACGCGACCTTCGACGGCGTCGACTCACCGAAGCTCATGATGGCAATCACGCGGTAGCACAGCTGCGGGTGCTCCGCGGCGACCCCGAAGTCCACGGTGCGCGTGGTGTAGGGGTCGGTCTTGACGAGGGTTGCCCAGGTCGCGCCCTGATCGGTCGAGCGCTCGACCCGGAAGTTGGAAACGGCGAAGCCGATGTCGTTGCTCCAGGTGATCTCGACGTAGCTGCTGCTCAACGGCCTCGCGGCGATCTTCGACGGCCCGGCGGGGATCGGCGTGGTCGCGCAGGCGCTGGTCGAAAAGGCGGAGTACGCCCGGACCTTGCCGCTCTGGCCCAGCGCCGTGAACGCGCGGACCTTGGCGCAGTATTCCTGGCCGGGGTTTTGGCCGGTGAAGCTCTTCGCGGTGACGTTCGGAGCCGTGGTGATCCACAGGCTGTAGGTCCCCTGCGCGGTAAGGGCCACCCAGACCTCGAAGCCGGCTTCATTGGAGGAATTGTCCTGCCACGAGATGTCGATCTGGCTCGGCGACGGTGCCGCCACCTTGGCGTTAGAGGGCGGCTGCACCGTCGACCCTGACGCGGCGGCCTCGATGACCGGTTCGAGCGGCTGGTCGCTGCAGGCGGTAAGGAGCGCGGTCGAGCCGAGGCCGACCAGGAGAAGCGAGGTCCAACGAGCGCCAAGGGTCATCGTCCGTCCTCCGAACTGCGGTCGGTGCCAGGGGAGGGCCCCCCGTGGGCCGAGGCCCTCATCGTCGTGTGTCATTGGACGGACGATGGGCTCCGGATTGCTCGACGGGGAGAAGGGTACGAACGCGCTAAACGACCGAACGCGCCCCGAGCCACGGCGGCCCGGGGCGCGTTTAGCTACAAGCGGTCAGCGGGTCGCTACGACGGCCGCGGCAGCGCCGCTGAACGTGACCGCGTACCCGGCCGTCGTGGGCAGAATCGCATCGGCGCGACTCGCCACCTCCAACACGGCGCTCGCATACTCACTCGCCTTGCGGGCGTCGGGCACATCCATACTGAACAGCGGCCCGGCCCCGAGGTTGCCGACGACGAGCACCCTCACCTCCGTCGCTGAGACCAGGCGCCAAAACACCACGCTCCCGGACCCTGCGGCCTGCACCGTGCTCATTCCCGGTCCCGTCACCGTGACCAGGAGGGCTCCATCGTCCGTGTGGGGTGTCACGAGCGAGGCGACGATCGGGCCGGCCGTGGCCGGGGCCGTCGGGTTCGAGCCGCAGCCCAGGCTGACGGCCACGAGTGCGGTTGCCAGTCGCACAGGATATCGGCTGCACCGCGTGTTCATGGCTGCTCCTTTCTGACGGCGGCCCCCGGCAGCTGGCCGCGGGCACGGAGGTAGGCGCGGAAATCCCCGACGTCGTACCGGCCGTTGCGGTTGCCCTGGAAGTCGAGGAAGCGCTGCAAGGCCGTGGACAGCGGATCGCCGCCGAGCAGGTGCGCCACCGCGATGGTGACGTCGACGGAGGGGTTGGTCACACTCAGCGTGAACGCCCTGAGGCCGAAGCGCGTCGCGCCCTGCGCCCGCACGGCGAACGAGAACCTACCGCTGTCTTGGGGCGTGCCGGTGATCACGCCGCTCGCGCCGTCGAGCGAGAGGCCGGCCGGGAGCCCGCCGCTCGCCACACTCCACGTGAGCGTGCCTGGAGAACCCGCCACCCGCAGGGTATCTGCGTAGTCTGCACCGACTACCCCGGAGCGCAGCGTGGTGTTGACGATCACCAAAAGGTCCACGCCCACGCGAACGCCCGGCGCTCGCATCCCGGTGGGATTCATCTCCACGATCGAGCCGATGTAGGGCGGCTGCAGGTTATAGCCGTAGTTGTCGGCGAAGAGCCGCGACGTCATGGCACCGCCGGCGTCCCGGCCGAACGCGAGGAACGTCGGCCCGCCCAGGTGGGTGCGGGCGAACACGTCGCCGCCCACGAGCTGATAGCTCGGGTCGTAGAGTTGCACCGTGCCCAGGTACCCGTTGGACACGTACAAGTATCCGTCCACATCGAACGACAACCCCTCGATGTAGTCCGCGGCGGTGATCACCCGTTGGAAGGAATTCCCCACCACCTTGAACACGCCATCGTACGAATTCGTGAAGTGCAGATCGCCGGAGGGCGAGAACTTGAGGTCCTCGTCGAAGTAGCCGTCGATCCCGCTCCCCGCAAGACTGATCGACGTCTTCAGGGCGCCGAACGGGTCGAAGCGCAACAACGCCGGCGACCCGGGGTCGAGCACCCAGACGTCGCCGTCCGGGCCAACGGTGATCGCGGCGGCGGCGGGGAGGCTGTCTTTGAACGTCGAAACCTGGCCCGCGGGCGTAATCTGCCACACCACGCCGTGGTCGAACGTCGAGTCCATGCCGGCGACGAGAAGGTTCCCGAACCCGTCCACCACCATGCTCGCCGCCGCTCCCGGGACCCAGAGCGTCGTGACCACCGCGGCGGGACTCACGCGGTACACCACGTGGTAGACGTTTCCGTTAGCGACGTAGAACTCGCCCTGCCCGCCTGCGGCGAAGCCGAACGCTCCATCCAAGCCCGTCGCGAAGAGCGTGGTTGGGTCGCCCGGTCCGGGCGCGAGGGACCCGAGGTTCAACGAGTAGGTGCACGCCGGGCATCCCTGGCCGGCGAATCCGGCGATCGCGACGTAGTAATGGCCCGTGACCGGAATGGTGTAAATGATGCGACTGTCCACGCCGTCGTAGTCGTCGTTGAACGCGAGCTCGCCGCCGGCGCTGTCGAACAAGGCCATCACCGGATCGAGGGACGACCCGCAGCACGCCGCGTCCACGTCGAAGTTCACCGTCGTGCCCACGGGTAAATCGATCGCGTAGTAGTCGACGTCTGCGGCGTGCGTCGAGTCCGCCCCGGGGTCGATCACGCCCGTCGCGACGTCGCCCAGGCTCACCGGGTTCGCGATCGAGAAGGAGTCGTTCGGCTCCGTCTCGGTAACGGTGGCGGTCATGGCGACAGTTGGTCCTGCCCGTTGCGCCGGCCAGGGGTGGCGCAGCCGCATCGCCGCGCGGGCCGCCGCGCGGGCGGGCTGCTTGTTGTGAGGGACCCAGCTCTGCGCCGTGAGCGCGACCGGCGTCCCCAGCAGGGCCGCCGCGATCAGCGCGGGAATCAACTGGCGCACGCTGCGGGTGAAGGCGTGAAGTGTCGTAGTCACGGACGTGGCCTCCAGACGGGTAGGATACGGTGGACCGGGTGGTTCATGAGGTTGCGGAGGCCCGACCCGGTAGGGCGCACTGCAATCACGACGGTATCGCTCTTGCCGTCGATGGACGTGATGATCGTGGTGATGCCCGGTGCCCGTGCCGCAAAGAGCCAGTCCACGGAGTATCTCGGGGGATCACTGGCCAGCGGCGCGCTATCGCTCGCCACCGAGTCACTGCTCACCCAGGCGACGACCCGGTGCTGCAGCACATTGCCGGCCGGGTCCCGCACCGTCGCCGCGAGGCGCACGGTGTCGCCGACGACCAGCGTGTCCGTGGCGGGCGTGACGGTGACGGACCCGACGGGCGGCGGCCGCGGCGGCATGCTCCCAGTGGGTGACCAGGCCGGGTCGTAGCCTGGGCCGAGCGGCACCATCCCCGTGCCGTCCGGACTGACCACATGCAGGCCGAACCACTCAAACACGATGGACCGGCTGTCCGCTGACCAGGAGGGCGTGCGGCCGAGGATGGCCAACTGCCGGAGTCCTGTGCCGTCTGCATTGATGAGATAGACGCTGTTGGCGCAGCACCGGCCCCGCTCGAACGCAATCGTTGTCCCATCGGGCGACCACCACGGCAAGTAGTCCCCCTCGGGATATTTCGTCAGCTGGCGCACCCCCGAGCCGTCGGCGTTCATCACGTAGATGGCGTTGATCCCGGTGCGGTCGCTGCCGAACGCGATGCGGCGGCCGTCGGGCGACCAGGTGGGATGCCAATCGAACCCTCCGGCGGTCAGCGCGATGAGACCGGAGCCGTCGCTCGCGCTCATCGTGTAGATGCGACCGCCGCGTCCAAACACAATTTTCTGCCCATCCGGCGACCACGACGGATCGCTGTCATCGAAGCCGTCGCTGGTCAAGCGCCTCAAGCCCGACCCGTCGGCATTGATGACATAGATGTCCCGGCCGGCCTTGCTGCGGTTATAGCGATCGAACGCCAGCTTGCTCCCGCCCGGCGCCCAGGACGGACTGAAGTCGCCCGAATCGGCGGTGAGTACCCGGCCGCCCGAGCCGTCGGCGTTGACAGCCTGGATGCCGCCGTTCGGCCAGGCCGCATAGGCGATCTCGCTCATGGCGGGGGGTGGCGGCGGGGGCGGCCCCGAACCGTTCACGACGATGTTCCCGCTGATGAGATTGTTCAGCGGGTTAGAGCCATTGGTCTGATTGACCGCGGGAGTGCCGGCACAGTACTCCGGCGCCGTAAGGGAGTCTTCGACGAGGGGCTCGGCCAGGGTCAGCTCGTCCGGTACCCCGCCCTCCGGGGGCCCGTTGTCCACCACCCGCCACCCATACTCCTGTCCCACCGAGCTCGTATCGTTCGCGCCGTCGACCACTCCGGCGACCCAGGCGGAATCGCCTCCCACGATGCTGAAGCAAGACACACGACCGAAGACGCGAACGTCACTCCCCGGGTAGAAGATGCTGAAGTTGCCGGAGAAGCTGCCGTCGTCCCAACGCACGGCGCTCATGTTGAACGTGCGCAATGCGCCGTTGAACGGATTGGTAATCAGCGCCGCCTGCTCCGTGGCGACACTGGCCATGGCCACCTGCGTCCCGGTGGTGAACGCCGCGGTCACCGGCTCCGCCAGGTGGTCTCCACTCAAGTCCGCCACGTCCGTCGGAATGGACAGCACATAGTCCGCGTTCGGCGCGAGGAGGCCGTCCAGCGCGAAGTCGGCGCGGAGGCCGTCGGCCGAGAGGCTGGTGTGACCGCTCACCGGGGCGCCACCCTGCAGCACATGGATGCCGGTGATGCTGCTAGGGCTCACGGGCTCGCTGAATACCACCTGAATGGCCGTGTTCAGCGGCACGTCATGCCTCCGGGGTGGCGGGGTCGTGCGGACGATGACGGGTGGTCGCGCCGCCGGGACCGTCAACTGCATCGACTGGGTCCCACCACCCGCAAGCTCTACTTGAACCGTCAGTGTATCGCCCGGGTGCGCGGCGATCGCCACGGGGTCGAAGCCCCCCTCCGCCATCGCGGCCGGGACGCTGGCGCCGGTCCGGGTGTTCCGCACCGTCGCAAGCCCTCCCTCCGGAACCGTCCCCGGCTGCAGCGAGACGTAGACCAGGCCGTCACTCGCCCCAAGGGAAGCGGCAGCGCTGCGGACTCCGGCGGCCCCCGTCACGATCGGATCCGAGGCGATGGCCGTGCCCACCGGCGGAGGGGGCGTGATTCGCGTGCCGACCGGATTGGTCCGGTCGTCGAGGCACGCGACCAGCAAGGTCACGACGACGACGGCTATGGCGCTCTTGCTCATCGTGCCCCCCCAACGTCCACGAACCCTGCCCAGTAGAACGGATGCGCCGTCGCCGGCACGGCGAGCAACGTCCGCTGCGCCGCGGTGAGCGCCGCCACGGGGTCCGCGCCGGCGGTGAACCGCTCATAGAAGCGCTCCATCAAGTCGGCGCTCGCGCGGTCCTCGACCGGCCACAGCGTCGCGACCACGTGCGCCGCTCCGGCGTGCAGGAACGCCCGCGACAAGCCCACCCAGTCGTCCCCTGCCGGCACGTCGGCCAAGGCGCCGGAGCCGAGCCCCGTCTGGCACGCCGACAGCACCACGAGGTCCGCCGCGAGCGTCAGGCCGAACACCTCGTGTACCTCGAGCCGCCCGTCCTCCCCGCCGCCGGCCGCCAGCTCGACGTACGAGAACAGCGGGTTCGGCTTGTTGAGAATGCCGTAGGTGGCGAGGTGCAGAACGCGCCGACTGGGCGCGTCGCGGCGGAACGCCGCCTCGCTCGCGTTGGCGCCGGTCAGCACCTGCGCGTCCGTCCCGGCGAGTCGCGCGATCGTCGCGACCTCCTGACGCGATCCCGGCAGCGCGTCGGGCCGCGGCGCGAAGGCGAGCACGCCCGCCGTGGAACGCGCGGGCCGCCGGTCCCCGAGCGCCAGCCACACCGCCGCCGAAGGGGTCTCGACCACCTCGTAGCGCTCGATGAGAAACCGGCCACGACTATCGAGCAGGGCGGCGAAGGGCAGGTAGTGCAGCTCCGCGTGCGGCACGAAGATCAAACGCGCCTTGCCGGCAAGGAGCGCCGTCTCCTCGAGCGGCGCGATCAGGAACTGGTGGAGACTGCGCAGCGGACCGCGCCACAGGGCCTCCCCCCCCGCCAGCAGGTGAGGTCCTTCCAGCGTACCGCGCGCGAACTGCACCAGCCGGCGGAGGTCGCGGCGGCTCGCGCCCAGATCTACGGCGGCGACCGTGTCGCGGGTCACCACGAACGCCGTCGAGCCGGAATCGCTCACGAGGTACTCGACGAGCGCTTCATCGGAGGCCAGCCGCGTTGCCACGTCACGCCAGCTCACCGCCGGTGGCGACAGCAATGCCGCGTGCCGCGGCGCCTGGTCCCGCATCTCGAGGAGGAGATCGGCATAGGCCGCCTGCTCGTGCAGCAGCGCTTCGCCGGTCGTGCCGCCCACGCCGGCCAGGTCCGGACCACGCACGCCTTCCGCGCCGCCGCTTCCCGCCTCGAGGCCGGCCGTCAGCTCCGCGATGCGGCGGCGCAGGTCCTGCTCGCGCGCGATCAGTTCGGCGGCCGTGTCGGCCGGGGCGACGCGGCCGCGCGCCAGCAGCTCCAGCATCTCGCGCGCGCGCAGGCGCTCGCTCGCCTCGAACGCCGCCCCCGGGCGACGCCGGGCGCGCTCGGTGAGCGCGAGTTGCGCATAGACGTCCCATTTGTCCGCCAGGAACCCCGAGCGGCGCTCCGGCAGGGCCAGCGAGTTGCCCGGTCGCTCGATGTCGGCCACGGCCGCCCGCAGCTCGCGCGCCGCGTCCTCGGTCGCCCCGCGGCTTCGAGCCACGAGCCCGAGCCCCGCGTGGAGGCGCCAGGTGACCTCGGGCGCGAGGCGGCCCTCCGCCTGGCCGACGGCCACGCGATACAGGGACTCGGCCGCCACGGGGAGACCTGCCGCGCCTTCGAGCGCAGCGCGCTCACCGGTCGCGGCGGCGGCCCCGACCGGATCTCCGAGGCTCGAGAGATCGGCGGCCGCGCGCGCGAGTTGCCGGCGGGCGGCCGTGGTGTCTCCACGCGCTGCGGCCAGGTCGCCGAGGGAGAGGCGCGTCAGCGCCGCGGCGCGCTGATGCCCCGATGCCGTTTGCGAGCGCAACGCGGCGTCGAGCAGCGTCTGGGCCCGGGCGTAGTCACCCTTGTCGAGCAGCAGGGTGCCGCGTCCGTGCTGGGCGTCGGCCGTCCCTCCGGGGTCGCCGGCCTGCCGGAACAAAAACTCGGCCCGGGCGTACAGCCGCTCCGCGTCGGCGCGGGTGTTCAGTTGCACGGCGAGGTCGGCGCGCGCGAGGGCCAGCCCCGCGCGCGCGGCGGGCGTCGCACGCGCCGAATCGGCGATCCGCTGGGTCCGGCTCAGCTCGTCCACCGCACCCTGGAGCTCCCCCTGTCCGGCGAGCGCGCCGGCCAGCGCCCGCCGCACGGTCAGCGCGGACGACAGCGGGCCGGTGCGCTCGTAGACCGCGAGCGCCTCACCGAGCGCGGCGCGGGCGGCGGGGTAATCCCCGCGGCGCAGCTCCAGCTGCCCCAGCCCGTGGAGCGCATCCGCCGCGTCCGCCCACTGCTCACGCGCCCGCCACGTCGACAGCGCGTCGCGGTACAAGCGCTCCGCCCGCGCAAAGTCACCGTCCAGGCTCGCCAGGCCGGCGAGGTTCACGAGGTTCGTCGCCGCCACGTCGTCGCGTCCTTCGCGCCGATTGATCACCAGCGCTGCCTCGAACTGACGGCGCGCTTCCGCGACATCGCCCGCGGTTTGGGCCAGCAAGCCGAGGTTGTTGTAGTCGGCAGCCATGCCGCGGGTGTCCCCGATGCGCTCGCGGCGGGCCAGCGCCGCGGTGTAGCCGTCCCGCGCCGCGGCGAGGTCGCCGCGGTCCTCCCGCACCGAAGCCAGCGTGCCGATCGCATTCGCCGCCACGCGCACGTCGCCGATCCCCTCCGCCAGGGTCCGCGCGTGCTCCAGGTACGTCATCGCGCTGTCGAGCTGCCCGGCGGTGGAGAAGCCCGCCCCGATGTTGCCGAGGACCGACGCGATCGCGGCTGTGTCGCCAATCGCTTGCGCGCGCCCCAGCGCGCGCCGCCACACCACGATCGCGGCCGTCGCCCCGTCCCGGCCGTACACGGTGACACCGGACCGCCGCACGCTGTCCACCCAGACTTTCCCCGCTTGCCGCTCCGGCGGCCATCCGGCGAAGCGCGCCACCTCGCGCACCAGGAAGGAGTCGCTCCACGCGACGGCATAGGCCGCGCTCAGCCTTCCGGCGACCGCGAGATCCTTGCGGTCCAGGGCGAACGTGACGGCCTCACGCGCCGCCGCGGGTCGGGCCCGCGTCTCCGCCACGAGCGCCGCTGCCGGCAACCGCAAGGCGAGCTGCCGCAGCGTGTCGGCGGCGGGCGACTGCAGCGCGAGCGCGGCGAGCAGCAGCGCGGTCACCGGCGCGGGGCCGGCACGACGGAGAACGCGGTCAACGGCGAGGTGGTCCAGCGGTCCCACCCGATGCGCGCTTCGACACTCCAGAGGTAGGGCTGCCCGGGGACGAGCGCGACGGAATCGGGAAGCGTCGCCACCGTGTCGGCGAGCTGCGACTCGTACCGCACCCGCCCGCCCGCGTCGAACAGCGTGACGTGATAGCGGTCGGCGCCCGGCACTGCGGACCAGCGCAACACACGCGCCTCGGCGACCGCCGCGACGGGGGCGAGGGGCACGGGCGCGGCGGCGGCGGTGATCGTGGGCGCGCGGTGTCTCGTGCCGATCTGGTCGCTGCCGCGCGGCCACGTGAGGACCGCGAGGAGCAGCGCCGCCGCCGCCGCGACCGGCACCTGCCAGCCGCGCCACGACGGCCGCGCGGCGGGCGCCTCGCGGGCCATGCCTTCGGTCGCTGCGAGCCGCGCGACCGCGGCGACCATTGCCCGGCAGCGCGCGCAGTCCGCCAGGTGGGCGACGATCGCCGCACGGGCGGCACCCGCGCTCTGGCCGTCCACGAACGCGGCCACTGCCGCTTCGCTCAGACACCGCGGCGTCTCCGTCCAGCGGGAGGGGGCAGCGGCACGCAACTGGCCCGTCGTCTCCCGGATCCAGGTCACCTGCTCCCGGCACTCGGGACACGTCGCCACGTGCACGGCGGTCGTGGGGTCGGCGTCGATCAAGTGGGCAACCAGGCCCTCGGGCGACGGGTGATTCATTCTTCGCATCGCCCTCGTGGGACGGACGGGCCGCCTGGTTTTGCTCCGGCGCGGCTCAGAGGTCCCCTTGGTGAATGCCGACGGCCTCGAGAGATGCGCGCACCGTGGCGAGCGCGCGAGACACCCGATTGTAGACCGCCTTGGCGTTGAAGAGGCCGAGGGCCCGCGCCACCTGCTGGGCGGGCATCTCTTCGACGATGTAGAGCTGCACGGCGACGCGGTCCTCGGCGGGCAGCGCCTCGAGCGCCTTGGTGAGCAGGGCACTCTGCTCCCGCCTGGTCGTGGAGTCGTCTTCTGGCGTGTCGGCCGGCAGGTCGGGTAGGGGGCCCGAGAAGTCCATGAGCAACCGTCCCTGGCGTCCCGCGCTCACCGCCCGATAGGTCGCCCCCAGCTCCCCGAGGTAGTCATGGAACGACAGGTCCGGTTTGTCGCAGGCCCGCAACAGGCCATACGTCTCGAGGTGCGAGCGACCGTCGAGAAACACCAGCTCGAAGATCCGTTGCCGCAGCGGCGGGAGCGCCGCGGCGAGGACGGTGAGGCGGGGCCGGCCGTCGCGGTGGCGGAACCAGTCGATCGTCTGGTTGCGCACCACCGCGACCAGCCACGTCGAAAACTTGGCGCGGTGGTCGGACTCGGCGAGATAGCGGCGGAGGCGGGCGAAGTCGTCGGCGCGCAGCGCAGTGCACACGTGCGCGAAGACGTCCATCACATCGTCGTAGTCACGGGCGTAGTGACGGATCGCGCTGAAGACCAGTCTCCGGTACCGCTCGATGAAGAGATCCCACGCGGCTTCCGGGTCTCCAGCCTCGAGCGGGGCGATCCATGGCTCCCCCATGGGCCACTCCGATCTTAGGGAGCGAATGTACCCGAATGCAACGCGACGGCAA
Organism: Gemmatimonadota bacterium; assembly: GCA_003222205.1. Classification (GTDB taxonomy): domain Bacteria; phylum Gemmatimonadota; class Gemmatimonadetes; order Gemmatimonadales; family GWC2-71-9; genus QHVC01. The sequence goes on along the minus strand of QHVC01000004.1, from coordinate 14,655 downwards.
GGCTAGAGCCGGAAGCGCCGGGCGATCTGGGCGAGCCGGTGGCGCGCCATGCCGAGACTGGCGCGCTCGCGGTCGAGCACGAGGAAGAGGAAGACGTCGGAGTCCGGCTTGAGGAAACGGATGACGTGATACCGCTTGCCAAACGTGATCATGATGTCCTGGGTAGCGTCGCCGCTCCCCAGGGTGCCGATCGTGGCGCGCGCGACATCCGCCGCCCCGGCGGCGGCGGCATCCATGTCGAGTTCGCGGCCCCCACCCGCCTGGCCCAGCGCCATCCCGCTCGTCGCATGGACCAGCGCCACCCCCAGCGCACCGTCGATGGCCAGCGCCTCCTCCAACAGCGCCTGCTCCGGGAGCTGATCGACGCCTGGAGCCGGCCGCTGGGGAGCCGCCGCGGGCGGAGGCGCGACCGGCTCCGAAGCACCGCCGGGACGCCCGCGCTCGTCGAGGAGGCGTGCCGCTTCCATCAGCACGCCCTGCAACCGCTCCGCGACGGTATGCTCGCGCGCCCGCCGCTTGTAGAAGATCTCGACCGAGGGGTCCGGCCAGGTGAGGATTTCGTATGCAGCAGCGACGCCGTCGAGTCCGCGGGTATGCGCGTGGACCAGCGCGCCGCTCTCGAAATACAACCGGCCCTCCTGCCCGCCGGCGTTGACGACGACGAGACCGGTCTTCTGCTCGACTTCCAGGAGCTGCAGCAGTCCGAACAGCGTGATGCCGCGGATCCGGCCCACCGTGTCGGGATCGAGAGCCCGCTGTAACTCATCCGCCAACACCGAGACGTCCACAGGTTTGGTGAAAGTGGCCGCGATGCCGTACGCATGCAGTTGCCGGCGCATCGCGGGGGCGATGGAATGTCCGGTCATGACGGCGACGGGGAGCCGCAGCCCGCGTTCGACGAGGTGGCTGAGCAACGTGAGGCCGTCCATCACCGGCATCTGGAGGTCGGTGAGCATCACGTCCACGTGCTCCGTGTCCAGGAGCTGCAGGGCGTGCCGGCCGTGCTCGGCGGGAACGACCGCGAACGCCCCAGCGCGGTTCAGGGCCCGTGTCAGGGCGCCCCGCACGAAGGGGTCGTCGTCGACGAGCAACAGGGTCTTGACCACGACCTATACTGGGGAGCGGGAGCGGTCCGAGCCAGTCAGCGCCTCCCCACAGGCTCGACAGCTTCCTGACAGGTTCGCCGGTTAGGTTCGACGGGTGCGCCGTGCCTTCCTCCTTCTATTAGTAGTAGTCGTCTCGGGTCCGCTGGCTGCCCAGGAGCCGGTGACCCGCGCGCAGGCCGTCGCGGCCGCCCTGGCGCGGGGCGCACGCGTCGCCCTGGGCCGCGCCGACACCGCCGCCGCCACGGGGCTGGCTCGCGGCGCCCGAGCGTTCCCTAACCCGATCCTGTCCGCGAGCTACACCAAGTCGGTGCCGCAGCACCACGCGATCGTCGATTGGCCGCTCGACCTGCCGTGGCTGCGCTCGGCGCGCATCGGCGCGGCGGAGTCCGCACGGGACGCCGCCCGTTATGGCTTCGCGTTCGAGCGCGCCGCCATCCGCTTCGACGTGGAGACGATGTACACGCGAGCCCTCGCCGCTGCCGCCCACGCCCGCCTGTCGCGCCGCACGGCGCTCGATGCCGACAGCCTCCTCACGATGGCGCGGCTGCGTCGGGAAGTGGGCGACGTGAGCGAACTGGACGTGCGGCTCGCCGCCGTCAATGCCGGCCAGCTCGCGAACTCGGCGGTGGACGACTCGCTCGCCGCGGTGGACGCCGTGCTGTCGCTGCAGCTCGCCATGGGCCTCCCCGGCGAGGCGCCGACGATCACATTGGCCGATTCGCTCGCACCGCGCACCGACAGCGTAGCAATGGCCGCCGGCACGCCGCTGCTGCCCGTCTCCCAGGCGACCGCGTCCCTGCGCGCCGCCGAGCGCGCCCTGACCTTCGTGCACCGCAGCCTGTTCGCGCCGAGCTTTCAGGTGGGCGTCGAGGGCCGGGACCCGACGGGGGCGGAGCCGGGGCTGCTGCCGACGTTCGGGATTTCCCTGCCGTTGCCGCTGTTCAACTGGAGCGGCGGCGAGGCCGCGCAGGCCGCCGCCGCGCGAGACCGGGCGCGCGCCGAGCTCGATCTCGTGCGCCGGGAGACGGCGGCGAGTCTGTCGCGTGCCCGGCGCGAGCTCGCCGCCGCGCTGGATCGCGTGCGCCGGGACCGGGAGATCCTCACGAGCGCCGATCGCGTCGCCGCGATGTCGCTCCAGGCCTACGCGGAGGGCGCGGTGGCCCTCGCCAACGTCTTGGAGGCGCAGCGCAACGCCCGCGAGGCGCTGGGCCGCTACATCGACGACCTCGCCGCCGCTGACGGCGCCGCGGCCGCGGTGCGGCTGCTCACGACTACGGCGGACCAGTCATGAGACGGCTCGCGCTGTGCGGTGTGCTGCTCGCCGCCCTCGGCGCCGGCTGCGGGCATGGATCGGCAGGCGACCAGCAGACGCCGGCTGAGGTCACCGCGGGCACCGCGGTGGCGGTCGAGCAGCCGTTCGCGCAGGCGGTCAACGCGATCGGCACGGTGAATCCCCGGCCGGGGCGGTTCGCCGAGTTGTCCGCCCCCGGTCCGACGCGCGTGGCGCGGATCTTCGTCGCGCCCGGCCAGCGGGTAGCCGAGGGCGACTCGCTGGTGGGGTTCGAGCGCGCCCCCTTCGATGCGTCGGCGCGCAGCGCGGCGGCGGCCCTCGTGAGCGCCGAGCGGGCCTACAGCCGGGCGGTGCGATTGGTGCAGGCGGGGATTCTGGCGCAGAAGGACAGCGAGCAGGCCGCCGCCGAGCTCGCGCAGGCGCAGGCGGCGGCGATCACCGCGCGTCGCGCCCAGGAGCTGGCGACGTTACGCGCCCCGCTGGCGGGCGTCGTCACCCGCATGACCGCCGTGCTGGGGGCCGCCGTGGACCAGAGCCAGGCGCTCGTCGAGGTCGCGGACCCGGCGGCCCTGGACATCGTGCTCGACGTCTCTCCCGGCGACGCCGCGGCGATCCACCCCGGGGATGCCGTCACCGTCACGACCGGCGAGGGTGGGGGCGGCGAGGCGCTGGGGCAGGGGGTGGTGACCGACGTCGCGGCCACGGTGGACTCGGTGTCCCGCGCCGTGGCGGTCCGGGCCCGTGTGGTCCGCCCCGCCCGGCCGCTGCGCATCGGGGAATCGGTGTCCGGCAGGATCGTGACGCTCGTGCATCCCCGCGCGGTGACCGTGCCCGTTGCCGCGTTGGTTCCGGCGGGGGACGGCTTCCAGCTGTTCGTGGTGGACAGCGCCGGCGTGGCGCACGCCCGCCCCGTCACAGTCGGGGGCCGCAGCGAAGCGCTCGCGGAGATTCTCATCGGCTTGAAGGCCGGCGAGACGGTGGTGACGACCGGTGCGTACGGCGTCGAGGACGGCGCCAAGATCGTGCGGCCGGCGGTGACGCGGTGACGCGGTGACGCGGTGACGCTGTTCGACATCCTCTCCCGCCAGCGGCGGTTCGTCTACTTGATGATCGGCCTGCTCAGCGTCGCCGGCGTGTGGGCCGCGCTCACGCTGCCGTCGGCGATTTATCCCGAGCTGAACTTTTCCCGCATCACGGTCGTCGCCGAGGGCTCGACGCTCGGTGCGCGCCAGGTCGTCTTCAGCATCACCCGGCCGATTGAAGAAGCGGTGAGCGTGGTACCCGGGGTGACACGGGTGCGTTCGCACACCATCCGCGGTGCTACGGAGATTGCCATCACGTTCGCGCCCGGCACAGATATGGCCTACTCCCTCCAGCTGGTACGCGCGCGCGTCGGACAGGTGAGCGGGGCGCTGCCGGCGGGCCTCGACATCGAGATCGAGCGGCTCGCCCCGTCGCTGTTCCCGATCCTGTCGTACAACCTCGAAGGCGGCGATCCCGCGACGCTGTACGACCTCGCGCGCTACGAGATCAAGCCGTTGATCTCCCGCGTCCCGGGCGTGGGGCGGGTGGACGTGCAGGGCTCCGACGTCCGAGAGATCGAGGTCGTCGCCGACCCGGCGCGCCTTGCGGGGCTGGGGATGACCTACACGGAGCTGGCCAACGCGATTCGCCAGGCGGTGACGGTGCAGGCGGTGGGCCGGGTCGCGCAGGACTACCAGCAGTACTTGATCGTGACGGATCAGGAGGCTCACGGCACGGAGGACATCGGCCGCGTGGTGCTCCCTAACGGCCTGCGGGTGCGGGACGTCGCGCGCGTGCAGGTGGGCACGGAGGATCACGTCCGCATCATCGCCGGCGACGGCAAGCCTGCCGCCCTGATCAACGTGACCCGGCAGGTCGGGGGTAACACGCTCGCGCTCGCGGACAGCGTGGCGCGGATCGTCGCCGCGATCGCGCCGACGTTACCGCCGGGCGTACGCTTGAAGCCGGTGTACGACCAGGCGGCGCTGGTCCGTGACGCGGTGCGCTCGGTGCGTGACGCGATGCTGGTCGGCGCGGCCCTCGCCGTCCTCGTGCTGCTGCTGTTCCTGCGCCACGGCCGCATCACGGCGATCAGCGCGGCTGCCATTCCGCTGACCCTCGCGGTCACGGTGTTCGTGATGAGTCTCATCGGCCAGACGTTCAACTTGATGACCTTGGGGGCGATGGCGATCGCCATCGGGCTGGTGATCGACGACGCGGTGGTGATCACCGAGAACATCGCGCGCCATCTGCGCCTCACCCCCGAACGCGGGCCCGCGATCCGCGCTGCCGTCCAGGAGCTGCTGTGGCCCGTTACGACTTCGACGATCACCACCGTCGTGGTGTTCCTGCCGCTGGGCCTGCTCCAGGGGGTGGTGGGCCAGTTCTTCGCGGCGCTGGCCACGACGCTCACGGTGGCCGTGCTCGTCTCACTGGGCCTCGCGCTCACCATCATCCCGTTGCTCGCCGAGCAGTTCGTCACGCCTCACGAGGTGGAGCCGGCGCGGGCGGGGCTGCTCGCCCGGGTGCAGCAGGGGCTCGACGCGCTGGGCTCGCGCTACGAGCGGGCGCTCGCGGGCGTCCTCGATCATCCACGGCGCATCGGCCTCGCGGCGGCGGTGCTCGTGGCCGTGGGGGTGGGCCTGTTCCGACTCCTGGGGACCGGCTTTCTGCCGGAGATGGACGAGGGCGCGTTCGTCCTCGATTACTTCACGCCGGGGAGCACCGCGCTCGTCGAGACGAACCGCCAGGTCGGCATCGCCGAGGACGTGCTGGCCCGGACCCCCGAGATCGAGGGCACGTCGCGGCGCACCGGCGCCGAGCTGGGGCTGTTCGCCACGGCGCAGAACAGCGGCGACATCGTCGCCCGGTTGGCGCCGCGCAGTCGGCGCTCGCGGGACATCTTCGAAGTGATGGACGAGGTGCGGAGCAGCGTCTCGGCAGCCGCTCCGCGCCTGCACATCGAGTTCGTGCAGATCCTCTCTGATGTCATCAACGATCTGGCAGGCGCGGCCAAGCCGGTGGAGATCAAGCTCTTCGGCGAGCGGCTCGACACCCTCGAGGCGTACGCGCGCAGCCTCGCCCCGGACCTCGAGAAGGTCGGCGGGCTCGAGGACCTCTTCAACGGCGTGAGCGAGCCGTCGGCCGAGCTGCTGATGAAGGTCAACGAAGCCGAGGCGGACCGCATCGGTCTGACGCCGGCGGATGTGGGGGACGCGGTGGGCGCGGCGCTGCTCGGCGTGCCGGCGGGAGAGGTTCGCGCAGAGGACCGGCCGGTCGCCGTGCGGGTGCGCGCCCCCGATGCGGTCCGCTTCGATCCGTTGCGGCTCAAAGCCCTGCCCGTGCTCGGCGCCCGCGCGCGGCGCGTCACGCCGCTCGGCACGCTCGCCGGCTTCGAGCCCGCCGAGTCGCGGATGGGGCTGGAGCGCGAGAACCAGCAACAGATGATCGCCATCACCGCACAGGTGAGCGGCCGGTCGCTCGGCGGCGTGATGGGCGACGTGCGGCGCATCCTCGCAACGCACCGAGTCCCGCCGGGCGTGCGGGTCGCCCTGGGGGGGCAATACGCCAGCCAGCAGGACGCGTTCCGGGCGTTGCTCGTGGTGCTCGGCCTGGCGGCGGTGAGCGTGTGCGCGGTGATGGTGATCCAGTTCGAGTCGTTCGTCGAGCCGCTGGTCGTGCTCCTCGTCGCCCCGGTGTCGTTCGTCGGCGCGCTCGCGCTGCTGCTCGTGACCGGGACGGCGCTCAACGTGTCGTCGTTCATGGGGCTGATCCTCCTCGTCGGCCTGATCGTCAAGAACGGGATCATTCTGCTCGACTTCACGCGGCTGCGCATGCGCGCCGGGGGCGTGGCGCTCGCCGTGGCGATCCGCGAAGCCGCGCGGGTGCGGCTGCGGCCGATCCTCATGACCACCTTGTGCACCCTGTTCGGGCTGCTCCCTCTGGCGCTCGGCCTGGGCGCCGGGAGCGAGCTGCAGCGCCCGCTGGCGCTCGCCGTCATCGGGGGGTTGACCCTGTCCACCCCGATCACGCTGTTCGCTGTGCCGACCCTGCTGGTCGCTATCCGGGGCCGGACCTATACCGTCAAGGAGAATGACCTATGAAGCTCGCCGCACTCGCGTTGCTCGTCATCGCTGCGCCGGCGGTGGCGCAGGAGCGGCCCGTCAAGCAGTCCGAGCTGCCCCCAGCCGTCGCCCGTACGGTCGCCACCGTCAGTCAGGGCGCGACGGTGCGCGGGTTCTCACGGGAAGTCGAGAACGGCCAGACGCTCTACGAGGTCGAATTGCGCGTGAACGGCCACGGCAAGGACGTCACCATGGATTCCACCGGCGCCGTGGTCGAGGTGGAAGAGGAAGTCGCGCTCGCGTCGCTGCCGGCCGCCGTGCAGGCCGGCCTGCGGACGGGGGCCGGCGCGGGCACGATCGGGACGGTCGAGTCCCTCACCAAGCACGGACAGCTGGTGGCGTACGAAGCCCACGTGGTGACCGCCGGCAACCGGTCCGAGGTGCAGGTCGGTCCCGACGGCAAGCCGCTCGCCCAGCGGCAGTAGGCCAGCGTGATATTGCCGCCGTCGCTGGGCGTGCTCGTCAGTCTGGTCGTCGGGTGGGCAGCCCCGCCGCGGGACTCGGCGGCACAACCTGTCGCGGCGCACTCGATCCGCTGGTACGACGCGACGGCCGCCCTTGCCGGGGTCGGCGCGTTGATGCTGGTCGACGAACCCGTGCAGCGTTTCGCGCAGCGCCACCGCTCTCCCACGACGAACGACGCGGCAGCCGTTTTTCGACGCGCCGGTCAGCCGGAGGTTTTCGGCACCGTAAGCCTCGGGCTCGTCGCGGTCGGCCTCGTGAGCCACCGTCCCACGATCACCGCCGCCGGCGGGCGTCTCGTGGCGACGCTGGCACTCGCCGGGGCGGCCACCATTACGCTCAAAGCGCTGATCGGCCGGGCGCGGCCGGACGCCGGTGTCGGCGGCTTCGACTTCGATCCGTTCACGCACAGCGACGCGCTGCCTTCGGGGCATACGTCGATGGCGTTCGCCCTTGCCGCGGGCCTGTCGGAAGCGGTGCACTCCCGGTGGGCCCACGTCGGTCTCTATGGATTCGCCACGGGGACGGGGCTGTCGCGCATCAACGACAATCGGCACTGGCTGAGCGATGTGGGGATGGGCGCGCTGATCGGCATCACGTCGGCCCGGCTCGTCAGCGGTCGCTGGCGCGTGTTCGGACTCACGCCGCCCGGCGTCGCCGTAGGGCCCCGGCGGACCGTGATCGTCGGGTGGCACCACCGCTTCTGAGACTCAGGCCATCAACGGAAAGATGATGGTGACGCGCGTTCCGCCGCCGGGCGGGGAGGCGAGCTCGATGCGCGCCCCGTGCACGTCGGCGATCCAGCGCGCGATCGCGAGGCCGAGTCCCGCGCCGCCCGCTTCGCGGCGGGCGGGGTCGCCGCGATAGAAGCGCTCGAAGACGCGGGGCAGCTGCTCGGGGGGGATGCCGATGCCCGTGTCGGCGACGACGACGGTCGCCCGGCCGTCCTCGGCCGCCACGTCGAGCGTCACCCGCCCGCCGGCCGGCGTGAACTTCACGGCGTTGTCGAGCACGATCACGAGGAGCTGGCGAACGAGGGCGGGGTCGCCCGTGACGCGTGCCTCCTCGAAGCGGCCCACCGCGACGGCGACGCGCTTCTGCTCGGCGAGGGTGCGCACTGCTTCGACGGCGTCCGCGGCGACGTCGTCGAGGTACACCGCCGCCTGGGCGACGCTGCGCTCGCCGGCATCCGCCCGCGCCAACGTGAGCAGGTCCCCCACGATCTCCCCCAGCCTGGCGGTCTCCTGCTCGATGGCCCGCAGCGTCGCGGCGTCCCGCGCGGCCTCGCGGTCCTGGCCGAGCGCGACTTCGGTGCGGGTGCGCAGCAGCGTGATCGGCGTCCGCAGCTCGTGGGCGGCGTCCGCCATGAAGCGGCGCATCTGCTCCATGGAGCGCTCCACCGGCGCGGCGGACTTCCGCACCAGCAGATAGCCGCCCCCGGCCACCAGCAGCAGCGCGGCGAGCGCCGCCGCGGCGAAGGTCGCGATCAGCGACGCGTACTGATCCTCGAGCTCCACGCGATCGGCCATCACCGCGGCAACATACACCGCGCCGCCGGTTCCGGTGAACCGCTCGGCGTGGAGGCGCAGGGTGCGGTCCTCGGGGGTTTCCACTTCGCGGTCCGCGTGTCCGGCGCGGACGGCCTCCCGGGCCGCGTCCCGGATCCAGTCGGGCGCCACGCCGGGCTTGATCGGCTGGCCCGCTTCGTCGAAGAGATACAGGGTGCGGCCCGGCACGTGTAGCTCGTCCACCGCGTCCACGACGGCGCCGCGCGCGTTAGCCCGCTCGGCCTCGCGGATGCGCGCCGCCCGCTCCAGCGCCGCCGTCGCCGCTTTGAGCGATACGTCGAGCTGGCTGGACATCTGGTGGCGCACCGTGAGGAAGAGGCCGCCGCCGAGGAGGCCGAGGATCAGGATGAACACGCCGGCGTACAGGAGCGTGAGCCGCAGGCGCAGCCGGGCGAGGGGCGTCATGACGGCTCCGGCCCGAACCGGTAGCCCGCGCCGCGCAGCGTCGTGATCAGCTTCGGCTCGAAGCCGTCGTCGATCTTGCGGCGCAGCCGTCGCACGAGCACCTCGAGGATGTTGGCGAACGGATCGTGGTTGTCGTCCCACACATGCGCGGTGATGGTCGCGCGGTCGAGCACCTGACCGGCGTGCAGGACAAACAGCTCGAGCAGGGCGAACTCCTTCGCGCTGAGCGTGATCGGCCGGCCGCCGCGACGCACCGCCCGGGCGCCCAGGTCTACCTCCAGGTCCGCGACGCCGTAGCGCGACGGCGCGAGGGCGGGGCGGCGGCGCGCCAGGGCCTTGAGGCGGGCGAGCAGCTCACGGAAGGCGAACGGCTTGGTCAGATAGTCGTCGGCACCGACTTCCAGCCCCCGCACGCGGTCGTCGACGGCGTCGAGCGCCGTCAGCATCAGGACCGGCGTCGTCACGCCGTGGCGGCGCAGCTCGCCGCACAGCTCGAACCCGGTGCCGCCGGGCAGGCGGACGTCGAGGATGATCACGTCGTAGGCGGTGAGCGCGGCCGCGTCCCGGCCTGCGGCGAAGGTCGTCGCCAGGGTGGCGTCGATGCGCTGCGCGCGCAGGCCGTCGCGCAGCAGCCCGGCCAGCTCGGGGTCGTCCTCGACGATCAGAACGCGCACGGTGCTCCCAACAATCGCATTTGCGCCATGCTCCCACAACCTGCAGCTTCTCCTGCCATGACCAGCATCGTCTGCCGGCTCGCGCTGTCTCTCACCGTAACCGCCGCGCCGCTGGCGGCTCAGGCGTGGCCGCTGACCGTCGCCGAGCGCACCAGCTACGCCTCCACGTCCAACACCGCGGAGGTGGGCGCGTTCCTCGATAGCCTGCAGATCGCCGGCTTGCCTATCGCCGTCTCTCAGATGGGCACGTCGGCCCTGGGCCGGCCGATCTATTTCGTGATCGCCGCGGATCCACCCGTGACCTCCGCCCCCGAGGCGGCCGTGGCCGGCAAGCTCGTGGTCTACGTGCAGGCGAACATCCACGCCGGAGAGGTGGAAGGGAAGGAAGCCGTGCTGGCGCTGCTCCGCGAGCTGGCGGGCCCGCGGCGCGATCTGCTGCAGCGCCTCGTCGTGCTGGTCGCCCCGGACTACAACCCCGACGGCAACGATGCGTTCGGCCCGCAGGCGGTGAACCGCGCCGAGCAGAACGGCCCCGAGCTGGTCGGCCAACGCGCCGACGGGATCAACCTCGACCTGAACCGCGACTACTTCAAAGCCGAAACGCCCGAGACGCGCGCTTCGCTCGCCCGAGTCTATACGACGTGGGACCCGGCGCTGATGGTTGACCTGCATACCACCGACGGGACGCGCCACGGCTACCTGCTCACCTACGCGCCGCCCTTGGACCCGAACGGCCCTTCCGGGCCGACCACCTTCGTGCGCGACCAGATGCTCCCGGCGCTGCGCCGCACCCTCCAGGACAAGTACCACGAGCCCACCTTCGATTACGGGAACGTGGACGCCCCGCTGGCTCCGCAGAGCTGGGACACGTACGCGCCGCTCGGCTGGTACGGGACCAACTACGTGGGGCTGCGCGGCCGCATGGCGATCCTCTCGGAGGCGTACTCGCACGCCGACTTCAAGTCCCGCGTGCAGGTGACCCACGATTTCCTGGTGGAGATCCTGAGCTACGCCGCCCTCCACGCCGACGACATCCGCCGCCTGGAGCGGGACGCCGATCGTCTCACGACACTCGAGGGCGCCGGGCTCGCCACGCGGCCAGCCCTGGGTGTTGCCTACAAGCTCGGCTCCCGTGGGGAGGAGCCCGTCCTCCTCGAGGTGATGAAGGCCGGTGCCGACACGGAACGCGGCCGGCCGCGCCTGGTGCCCACGGGTGAGGTGCGAGCGTACAGGATTCCCGTCAAGGACCGCTTCCTCGACTCACTCGCGCGGCCGCTCCCCGCTGGGTATTTCCTCCCAGGCGCCGCTGGCGAGACCGCGACGCTGCTGCGGCTCCACGGCATTCAGGTGCAGCGCCTCGCCGCCGCCTGGACCGACACCGTCGAAGCCCTGACCGGCCCGCAGCTCAAGTGGGCGCCGCGTGAGTTCCAGGGCCACCACCTGCTCGAGGTGTCGGGGACGTGGACGCGCGCGTCCCGCACGGTGCCGGCGGGTGCGTACTTCGTCTCGACGGCGCAGCCGCTGGGCCGCCTGGTGTTCGCGCTGCTCGAACCGGAAGGGTTTGGGTTGGCGCGCTGGGGAGTGTTCGACCGGCTGCTCGGCGCCGAATTCGGCGCGCTGTCGGGGATGGTGTACGGGTCGACCGGCGTGGGGGAGTTCCCTGTGTGGCGAGCCGTTCGCGCGCCGCGCGTGCCGGCCCCGGCGCTGCCGTAGTCACGCGGGTGCGGTGGGGACGGGCTCCGCGGCCGAGGGGGGCGCTCCGCCCAGCTTGCGCCGCTCGGCGAGATGGGCGCGCAGGTCGAGCGACGTCTTGAGGGCGATCAGGATGATCAGCGCACCCACCGGTGAGCCAAGGGCGAGGATGACCCAGCCGCCGAACAGCACGGCGACGTGGAGCACCACCACCCGCGCGTACGGCTGCGCCATGAGCTGCTGCAGACTGATCCGGAGGTACTCTCCTCCGGCCACATAGTTATGAAAGAATGAAAAGGCGTGGCTCACGATCAACGCCACCACCGCCCAGACCAGACCCTGCTCCCGCAGGGCGGTGAGCACCACCGGCGCGCTCAGGCCGAAACCGCTGTGCGCACGGGTGCCGCCGAACAGCGCGAACACCAGCACGCCGTGCACGAAGGTGAACATGCCGTAGTGAACGCAGAAGAAGGGGATGAGGAACGCCTTGCCGAGCCAGGCGAGGGACTCCCGCGGCTTCGCCACCAGCATGCGCAACACGTTGAAGCCGCCGACGATCACGTTCTCGCACCAGTACAGGAGCACGACCGCGAACACCGTCCAGTGGTGGAGCAGGACGCCGGCGAGCGGCGCGGCATTGGCGAGGAGCAGGAAGACGGCGGAGGGCGGCCAGCGCCGCGGTCCGTTGGCGGTCATGGGCACCAAGATAGGCCATGAGTAGCCTGCGGCGCTCCATCGGCATCGGGCGCGCCACCGCGATGGTCGTGGGCACGATCATCGGGGCGTCGATCTTCGTTCAGCCCTCGGTGATCACCGGTGAAATGCGCTCGGTGGGCGGGATCGTCCTCGTGTGGACGCTCGCCGGCCTGCTCACCCTGGCCGGCGCCCTGATCTGCGCTGAGCTCGCTTCGGCGTATCCCCTCAGCGGTGGCGTCTACGTATTCCTGCGCGAGGCGTACTCGCCGGGGCTGGGGTTCCTCTGGGGTTGGGCGATGTTCTGGAGCATGCATTCCGGGATCATCGCCGCGATCGCGATGGTGGTCTCCCGCTACGTCGCGTACTTCGTGCCGCTCGGCGACACGGGTCTCAAGGTCGTCGCCATCGCCGCGGTGCTGGTCCTGTCGGCGGTCAACTACGTCGGCGTGGCGTTGGGGAGCGCCGTGCAGGCCGCGTTCACGATCGGCAAGGTCCTGGCCGTTGCCACGATCGTGGTCGTGGGATTCTGGCTCGGGGCGCGTCTGCCGCATCACTTCGTGGCGGCAAGCGTGTCGGGGGGCGGGCCGGGTTGGAGCGCGGTGGCGGCGGCGGTCGCGGCGGGGCTCTTCGCCTTCGGCGGCTGGCACATGGTCACCTACACGGCGGAGGAGACCCGCGACCCGCGCCGCACGATGCCGCTGGCGCTGCTCGTCGGCACGCTGATCGTCACGGCCGCATACGTCGCCCTCAACGCCGTGTATCTGTACGTGCTGCCGCTCGACCGGGTGATCGCCTCCAACCGGGTCGCGGCCGAAGCGGCGGCCGCCCTCGTGGGGCAGGGGAGCGGCGTGGCGATCGCCGCGCTGGTCGTCGCCTCGTCGTTCGGCGCGCTCGCCGGCATCGTGCTGACGGGGCCCCGGGTCTATTTCTCGATGGCGCGCGACGGCCTGCTGTTCGGCTGGCTCGGCGCCGTGCATCCGCGGTTCGGCACGCCGCACCGGGCGATCCTCCTCCAGGCCGCGTGGTCAGCGGTGCTGATCGCGCTGTGGTCGTACCGTGCCCTGTTCACGCAGGTCGTGTACACGGAATGGATCTTCTTCGCCGCCGTGGCGATTGGCCTCGTACGGTTGCGGCGCCGGGCTGGCTATGCGCCGGCGTATCGTCTCTGGGGCGTCCCCGCCGTGCCCCTCCTGTTCGCGGCGGCGGCCGTGCTGGTCGCCGCGAGCCAGGTGGCCGCGAATCCGCGCACCAGCGCGTTCGGACTGGCCCTCGTCCTGACGGGACTGCCGGTGTACGCCCTCTGGGTGCGGCGACCCTCCTTACCTCCGACTCCTCTCTCTCCCTCATGATCGTCGACTTCCACAACCACTACTACCCACCCGAGTATCTCGAAGCATTGCGCCGCGGACCCACGGCGGTACAGCTGTCGACCGACGCCGACGGCAATCCGGTCATCGGCTATCCGGGCGATTACAACGTCGCGGTGCGCGGCCACCGCGACATCGCCTATCGCGAGGAGGTGCTCGCGCGCGAGGGCGTGGACAGGCAGGTGCTGACCCTCACGACGCCCGGCACGCACATCGAGTCTCTGCCGCGCGCCATCGCCCTGGCGCGGCTGGTGAACGACTCCCTGGCCACCGTGGCGCGATCCCGCGGCCAGCGATTCACGGCGCTCGCCACGCTGCCGCTCAATGACCCCGCGGCATCGGCCGCCGAGCTGGAGCGCGCCGTCAGCGAGCTGGGGCTGCGCGGGGCGATGCTGTTCAGCAACGTGAATGGCGTGGCGCTCGCCGACCGGCGCTACTGGCCGCTGTACGAGCGGGCCGACGCATTGCAGGCCGTGCTCTACATCCACCCCATCCACCCGGTCGGCGTGGCGGCGATGACCGAGTACTGGCTGATGCCGCTCGTAGGGTTCCCGATGGATACGACGCTCGCGGCGGCGCACCTCGTGTTCAGCGGCGTCGTAGAGCGATTCCCCGGCATCCGCTGGGTCCTGGGACACTTGGGCGGGGCGATCCCCTACATCGCCGAGCGATTGGACCGCGGCTACGAGGCGTTCCCGGAGTGCCGCGCGAATTTGCATCGGCCGCCGAGCACATACCTGAGACAGTTCTACTACGACACGGTGAACTTCGACGCTGGAGCGCTGCGGCTCGCCGTCGAGTTCGCGGGCGCGGGCCACATTCTCGCGGGGAGCGACTACCCCCACCGCATCGGCAGCCTGCGCGCGATGCGCGAGAGCCTTGCCCAGCTCGACGTGCCTGGCCCTGACCGGGCCTTGATGCTGGGCGGGAACGCCGCGCGTCTGCTGGGGCTCTCGAGCGCCTAGCGATTCCGCTTGGTCGTGATGATGATCACACCGTTGGCGCCACGCGTGCCGTAGATCCCCGTCGACGACGCGTCCTTCAGGACGTCGATGCGCGCCACATCCCGCGGGGCGATGCCGGAGAGCGCGCTGCCGAGCGAGCCGCTGGCCGCCGGGATCTCGTCGATGACGAGCAGCGGCTCGTCCTCCGTGGGGCTTCCCATGACGCCGTGCGTGCCGCGGACGCGGACGGTAAAGCCGCCGTCGGCCAGCAGGCGCACCTCCAGGCCGGGGACCTTCCGCAG
>QHVC01000094.1 GCA_003222205.1 Gemmatimonadota bacterium | reverse complement strand
CCGTAGGAGTTGCCGACGTGGTTGCCGCCGATCGCCCAGGCGCCGAACCCGATCTCGCCCACCGTCAGCCCGGTGCGCCCCAGCACGCGCTGCTTCATCGCAGCAGCTTCGCGAGCGCGTCGCGCTCGGTGACCGGGAGCGAGCAGGTGGTCCCGACGCACACGGTCGCGGCCGGACGCTCGGCGACGCGGCGCACCACGACCTTGCGCGGCCGGTACGCCCGCAGCGCTTCGAGGTGCATGTCGCACGCGGGCCCCGGCCCGGCGGGGCCCAGCACCTCGATCCTGGTCACCGGATGCACCGCCCAATCCACGG
>QHVC01000093.1 GCA_003222205.1 Gemmatimonadota bacterium | reverse complement strand
TCTTATCGGTGAGCGCCCAGAGGCGGGCGAGCACGAGCGCCGCGACCCCGTTGGGCGACGGGGTCGGCGCGTCCTGCACCGGCTTGGCGCGCGTGCCGAGGTACGCGGCGCCGGCCCGGTCCCGGGACAGGTCGAAGTAGCCGCCGGCCGCGTCGTCGCGGTGCGCTGCCGCGCACCACGCCATCACGCGGGCGCTGCGGTCCAGCCACCGCGCGTCGCCGGTGGCTTCGTAGGCATCGAGGAATGCGGCCGCGCTCTGCACGTTGTCGTCGAGCATGCCGCGCGGCTCGTCGCGGCCCAGCACGTGGGCCATGCCGCTCTGTTCCCGCCACGCCTCGTTCCAGATCCGCTCCAGCACGGGGAGCGCGAGGGTGTTGCACTCGCGCCGGTCGAGCACCGCCCCGGCTTGGAGGAACGCGCCGGCCATCATCGCGTTCCAGCTGACGTAGGCGGTCGTGTCCACGGCGGGCGCTCGGCGCCGGTCGCGCGCCGCTTTGAGCTTGCCGACGGCGGCCACCAGCAGAGCGTGCTCGGCGGCCGTCGCGGGCTCGCGGCGCCGCCACAGCACGTTCTTCCGCGGGTTGTGGTCCATCTCGCCGGCGTCCTCGACGTCGAAGACGCTGCGCACGACCGCGAACTCCGGGGCGTCCAGTGCCGCGCGCGCCTCGTCCGGCGTCCACGTCCAATAGTCCCCGTCGTCGCCGAAGGCGACGTCGGCGTCCTGCGACGTGAAGAACGTGCCGTGCTTCCGGTCCGCGAGCACCGCGAGCACCCAGTCGACGATCCCGGTGGCGACCTCGCGATACCGGTCGCTCCCCCACGCCTGAAAGGCGGAGCAGTAGGCGCGCAGCAGCTCGGAGTTGTCGTAGGACATTTTCTCGAAGTGCGGTACGATCCAGCGCTCGTCCACCGAGTAGCGGTGAAAGCCGCCGCCCAGGTGATCGCGGATGCCCCCGCGCGCCATCCCGTCGAGCGTCTTCTCGACCACCTCGCGCGCCCAGTCGAGGCGGGTGTCCCACCAGCGTGCCAGCAGGAACTCGCACGCGCCGGCGTGCGGAAACTTGGGAGCCGTCCCGAAGCCGCCGTAGCGGATGTCGAAGAGGCGCGCCATCTGATCGGCGGCCTGCTCGACCAGGCGCGGGGAGACGTCGCCGGCGCGCGCCTCGTCGAGCGACTCGGTCACGTGCTGGCGGATCGCTGCGGCGTTCTTGGCGACCTTGTCGCGATCGCCGTGGAACGCTTCGGCGACCTGCCGCAGCACGGAGACGAACCCCGGCCGCCCGAAGCGGTTGTCCTCGGGCGGGAAATACGTGCCCCCGAAGAACACCTCGCCCTGGGGGGTCAGGAACGCCGTGAGCGGCCAGCCGCCCTGGCCGGTCAGCGCCTGGACGGCGCGCTGGTAGCGGGCGTCCACGTCGGGGCGCTCGTCGCGGTCCACCTTCACGCACACGAACTGGCGGTTCAGGATCTCGGCGACCGCCGGGTCCTCGTAGGACTCGCCGTCCATCACGTGGCACCAGTGGCACCACACGGCGCCGATGTCGAGCAGGATCGGCTTGTCGTCGGCGCGCGCCGCCGCGAACGCTTCCTCGCCCCACGGGCGCCAGTGCACCGGCTGGTGGGCCGCTGACTTGAGGTAGGCGGAGGACTCCGATGCGAGTCGGTTCATGTCGTTGTCCGACCGTCCGACCGTCCGACCGTCCGACGACTCATACGCGCGAGCTCGGGCACAGATCGCTCAACACACAGGCTTCGCAACGCGGGCGCCGGGCGATGCACACCGTTCGCCCGTGGAGGATCAGCATGTGAGAAAACACGCTCCACTGGGGGCGCGGCACAAGCGCCATGAGGTCGCGCTCGATTTTCACCGGGTCGTCGTGGCGCGTGAGCTTGAGCAGCCGGGCGATGCGCTGCACGTGCGTGTCCACGACCACGCCCTCGTTTTTCCCGAACCAGGTGCCGAGGATGACGTTGGCGGTCTTGCGCCCGACACCGGGGAGGGCGACCAGGGCTTCCATCGTATCGGGCACCTGGCCGCCGTGCCGCTCGACCAGCGCCTGGGCCATCCCGATGAGCGATTTCGTTTTGTTGCGAAAGAACCCGGTGCTCTGGATCTCCTGCTCGAGCACTCTGGGATTCGCGGCGGCGTAGTCGGCGGCGCTCCGATACTTCGCGAACAGCGCCGGCGTCACCTTGTTGACGCGCGCGTCGGTGCACTGTGCCGAGAGGATCGTCGCGACCAGCAGCTCCAGCGCGTGGTGGTGGTCGAGCGCGCACGTCGCGTTGGGATAGGCGCGCTCCAGCCGCCCCACGATCTTGCGCGCCCGCGCCTGCAGCGCCTCTGGGCTTTCTTTCGTCCTCGTCTTCTTCTTCATGGTAGACGCCGCCGCGCGGCGGCAAGGAATTCATCCGCGCTCAGCGTGTTCCACACGTCGGTCGCTTCGAGCCAACCCTTGCGCGTGATGCCCAACCCGATCTCCATGTTCGCCATCCCGGCCACCGAGTGCGCGTCGGGGCCGATGGAGAAGCGCACGCCCAGGGCGCGCGCCCGGCGCACCAGCCGCCAGTCGAGATCGAGCCGGTGCGGGTCGGCGTTCACCTCGATCGCGATGCCGCGCTCGGCTGCCCTGCGAAATACCGCTTCGAAGTCGAGCGGGTAGGACTCGCGCGACAACAGCAGCCGCCCCGTGGGATGGCCGAGGATCGCGAGGTGCGGGTCGTCCATCGCCGTGAGCACGCGCTTGGTCATCTCTGCCTCGTCGAGGCCGAAGCGGGAATGAATGGAACCGATCGCGAAGTCGAAGCGGTCGAGCGTGCCCTGGTCGTAATCGAGGCGGCCGTCGGCGAGGATATCGGACTCGACGCCTTTGAGCACGCGAATGCCGGGGACCTCCGCGTTCACCCGGTCGATCTCCGCGTGCTGGCGCCCGATGGCGTCCGGGCGGAGGCCCATGGCGAACGGCGCCGACTGGCTGTGGTCGGTCAGGCCGATCCACTCGTACCCGGCCTCCTTCGCGGCGTGCGCCCATTCGGCGATGGTCACCGTCCCGTCGGAATAGTTGGAGTGGCAGTGCACGAAGCCTTTCACGTCCCGGGCCTCGATCAGGCGGGGCAGTGTGCCGGCGGCGGCGGCGTCGCATTCCCCCGCGCCCTCGCGCAGCTCGGGCGGGATCCAGGTGAGGCCCAGCGCGCGGTACACGCTCTCCTCGTCCGGAAACCGGCCGGCGGCGTCGAGGCCGCGGGCGCGCAGCTCTTCCCAGTGCGCGGCGGCCCCGGTGGCCCGCACCCAGGCGAGCCCGAATTGGTCGGGCGTGGCGAGGACGACGTCCACGGGCGTCCCCGCGTCGAACCGCAAGGTCACCATCCCCTCCATCTCCGCGACTCCGGTGACGCCGGGAGCTTCGCCGAGGCGCTTCACCAGCGTTTCCCGTGTGCCGTCCCCCGCGTGCACCACGACGAAATCGAGGTCGCGGATCACCTCGCGCCGCCGCCGTACGCTGCCGGCGATCTCGACCCGCTGCGCGCCGGACAGCGCGCCGAGCGCCTGTTGCAACGCGGTCGCCTCCGCGAGGGCGTGGTGGAACAGCCGGAACTCGATGGTGCGCTTGAGGAACGCGATGCCCTTGAGGACGTTCTCGGCCGTCTTCGCGCCGAAGCGCGGAATCGCGGCGAGGCGGCCATCGTGCGCCGCCACCTCGAGCTCGGCCAGCGTCGCGATGTGCAGGTGCTCGTGGATCTGCCGCACCTTCTGCACGCCGAGCCCGGGGATCTTCAGCATCTCCACGAGGCCGGGGGCTACTTCCTCACGCAGCTCGTCGAGCACGCTGGAGCGCCCGCGGCTGAGCAGCTCGCGGACGATGTCGAGCGTGGCCTTGCCGACGCCCTCGACCTCCGCGAGCGCCCCGCTCTGCAAGGCCTCGCCGAGATCGCCGGGATACCCGGCGATCGCCCGGGCGGCGTTCTCGAAGGCGCGGATGCGGAACGGGTTGTCGCCTTTGAGCGCCAGCGACGCGGCGATCTGCTCGAGAACGACGCGAACGGCGGGCTTGTCCATGAGCGCGGAACGTTAGGCGCGCGGCAGAAACTCGTCCAGCGCGCGCACGAACTCCTCGGTTGCCTCGACGTGCGGGCAATGCCCGACGGGCAGCTCGATGAAACCCGCGCGCAAGATCTCCGCGACCTCTCGTGAGCCTTGGATGGGGATAGGATCGTGGGTGCCGTGGATAATGCGGGCAACGGGCAACGGGGAACGTGAAGCCGTTTCACGCAGCCGCGGCCGGAGATCATAGTCGCCGAGGCTCGCCCAGACGAGATCCTGGGTGCGCGCGGTGACGCGGAACGGTGTCAGGCGCCGTGCGTCACGGAAGTCGCGGAAATACCCCGCGACCGACAGCTCGAACGCGCGCTTGCGGTAGGCGTCCGGGTCCCGCTCGCGCAGCCCGCTGGCGCGGAGCGCTTCACGTTCGGCGACGATCTCCGGGGCGGCCATGCGCCGGGCGAACTCCTCCTCGAACCGTCGGCGATAGGCGACGGTGGGACTGGCTGCCGAGACCAGCGCCAGCCGTTCGACCCGCTCGGGGTGCTCGAGATAATAAAGGAGAGCGAGCAGGCCGCCCCACGAGTAGCCGCACAGGGTCACGCGCTCGAGCTCCAGCACGCTGCGGATCGCCTCGAGGTCCGCGACGTGCTCGCGCCAGCCGACCGGCGTGCCGTGCGGGACCGGTGAGCGCCCGCCGCCGCGCTGATCGTAGTAGAGGACCTCGCGGCCGGCGGCCAGCCGGTCGTACTGGGGCAGCAGGTAGTCGTGGTGGGCGCCGGGTCCGCCGTGCAGGACGACGACGAGGGGACCTGCGCCGACACGACGCTCGAAGAGGGCGATGCCGTTGACGGAGAGCATGGGGAGAACGTTTTCGGTTATCGGTTGTCGGTTGTCGGTCAACGTCCTACCGATAACCGTGAACCGACAACTGACAACCCCTCACAGCAACACGGCGAGCGCGTCGGCGACCTCCCGCACCGTCGCGTGCTCCTGCTCGCCGAATCCGGCGGGCACGTCGGAGTCGATGTCCAGCTGTCCCAGGATCGTGGCGCCACGGCGGATCAGCACCACCAGCTCCGCCTTGGTGTCGAGGTTGCAGGCGAGGTAATTGCCGATGGCGCCGACGTCCGGAATGTTCTGGTCCTCGCCCGTGGCGACGGCGGTCCCGCACACCCCCCGGCCCACGGGGATCCGCGTGTGCTCGGTCTCGCGGCCGGCGAAGGCCTCGAGCACGAGCTCGTCGCCGCGCAACATGTAGGCATACACGGAGGTGAACGGGGCCCCCAGGCCGCGGAGCTTCTCGCAGGCGAGCCGCAGCAGCTCTCCGCGGGGCGCGTCGTGAAGGTGGGCGGCGCGGAGCGCGCGGACGATCTTGTTCGCTGCGGTCGCGGTGGACATGACGCGTATATAACGCCGGCGGGCGCGGTTGTGAAAGCGGCGGCGCGCGTTGCCGGGAGTGTGCACGCGCGGCTATTTTGCCGTCACCGGATGCTCGTCCCTCACGCATTTGCGACGCACCTCGCCCGCACTGTCGAGCTGTTCCGCGATCCCCAGGCCAAGACTGGGCAGAAGGCGCAGTTCCGCGCCTTGCTCGCCCTGCTGAAGCACGACGCGGTCACGGTGAAGAGCGAAGGCGGCCGGCTTTCCGTCAACGGCACCGCCGTCGAGGGGGTCGTGTTGGAGCCGTTGCGGCAGCATCTCGAGCGCCACGCCGTGGGTGAGCTCAGCATTCCTGCGAGCCCGCCGCCCGACCAGCTCTTTCAGCTGCTCACGGCCCTCGCGGGTCCACGGGGCGACGCGGATCTTCCCACGCGGCTGCGCGCGAGCGGCGCCGCGCGGATTACCGTCGCCGTAACGGGACAACCCGATCAGGAAGCGACACCCGTGACGATCCAGCGCACCGAAGAGCCCCCCCCCGGCGTGGCCCCGACGGAGACCCCGAAGCTCGACCTGGGCACGGAAGGCATCCTGCGCGGGGATGCCGTGGGCGACGCCGGGCCCGGCCCGTCGCTGGTCGGCGTGTCCGAGGTCTCCCACGAGGTCCCCGCCCCCGGGTCCGGAAAGGGGCAGGCTGAAGGGCGGGACATGACCCCGCTGCTCATCAAG
This sequence comes from Gemmatimonadota bacterium, assembly GCA_003222205.1. GTDB lineage: Bacteria > Gemmatimonadota > Gemmatimonadetes > Gemmatimonadales > GWC2-71-9 > QHVC01. Next base: position 1,970 of record QHVC01000093.1, on the reverse strand, counting down.
AATCAGAGTCCCGAAACCCTCCTGGCCGAGTTGGAACGCCAGCCCAACGTGGTCAATGCCGGGGAGGTGCTGGCGAGGCTGGCGCTGCACGTCGACTCCGCGCTTCGCACCAATAAGATCGAGCGGGCCCTGAAGGTCATGGCCGGGATCCTGCGCTGCGAGCAGGCGGTGCCGGAGACGAACCGGCGCCAATACGCCATCGCGCTGAAGCGGATGTTCACCCGGGGGTTGCTCGAAGGCGTCGCGCACCTCACCCAGCTGGCCGGCCACCAGGTGGACGCGGTGGCGGTGCTGCAGCGCGCGGGGGCGCCCGCTGTGGAGGTGCTGCTCGATCAGCTCGTGGCGTCACCGTCGTTGGAGGAGCGCTCCGGGACCTTCGCCGCGCTCACCCATATGAAGGAAGGACTGGAGCAGGTCATCCATCTCATCGACCACCACCAGTGGTACGTGGTGCGCAACGTGGCGGAGCTGGCGGGTGAGCTGGGGCTCGAGGCGGCCGTGCCGCACCTCGCCAAGCAGCTCGACCACGAGGACGAGCGGGTGCGCAGGTCGGTGGCCCTGGCGCTCGCCAAGGTGGGCTCGCGCAGCGCCGCCGAACCGCTGCGTCGCGCCCTCAAGGACCCGTCGCGAGAGGTGCGCTTGCACGCCGCGATGGGCGTGGGGGGGCGCAAGGCCAGTCCGCTCGCGATGCCGCTGGTGGTGGCGCTCGAAGAGGAGGAGGACGAGGAGGTCGAGCGGGAGCTGATCCTCGCGCTGGGGCGCATCGGCAGCCCCGACGCGGTGCAGGCGCTGATCCGGTTCGCGCAGCCGTCCGGCAAGCTCTTCGGGCGCAAATCCACGGCCGTGCGCCTCGCCGCCGTCGAGGCGCTGCGCATCGCCGCGACGCCGGCGGCGGTGGGCACGCTCCAGGGCCTCTCCGACGACGGCGACAAGGAAGTGCGCGGTGCGGCGGTGGTGGCGCTGGCGCAGATGAAAAAGAGATAAACAGGGACGGGCAGGGACGGGCAGGGACGGGCGGATCGGGCGACCGGCCCGACCCCGCCCGACCCCGCCCGACTCCGCCCGATCCTACTCCGGGATGAAGCTCGTGCTCGGGGTGAGCTTCCGCGCAAACGCCGCCAGCACCCGCGCCGCGCGCTCCACGTCCGTCAGCGCCACCATCTCGTTGGGCGAGTGCATGTAGCGGTTGGGCACCGACACCAGTCCCGTCGGGATGCCGCGCTGGGCGTTGTGGATGGCGTCGGCGTCCGTCGAAGTGCCGCGTGGGGCCGCTTCGACGGTGTAGGGGATTTTTTCCGCCTCCGCGCACTCGACCAACATCCGGAACACGACGGGGTGCACCGCCGAGCCGCGCGAGAGCACCGGGCCGCCGCCCAGCTTGTGCTCGCCCGCCTGCTTCTTGTCCGCGCCGGGCCAGTCGGTCGCGTGCGTCACGTCCACCACCAGCGCCACCTGGGGGTCCAGCCCCACCGCGCTGGTGCGCGCGCCGCCCCCGGTCCACGCGATCTCTTCCTGCACCGTCGCCACGGCGAACACCGCCGCGTGCTTGGGGCGGTCCTTGGCGAGCAGCCGCAGAGCTTCAGCGACGACGTACGCGCCGATGCGGTTGTCGATGGAGCGGGACACCATGCGGCCGTTCGGGAAGTCCAGCGCCGCGCCGTCGAGCACGCCGGGGTCGCCAACGTGGACGCGGCCCAGCGCCTCGGCCTTGTCGGCCGCCCCGACGTCAATCCACAGGTCGTCGAACTTCGAGACCTTGTCGAGCTCCTCCTTCTTCATCATGTGCACGGCTTTCTTGCCGATCACGCCGCGCACCGGGCCCGCCGGGCCCAGCAACAGCACACGCTGGCCCACCAGCACCTGCGGGTCCCAGCCGCCGATCGCCGCGAAGTAGACGTACCCCTCGTCGTCGATGTGCGTGACCTGGAGGCCGATCTCGTCGATGTGCCCGGCGAACATCAACCGCGGCG
>QHVC01000092.1 GCA_003222205.1 Gemmatimonadota bacterium | reverse complement strand
GCGATCGAACTGCCAATGGTCGTATCCCTCGAACTCGTACGGAAGAGGCGGGCGCGGCCCCACCAGGCTCATCTCCCCCCGCAGCACGTTGAGCAGCTGGGGCAGCTCGTCGAGCGAGGTGCGGCGCAGCCAGCGCCCGACCCGCGTCACGCGCTCATCGCCGGTCAGCTTGTAGACCTGCCGATCGCCGATCGCAGACGGCGGATCATCGGCCTGGAGCCGGCGGATAAGCTCCCGGTGTGCGGTGTCCGGCGCGCCGTGCCGCATGGTCCGGGACTTGAGCACGCGGAAGCGACGCCCGCCGGTCCCGATCCGCTCCTGACCGAAAATCACCGGCCCGGCGGAATCCAACCTGATCGCCGCGGCGACGATCAGCATCAGGGGCGCGGCGATCGTGAGCCCCAACAGTGCGCCGGCAATGTCGACGGCCCGCTTGACGAACAGTTGGCGCCCTTTGAGCGCCGGGGTGGTGACCTCGATCAGCGGCCGGTCCCCCTGCCACACAATCGCCATAGTACTCCCGACCGCAGCCGCCTGGGGAACGATCAGGAGGCGGCAGCCGGCAGCGAGGGTCGTCTCAACCTCATCGCTCAGCTGGCTGCACACCACGACCGTGTCGGCCCGGGAGTCGTGCAGCAACGCCGGCAGGTCTTCGACATGCCCCAACGCATCCGCGGCCGGTGGCGTCGCGACGTCCACGAACCCCGCTCTTGGGCCGCCGGTCATCGCCTCACGACACGCCGCCGGCGTCCCGACGAACAGGGTGCGCGCCACCTCGCGGCGCGGCGGGGCCAGCCGGGCCATCAATACCCCCGTCGCCAATCGCTCCCCGGACACACCGATCCACACCAGCAGCGTCGTCACGGCGTACTGCAGCAGGGCGAGATCCACACCGCGCGTCCACAGGGCCGCCCACATCGGCATCGCGGTGGCGAGCGCGCACGCCGCGAACAGGCGGCGCAACCCCCGGGGCTGATCGCCCGGGCCATAGCAGCCCGTGATCACGAGGCTGATCACCAGCGCCACGCCGAACTGCCAGCCGTTCAGGATGCCCCGCGCCAGCACGACCTTCACCAGGTTCGCGACCCCGGTCCCCAGCACCGCATCGTCCCGCACCGCCTGCACGAAGGCGCGCATCAGCAGGAAGGAAACGAGATCGCCCGCGAGCAACGCCCCGACGCGCAGCGCCCCGCGCGACGCGTGACGGCGAAAGTTGGCCCACGCCTGGCGTTGCAGACCCAGCCGCACCGGCACTGAGGTCGTGCGCGCGACCGAGGGGGGCGTCTCCGACGTCCGGAGATCAGTCAAACCGTCGGCCCTCCACCAGCGTGTCCGCGATGCGCTCGGCCGCCCGTCCGTCCCACCGCTCGATCTGCGGCGCCGGCCCTCGTCCCCGTCCGTTGCGGGCCGCCGCGAGAATCGCGTCTCTAGTCGGCGCGACCAGCCGGTTGGTTCCCTGCTCCACCGTGATGGGGCGTTCCGTGTTGGGGCGAACGGTGAGACACGGCACGCCGAGGAAGGTGGTTTCCTCCTGGATGCCGCCCGAGTCGGTGATCACGAGACCAGCCGATTCGGTCAGGTCCAACATGGCGAGATAGGGCAGTGGTGCGCACAACCGGACCTGGCCCAGTCGCGACACCAACCCGGACTCGGCGAGGCGCGCCTGGCTGCGCGGGTGCACCGGAAAGAGCGTGGGATGCTCGCGGCTGATTTCCGCCAGCGCGTCGCAGAGGCCGCCGAACACTTGTGGATCGTCGACGTTGGACGGCCGGTGCAACGTTACGAGCGCGAACTGACCCTCGGGCAAGCCCAGCCGCTCGGAGGTCTTCAGCCGCCGCGCCTGCAGCCGCGCGTGAACGAGTGAGTCGATCATCACGTTGCCGACGAACGCCACGCGCTCGCCAGCAATCCCCTCGCGGGCCAGATTCGCGACGGCGTCGCGCGAAGGAGCGAACAGGAGATCGGCCAGGTGATCGGTGACGACCCGATTGTGCTCCTCGGGCATGGAGCGGTCATAGCTGCGCAGCCCCGCCTCGACGTGGGCGACCCGCACGCCAAGCTTCGCCGCGACGAGTGCCGCCGCCACGGTGGAGTTCACGTCGCCGTAGACCAGCACCCAATCGGGATGCAGCTCCCCGCACAGCGGCTCAAAGCGGTCCATGATCCGCGCCGTCTGTTGCGCGTGGGACAAGGAGCCGACCTCGAGGTTGTGCTTTGGCTCGGGGATCTCGAGCTCGGTGAAGAAGCTCTCCGACAGCAGCGGGTCGTAGTGTTGACCGGTGTGAACGACGATGTGCTCGACACCCCGGTGGGCCCCGAGGGCGCGGGCCACGGGCGCGAGCTTGACGAAGTTGGGCCTAGCCCCCACGACGGAGACGATGCGCATCAGGCGCCCCACCGTTCGCGGATCCACGTCGCCACCTGAGCCTCGGTCACTTCCTTGGTCGCCACCGCCATCACCAGGGCGTACAGCTCTGCCGGCGGAACGTGCAGCGCTCGGCGGTTCACGGCGAGAAACACCAGCATCGCCGCGGCACCGATGCGCTTGTTGCCGTCCACGAACCCGTGCGCCAGGACGAGACCCACCAGGTACACGGCGGCGAGGTCCGCGAGATCCGCATCTTTGCGGTACATAAGGTGGTTCCGTGGCCGCGCCAGCGCCGCATCAACCGCCGCGGCGTTCAACACGCCGTGCCTCCCGCCGAACTTGTCCACCTGCTCGGCGTGCAACGCCAAGCCCGCCTCGACCGAGAGCCACCGCGGCTCCTCTCGCCCCTCCCGAACGCGCCGGGGCTTAGACCTACTCCGCAAGCGCGCGGAAAGCGTCACGATACTCCGTCACAATCTTCTCGTGCGCCTTCAGCGCCGCCACCGTCTCGGGATCGTGCGGGGTCACGCGAAACTCCCCCGGCCCCACCTGGACCAGGTGCAGCGCTTCCCCCGCACGCACACCCAGCTCCCGTACCACTTCCTTGGGAAGCGTGACGGCGAGCGACCCGCCCTGCTTGCGCAGCTTTACCGTAGCGACCATGAGTACCTCCTGGTGGCAAGATATGCAACAAAAGTTACACCGTCAACCTATTGACTCGGCGCGCGAGCCGAGCAGAGACTGAGACACGGACTCACCGGGAGGACCATCGTGGACAGCAGTGAGGCAGTGCGCGAGCTCGGGAACAGGCTCGAGCGTCTTGACACCGATTGGCGCTGGCGGTGTGACGAGCTGGAGCGCCAAGTGCGGGAAGCGAAGCAGAGCATCGACGAAGTGTGCCGGCAGGTGCATCGGGTCGAGAGCGGCATCTCCGACTGGGTGATGATATTGTGCGGGCCAGGGCTGTTGGCGTTTGCGGTGATTCTGGTCGCGATCGCTGTCAGCCGATGAACCACATCCGAGTCTCCGTGGAGGTCGGCTCACGTGGCAGCGAGCACCTAGAGACCATGGATGCCATGGTCGACACAGAGTCCACCTACACCTGGATCCCTCGCGAAGTGCTGGAACGGCTCGGGGTGGTCCCTGAGGAGGAATGGCCGTTCGAGCTGGCCGACGGACGCGAGGTGCGATACCCGGTCGCGCGGGTGTCCATCAGGATCGGGGCGCGGACACAGCCAACGATCGCGGTCTTCGGCGAGCGGGGATCCGAGGCAGTCCTCGGCGTGTTCGCCCTCGAGGGCTTCCGACTCGCCGTCGATCCAGTAAATCGCCGCCTGATCTCCGTGCCCGGCCTTCGCAAAGCCGTGTCATGAGCCCCGCTTGGAACTTTCAGCGGACCGGCCGCGCCTGGCGCACCCGTCTGGCCCGCGAGTGCGCCAAGCTCGACCGCGCCAGCGAGCGAGCTATCGCCGAGGAAGGCATGGAGAGCGATCTGAGCTGGTGGCCCGCGTATTGAGAGGGGAAATCCGCTAGTCGCGACGGTCGTGGACGGACTCCAGGATATCATCGGGGATTGAATCGACAGATTGGCGTTAGGCCAACCCCGGGCGCAAGCCCGGGGAACACCGACGCTCACCCGCCCCCCAGCACCACCTCCACCCCATCCCGCCTGAGCTTCCCCAGCAGCCGAGCCTCGACCCGCGCCGTCACCACCACCACCCCGTCGGTCTGCGCCTGCGACATCACCTCGGCGTCCCGATGCAACGCCGCCAGCAGCTTGCCGTCCCCCACCGGCACGCGGATCTCGGCGACGGGGCGGAGGGCCTGGGCGGAAGTGCGAAGCGCGGACCGCAACCCGTCGACCCCACCCGAACGCGGAACGCGGAAGTTGGAACGCGGAACACACGTGGTGAGGACCGAGTGCGGATACCGCTCTCGTACCTGGCTGAGAAATGCCTCCGGGTCCGGCAGCAGGTCGGCCTTGTTGAACACGTACACGACCCGCTTGCGCTCCTCGACGTCGACCGTCCTGTTCCGCGTTCCGCCTTCCGCGTTCCGCGTTCCATACAGCCCCATCTCCGCCAGCGCCCCGTCGACCACCTCGACCTGTTCCTCCCAGGCGCTCTGGCTTGCGTCGATCACGTGCAGCAGCAGATCCGCCTCGCGCGCTTCCTCCAGCGTGGCGCGGAACGACGCGACCAAATGATGCGGGAGCTTGCGGATGAACCCGACGGTGTCGGTCAAACGAAACCGGTAGTTCTCGCCTACGTCCACTTCGCGCGTCAGCGTGTCGAGCGTGGCGAACAGCCGGTCCTCGACAAACACGTCCTCGCCCGAGAGCGCCTTGAGCAGGCTCGACTTGCCGGCGTTGGTGTAGCCGATCAGCGCGGCGCTCGGCAGGTCGCGGCGGCCGTGCCGCTGGTTGGCGCGGTGGTCGGCGACCTCCTCGAGCCGCCGCTTCAACCCGCCGATCTTGCGGCGGATCGCCCGGCGGTCGGTCTCGAGCTGCGTCTCCCCCGGCCCCCGGAGCCCGATGCCGCCGCGGATGCGCGACAGGTGCGTCCACATGCGCTTCAGCCGCGGCAACAGATACTCGAGCTGCGCCAGCTCCACCTGCAGCTTGGCCTCGTGACTGCGCGCCCGCGTCGCGAAGATGTCGAGAATCACTTCGGCGCGGTCCATGACCCGCACCCCCAGCGCCGTCTCGAGGTTCTGGCCCTGCACCGGTGAGAGCGGCTCGTCGAACAGCATCAACGTCGCCTGGGCGCCGGCGAGCGTGGCCTTCAGCTCCTCGACCTTCCCCTGCCCGACGAAGTAGTTGGGTGTGGGCGACTCGACCCGCTGTACGGCGCGTCCCACGACGTGGGCCCCGGCCGTGTCGGCGAGCTGCGCCAGCTCGGCGAGATGCTCCTCGACTCGCACGGCGTCGTCGCTGCCCTTCCGCGGCGCGCCGACGAGAAACGCGCGTTCGCTTGGCGGTTGGATGTCGATGAGCTGTCGGATCGCGAAGCCTCCTCAGAACAGCTTCTTCAACGGCACCTGCCCCCGCCCCGTCAGCCCCACGCGCTTGTCCCCCAGCGGCGTGTCGAGGATCACCCGTCCGGTCAACGCGTAGTTGATCGCCTGCTTGGTGAGCAGCGCCCGCGCCCCCGCGCCCACCCCCGCCCACTCGAAGCGCACCGGCACCACCACGCGGCTGTGGTTCGTGGGCGACAGATCGAGCGGCCGTTCCAGGTACGCATCGCCGAAGTGCGTGCTCTCCAGGTCTACGCCCACCTCGATCCGCGTCGAGCGGATACGGTAGTCGTTGGGGTTGTAGACGTCGAACACCAGGTCCATCGTCCCGCCCGAGAGCCCGAGGCTGGTGACGTTGATCTCCTGTAATTGAATCTGGGGATCCTGGAAATACAGCTTCCCCAACGTCGCGCAGGCCCCTAACGCGATCGCGACGCCCGCCAGCATCGGGATGCGGGATGCGGGATTGGGGATGCGTGACATCAGATGGCGTCTGTGGTTACGCATCCCGCATCACCCATCCCGCATCCCGGGTTTCGCTTCTCGCTTCAGTTTCTCCCACCATGCGATGCGCTCCTTCACCGTCTTCTCATACCCGGCCTCCGTCGGCTCGTACCACCTGGCGCCGCGCAGTACCTCCGGCAGGTACTCCTGCGGGACGTAGGCCCCGTCGTAATCGTGCGCGTACCTGTACCCCGCCCCGTAGCCCAGCTCTTTCATGAGGGGCGTGGGAGCGTTGCGAATATGCAGGGGGACCCCCTCCGCCGGGTGCTCGCGCGCGGCATCCAGCGCCTGGCTGAACGCCGTCGTCACGCGGTTCGACTTGGGCGCGGTGGCGAGATACACCGTCGCCTCGGCCAGCGCCAGCTCGCCCTCGGGGCTGCCCAGGAAGTGATACGCGTCCTTCGCCGCCAGCGCGACGCTCAGCGCCCGCGGGTCGGCGAGCCCGATGTCCTCGGCGGCCATGCGCACCAGCCGCCGCGCGATGTACAGCGGGTCCTCGCCGCCCACCACCATCCGCGCCAGCCAGTACAGCGCCCCCTCCACGTCCGACCCCCGCACCGCCTTGTGCAGCGCGGAGATGATGTTGAAGTGCTGCTCACCGGATTTGTCGTAAACAGGAAGGGGACGCTCCAGCACTTGAATCACGGTGTCACGGGATGCGGGATGGGTCGACTGCTCGGGATGCGGGATGCGGGATGCGTGAAGATGCTGGTGGACGGCCTCGAGCCCGTTCAACGCACGCCTGGCATCACCCTGGGCGTACTCTACGAGCGCTTCGATCCCCTCGTCAGACAGCACGCATCCCGCATCACCCATCCCGTATCCCGGGTTTTCGAGGGCACGCCGCACAATCGCTCGAATATGAGTCTCCGCGAGCGGCTCGAGCACGAACACCCGACACCGCGACAGCAGCGCCCCCGTCAGCTCGAAGCTCGGGTTCTCGGTGGTCGCCCCGATCAGCGTCACGATGCCGTTCTCGACCCACGGGAGAAACGCGTCCTGCTGCGCCTTGTTGAAGCGGTGGATCTCGTCGCAGAACAGGATCGTGCCGCGCCCCTCGTACTTCAAGCGCTCTTCGGCGGCCTTGATGATCTCGCGGACTCTGCCCACGCCCTCGGTGACGGCCGAGAACGGTTCGAACTGGCGGTCGGTGTAGTTGGCGATAATGCGCGCGAGGGTGGTCTTCCCCGATCCGGGCGGGCCCCAGAAGATGCACGACCCGATCTCGCCGCGGCGGATCAGCTCGCGCAGCGGCTTCCCTGCGCCGAGCAGGTGCTCCTGGCCGAGAAACTCGTCGAGCGTCGTGGGCCGCATGCGGGCGGCGAGCGGCTCGGCGGAGCGGGAGAAGAGGGTCGGATCAGACACAAGACTCGGGATGGGGAATGGGGGATGGGGGATGCGTGAGTACCGGGATGGGGGATGCGGGATGCGGCACCTTCACGGGATGCGGGATGGGGGATGCGGGATGCGTAAAAACCGCATACCGACGCAATGCTTCGGTGCCGTCCATCACACCTGAACAGCGCATCTTATCGCTGTGCGAAAGCTTGAATCTCTCGACGCCTGGCGTGTCGCTCAAGAACTTGCTTACCAGGCCTACGTTCTGACACTGGAGCAAGGCCTCGCCAAGCATTTCGCGCTGATCGATCAGGTGCGTCGTGCCTCCCTATCCGTGCCAGCAAACATTGCTGAAGGATATGCCCTCGGAACCACGCTTCAATTCCTCCGTTGTTTGAAACTAGCCCTGGGTTCGACAGTGGAGCTCAAGAGCCATCTAGCCGTGCTCCGCCGACTTCCCATTCGCCTCGACTCTGACGTGAACGCGGTCATCACGCTCTCCGACCGCGTAGCCCGAATGATAATCGGCCTCATCCGCTCTCTCGGCTGCCGCCCCCGTTAACGCATCCCGCATCTCGCATCCCGCATCCCTCACACCGTTCACAACAGGCGATCGAGGGCCAGCTTGGTCACATAAAATACGCCGGCGCCGCTAAAAAACGCCGCCGGCAGTCCCCAGCCCCGTTTGCCCTGGAACTCCGGTACCAGGTTCGACGCGGCAACATACAGCGTCACGCCAGCCGCCAATGCCAGCCCGTGCGTCACGAGGAATGCGACGCGATCGGTCAGGACCACGCCCGCCACCGTCGCGACCCCGAGGAGCCCCGCGAAGCCGACCGCCTGTCCGCCCGTCCGCCCTCCCGCCAGCGTCAGGCTCGCGATGGTCACCCCCTCGGGGAGCTTGTGCAGGAAGATGGCGATGAACATCAGCATGCCGAGCTCGGGGCGTACGAGAAACGCGCTGGCGATCGCCACGCCGTCGAAGAACGTGTGCAGCAAGAGGCCCACCAGGGCCGACGTGCCCGCCACCCGCGCCACGGGATGCGTCTCTTCCCCGAAGTGGAAGTGCGGCGTGACGGTATGCTGCGTGAGGTGCACGGCGAGATAGCCCGCGAGCACCAGCGCCGGCGCCGCGCCGCCGCTGCGGCTGAACGCCTCGGGGAGCACCTCGGTGATCGCCACGGCCAGCATGAACCCGGCGCCGAAGGCGACGAAGTGCTCGATCACCTTGAGCCCCCGCGCCGCGTGGCGGATCACCGCCGCCGCGCCCAGCAGGTTGCCGCCCGCGGCGATCAGCGCGTACCACAGGGCGTTAGACACGACTCGCCCGGTGCTCCTGCACGCGCTGCAGGAGATGCTCCCGCGTGTTGCGCGCCGGGTCGTCGAGCACCTCCGCGAGCAGCAGTTGCAGCATCTCTCCCACGTCCGGTCCCGCTCGCACACCGGCAGCGATCAGATCGTCGCCCTTCACGGCGAGGTCGGCGAGCGTGAGCGGGTCCTTGGCGGCACGAATAGCGGCGACGACCTTGGGGAGTGGGGAGTGGGGAGTGGGACCCGCGGCGAACAGGGCCAGCAAGTCGTCCACGTGCTCCCCGGCCTCCGACAACCAGCGCCGCACCGCCGGCAGGTGCTTGGGATCGGGATACTTGTCCCGCCATTGCCCGATGGCCCGGCCCCGCTCGATGTCCTTGTTCGAGCACTTGAGTCGGGTTAGCAGCGATGCCGGGTCGGACGCCAGCGCGGCGGTGATCAGCACCGGATCCCTCGGGAGCCGATCGACGAGCCGCGCTTTCCCGCTCCCCGCTCCCCACTCCCGTATTTCCGGCAGCCAGATCCGCGCCGCCCCCACCTCGACCCACAGCGTCACCAGCTTCGAGACT
>QHVC01000091.1 GCA_003222205.1 Gemmatimonadota bacterium | reverse complement strand
ATACCGACGCCGCGAGTCTGGCCAGCGCGCGGCCGAACATGGCCGCCTCGCCCGGGCCGTAGATCGTCGAACCCCCTTCGTAGTACTGCGCGGTGTATTCCTCGGCCGTCGTGATGTACTCCAGGTAGCCGTTGGCGTGACCGAGGATGAGCGCGTCACTTACGGGAAGCCCGGCCCCTCGTGCGCTCGCCAACATCTGCTCGCGCATCCGCCTTCCTGCCGTCGTCGTCACCTCTCCCGGCACCGCGCCGATCACGCGATCCCCGAGGCGCAGCACCATGACCTGTGCGTAGGAGGGCAGGTTCCCGCTGATGAAGAGGTGGTTGGGCAGGCCGCCGAACGCCGCGTCAAAGAGTTGCCGCTTGTGCGCCTGGCATCCCGGTACGTTCGGGTTGGGCGAGCCCTGCTTGAAGCCGAGATCGAACAGGCCGAATAGCAACCATCCCTGAATCCGCGTATGGGCGTCGTCCGCGCCGACCAATGTGCTGATGCCGAGGGCCGGCTCGGCGCAGATGCCGAGCGCGTGCGCGTTATCGCGCAGGGACAGCGTCGCAAATGCGCGCCCCAGCGGCAACCGGTCGGTCAACGCCGCGCCGAGCGCATCGAACAACGCCACCGCGTCGTCCCCCACACGCTTCCCAATCACGCTGATCGCCTCTCGCGCCGCGTGCCGGCAGGAGGCCAGGTGCGTCGCGGTGGGAGCGCGCCACTCCCACAGGGTGCGCGTGAACGGGCCGTCGAGTGCGGGCAGCGGCGCGAGGGTAGGAACGTTGCAACGGCTCTGGGGCGGCCACGCCGGCGACACGTCGCCTTCGGCCCCGTTCGCGAACAGATACACGGCGCGGGGCACGAAGCCTCCGTCCGGGTCGATGTGGCGCTCCAACCGCCGCTCGACGAGTCCCTGAATGTCGGCGTCGAGCAGGTCGTTCGATGGCGCGTTGCCCGTGCCGTGCATGGCAAAAATGCTGAAGGCGCCGGCGGGCCGGAACGCGCCGCTCGCGGACTCGCGCTGATCGACCCGCAACATGGCGAGCTCGGGATCCACCAACTGGTACTCGAGCGCAAGGCCGGCAGGGGCGTCGAGTGCGGTGGGCATGGGAATGTTTCGCAGCATGGCGGGAAGACTGCGAATGCGCGTCGCACCCCAGACGGCGCGACTTCCCCACGCGACACGCGCCGGCCGCAGGTCGGCCACCGCGGCGTGAACGGCGCGCGCCACACGCGCCGTGAGCGAATCAACCATCACGGGGTCAAAGCCCGCGACCGAGCTGCCCTGATCGTTGTAGCCGGCCGCTTCGAAAAAGTGACCGGGACCGGCATGCGTGTGGGTCACCGCGATCACGAGGCGATCCGCCCCGATGCCGTCCGTGCGCGCGGTCAGCGCTGCGACGCGGCGGTGCAGCAGGGCCGAGCTGAGGGGGAGATCTGCGACGACCAGCGCCAGGCGGTTGCCGCCGCCGTCGGCCAGCACGAGCACGCGTGCATAGAGTCGCAGGCGATAGCCTCGTGCCTCCGCGCCCTCGGGTCCGTTGCCCGCCAGCCCCACGCCCGGCGGCGGCGTAATGTCGACGCGGGCAAACCCGGCCTGCAACGCCCCCGCCGTTGTGCCTGGTCGCGGCGCCGGACTGAGCGCCCCGGGCACGCGCAGTCGCGTGGGTCCGCACGCCACCAGCAGGACGGCCGCAGCCTGGAGCAGAACCGCTCGGCGGCCGCTCACTGCCCCGTCCGCCCGGCGCCGCCGAGCACGATCGTCACCCCCGTCCACAGCCACACGACGAAGTCCCGAGTCCGGCCCGGGCCGTCGACCCGTGTAGCATCATCCGCGTTGAGCTGCGACCGAGCCCCAAAGGCGAGCGTGGTCACCCCGATGCCGGACAGGCGTCCCGCTCGCACCTCCGTCCCGAGACCGAGGCTGACATGCGTGATGCCCCGGCTGGCGAAGTTGGCAACCTCTCCCGGTCGAGCGGGGTTGGGACCTTGCCCGAGGTTCAGACCCATTTCCGTCTGGACGAACACGAAGGCATACGGTGGAAACGGCCACCCGAGCACCGGAAGATCGAGGGACGCGCGGAGAAACGCTCCACGCACCCGGTCCACATCCCACCAGGCTTCCAAGGTTGGGTTGAGATAGCGGCCGGTCGTCGACAGCGACGCGAATACCTCCGTCGTGTTGCGGGCCGAGCCCACGCCGCCGGTGCCTGAGTCGCCGCGGAAGACGTACCGCACCAGCCCCGCGTGCAGGCGAGTCGGTCCGAGGTCGACTGAAGCCTGCCCCCAGAGGTCTTCCTCTCCGAGATGTCGCCCACCGGCGCCCGTCTCGGACAACTCTCCTGACGAGACGCGATCCAGCTCGTAGTGCAGGACCGCGCCGCTCTGCAGCGAGAGGCGGTGGGCGCGGAGTTCCACGGCGAGTGATGGCTGCGCGACGAGCCCCGCGGCTCGAGAGATGCCGTGCCACACGTAGCGCCCACCGGCGGACACGTCAGTGCGTGCGGAGAGCTGTGCGGCGGCAGGCGGAGCAGCCACTACCAATCCCGCGAGACACGACCAGGCATGTCGCACGGGGTCTAACCTACGCCAAGTCTCGGCTGTTCGCTGGCGCTTCGATTCTGCCCCTGGCCATTGTTGGTGGAGTCCCTTAGCAGAGCTGCTCCCGTGTGGCCAGCGTCGCGAGGGTCGCCACTCCATGACTCGACAGCAGCCGATTGAATGTCGTCAGGTCCCGCTGCACGACCTGCCTCCAGCGCTCGACCAGCTTCCGGAGCTCGTCGCAGCTCGAGCGGGCGACCGCCAGCATCGCCTGAGTCGGGGCGTGGTCGGCGTTGTCCTGCAAGGTGAGATCGAAAGCAAACTCGCCATTCAGGTCAACAAAACTCCATACGGTCGGTCGCGGCTGCCATACTTCGCGGGCATCGCTCAGTGAATCGCCCGCGAGCGAATCCAACTTCGCCGCGAGCGTCTTGGCTGCCTTCCCCACCTCCGACGCGGTATCACCCGCGGCGAGGGTCGTGACGGCACCGCGCAGCCGGGCCACCGGCATGAAGTCAGCCCACGTGGCCTCGAGTCCTGCATACAACCGCATGACCAGCGCATGCTGCGCGGTGATCGCTGCCCTCGAGACCCGCGAACGCGGATCGCGCTCCACGGTCAGCGGCTGCGTGTAGTGTTTGCCGCCGACGGTGAGCCGAATGGTATAGAGACCAGGCAGCGCCAGCGGGCCCTCAGGCGCCATCGGGGTGACGCCGGGGTTGCCGTTGAATTCGAATGAGTGCGCGAACGCGGGTGGTGGATCGTATCGCAAATCCCAATTGGCGCGATTGAGGCCGACGTTCGCGGGCAGGCCGCGCCCCGGCGCAAGCCAAAAGCCTTCCATCGGTGGGCGGGCCGTTTCGCGCACGGCGCGAGGCGGAGCGCTGGACATGTGCCGCACGACGCTACCCCTCGCATCGAGCACCTCGATCGTGATGTCGGACGACGGCTTCGCGCCGAGCGAGTAGTAGATGATTGCGCCGTCCGGCGGGTTCGGCGCCTGGGGCACCTCGCGCGGGAACGGCGTGTTGTACATCACGTTCCGTCGTACCCGCACCGCGTCGCTGGGCTTGAAGAGATGGGCCACGCCCGGGTCGGCCGCCACCGCCGCGTTGAGCTGCCGCAGCACCGCAAAGTCGTCGAGCACCCAGATGCCACGGCCATACGTCCCGACGATCAGATCGTTGTTATGGATGGCGATGTCGTTGTACTCCGTGATGGGGAGGTTCAGCATCAGCGACTGCCAGTGGTCGCCGTCATCGAATGAGACGTACACCGCGCTCTCCGTGCCGGCGAACAGCAGACCGACCCGCTTGGGGTCCGCTCGCACGACGCGCGCGAACGCGCCGCCGGGCAGCGTCGCCGGCAGTCCCGCCACGATCTTGGTCCATGTCCTCCCATAGTCGCGGGTGCGGTAGATGGACGGGGCGTAGTCGCCGCGGTAGTGTGCGTCCAGCGCGGCGTACGCGGTGCCCGCGTCGAAGCCGGATGCCTCGAGCGACATGTAGATCGGGCGACGACCGATTGCGATGCCCGGGATCGTGACGTCGCTCCATGACCTCCCGTGGTTGCGCGACACCTGGATGATGCCGGTGTTGGTAGCGATCCAGATGACGCCGGGCGTCACGGTCGATGCCGCGATAGACGTGATGGCCGCAAACGACGATACGGACGTATCGCGCGGGGTGGCCCGCGTTTCGGTGAGATCGGGACTCAGCTTCGTCCAGGTCGCGCCGCCATCGGTGGTCGTCATGAGATACTGATAACCGGCGAGCAGCTCGCGCCTGCCGTTCCACGTCGTAAAGACGATGGGCGCGAGGCTCACGCCGCGCAGTTTGAGCGATGGATCCTGGTCCGGCCCTACGTGGATCCACTCTTCACTGGGATAGGTGATCTTCGAGATGCCGAGTCCGCTCGAGAAGACGACGTTGGGATCGCGCGGATCGGGAAGGATCGTGCCCCACTCCCAACCGGGCACCGGCTTCCAGTCCAGGGGCGTGATCGCGCCCAGGTCGCCGCGACTGCGCGTGGCGATCGCTCCGGCGTCCTGCTGCGTCGCGTAGATCCAGTAGGGAAAGGAGTTGTCGGCGGCGATGTGGTAGACCTGCTCGGTGGACTGGTTGTACCACGAGCTCCAGGTGTCGCCGCCGTCGAACGAGACGATCGCCCCCTGGTCGTAGCCCATGAGCATGCGCTTGCCGTCGGTGGGGTCGATCCACATCACCTGCGGATCGTCGCCGCCGGGCGGGCCCCCCTTGAATCCGGTGAAGCTGTTGCCTCCGTCGGTGGACTTGTAGGCTGTCACATTGAACGTGTAGACGATGTCGGGATTCTTCGGGTCGACGTACACGCCGCAGTTGTAGCCGCCCTGGCCGTTGGCGATCCGCTTGTCGTCGGCGGCCATGTGGCGCCACGACGTGCCGCCATCGTCGGAGCGATACAATCCGAAGTCGCCGATGAGATAGACGCGCTGCGCGTTGGTGCCGATCGCGACCGCGATGGAGATGCAACCGGCGAGACGTGGGAGCCCGCCACCGAGGATCTCGTGCCACGTGAGACCACCGTCCGTCGATTTGTAGAGACGCGTGCGCGTGCGTGCCGTGTCCGGGACGGGCCATTGGCCGGCCCCTGGCGCGATGTAGTGCAAGTACGCAGCGGCAAAGATGACGTCGGGCGCATCTGCCGCACGCGCGAGGGTTGCGACGCCAGTTTGGTCGTCGACGTACAGTGTCTTGGTCCAGGTGGCTCCGCCGTCGGTGGAGCGAAACACGCCACGCGCGTCGCTCGACGCCCGGAATTGGCCCAGTGCGGCGACCAGGACGACGTTCGGATCGTGCGGGTCCACGAGGATGGCAGGGATCTGCTCGGTGCGTTCGAGCCCGATGTGACGCCAGGTGCGTCCGGCATCGGAGGACTTATACATCCCATCGCCCATGCCGTCGAAGAAGGAATCGTGGTCGCCGCTGCCGACATAGATGACGTTGGGGTCCGATGGTGCCACCTCGATGGCGCCGATGGACGACACGGTCCGAATAGAATCAAAGACGGGGAACCACGTTTCTCCCGCGCTCGTCGTCTTCCAGACGCCGCCCGCCGGCGTGCCGGCGTAGAACACGCCCGGCTGTCCGATGGCGCCCGACACGGCGGAGATCCGTCCCCCGCGGAAAGGACCGACGTTGCGCCACACCAGAGCGGAAAGGAGACGCGCATCGATGGATTGCGCTCGGAGCGGAGTAGCCGTGAGCGGGACGGCGCAGAGCACCAGCAGAGATGGTGCGCGCATTGCTGCATCCGATGAGGGAGACTGTGCGAATGTATCGCGCCAGCCGCGGGTCCGCAGTCAGGGAGCCCCCGCCCCCGCCCGGCTGGCGATCGGCGTGACGAAGAACTCGGCCATGTTCGCGGCGCCCGCCGCGGCGTTGGGGAACGTCGTGAGCCCCAGCGCCTCCGCGGCGAGCCGCAACGTGTTCTCGTGCTGGTACAGCGCCGCCGAGCGATAGCCGGGTTTGACCTTCGCACTCACGACAACCCACGCGATCCGCCCGCCGCCGTGCTGCAGGTCCCCACCCGACTCGTCGAACAGGATGATGAGCAGCCCATCCTGCTGGAACCCCGGGCTCGTGATCAGCGGGTCGATGTTCGTCTGCAGCCAGGCGTCGGCCGTCGCCAGTGGGCAGTCGTGCGCGTCGTTGCAGAGATTCGGCACGATGAACGCGTAATTGGGCAGCGCGTTGTTCGCGAGATCGGCGGCGAACTGGGAGAACGGCACGAGGTTCGTGACCTGGGCGGGGTCGTTGACGACGTCGCTCAGGTACGACAGCGGATTGTGGCGCGAGGCGTACTTGCCGCTGTCGCCGGCCGCGTGATACCCCACCGCGGGGAGGTCCTCGGCGTAGGCCTTCCACGTCTTCCCCGCCGCCAAGAGGTGGCGCACGATGTTGTCGTCGGTGACCGTGCCGGCGAAACCGTCGTTGTTGGTGACGATCTTGCCGACCGTCATCATGAAGTAGTTGCCGATCGAAGGGTGGGTGTTGGCGTAGTACTCGGTCGCGAGCCCGTAGCGCGCCGCCAGCCCGTTGAGGTACGGCATCGCCGTACTACCGATCACGTTCGCGTAATCGGCGTTCTCCTCCACCACGATGAAGACGTGGCCGACCACGGGCACGGTCCCGCCCACGGGCGGGCGGGCGGGCGGTGGTCCCCCGCAGCCGGGCGCTATGAGGGTCAGGCAGAGTGCAACGCAGGCGAGTCTCATGCGGAGTCTCCGGGCCCTATACCCCGCGGGGGGAAGAACGGCCAGGAGGCTTGGGTCGCCTTACAGCAGCAACACCGATACCACCTTGGTGTCCGAGGCGGAGGCGCCGTGGCTGTCGGTCACCGTCACGCGGACCGTGAAGCTCTGCGGCAGGACGATGACGTACGTGTGGCCGACACTGAACGAGCCCTGACTCGTCACGGTGCCGGTGGAAACACCCCCGTCGCCCCAATCGATCCGGTACGACCACGGCCCGTCGTTGTTGGCATCGCTGAAACTCGGGCTGAACGAGTACAGCAGACCGGTCACCGCCGTGTCGTCCGGGCCGGCATTGACGACGGGTGGGCTGTTGGGCGTCACGCAGCTCACCGAGAACGTCGTCGTGGCTGTGCCGCCGGAGGGTACGCTCACCGTCCGCGAGGCGCCGCCGCTGACGGTGCAGTTCGTCGCGACCCCCGAAATTGCCACGGTGTGGTTGCCGGCCGTCAGACTGGTGTAGGTGACGCTGGCATTGATGCCGATCGCTTGGGGCGAACCGCCGTCCACGGTGACGGTGTAGCCGTCGGGGTCCATACTCGAGCCCGTGGTGCTGGTCGACGCCGTCAGGTTGCCGATCGCAGGCGTGACCGTCACGGACGCCGTCTGGTTGATCAGCACCCCGCTGATCGTCGCCGACACGGTTTTCGTCTCCGCCACCGTGGAGCTGAGCGTCCCTGTGGCGATGCCGCTCCCGTTCGTCGTGCTCGCCGGCTGCGTGAGCGTATTGCCCGTACCCGTGGCCGAGAGGGCCACCGTCGCCCCGCTGATGGCATTCCCGTTCCCATCCCGCGCGGTCACCGTGATCGTCGACGTGCCACTCCCCGCCGTGATCGAGGTCGGCGACGCCGTTACGCTCGATTGCGACGCGGACACCGGCCCCGGCGTCACCGTCACGGCGGCTGTCTGGTTGATCAGCACGCCGCTGATCGTCGCCGACACCGTCTTGGACCCAGCCACCGTTGAGCTGAGGCTCCCCGCCGCGACGCCGCTCCCGTTCGTCGTGCTCGCCGGCTGCGTGAGCGTATTGCCCCCACCCGTGGCCGTCAGGCTCACGCTCGCCCCGCTGATCAGGTTCCCACTCGCATCCCGCGCCGTCACGGTGATGGTCGACGCACCGCTCCCCGCTGTGATTGAGGTCGGCGACGCCGTCACCGTCGACTGCGAGGCCGACACCGGCCCCGGCGTCACCGTCACGCTTGCCGTCGGCGTGATCGCCACTCCGCCCGCCGTGGCCGAGATCGTCTTCCCCCCCGTGCTGGTCGAGCTGAACGTGGCGGTGAACACGCCGCTCCCGTTGGTCGTGCCCGTCGCCGGGCTCAGCGTGTTCCCCGTCCCGCCCGTGGCCGTCAGGCTCACGCTCGCCCCGCTGATCAGGTTCCCGCTCGCATCCCGCGCCGTCACGGTGATGGTCGACGCACCGCTCCCCGCCGTGATTGAGGTCGGCGACGCCGTCACTGTCGACTGCGAGGCCGACACCGGCCCCGGCGTCACCGTCACGGCGGCCGTCTGGTTGATCGCCACCCCGCTGATCGTCGCGGAGATTGTCTTCCCCCCCGTGCCGGTCGAGCTGAACGTCGCGGTGAACACCCCACTCGCGTCGGTGCTCCCCGTCGCCGGCGCCAGCGCGTTCCCCGTCCCGCCCGTGACCGTCAGGCTGACGCTCGCCCCGCTGATCGTGTTGCCGCTCGCGTCCCGCGCCGTGACCGTGATCGTCGAGCTGCCGGTCCCCACTACAATCGACGTCGGCGCCGCCGTCACG
>QHVC01000090.1 GCA_003222205.1 Gemmatimonadota bacterium | reverse complement strand
AGCACGCCGCTCTGCTGGCGCAGGGCGGCCATCGTCGCCGCGCTGAGCGAGCCCGCAGTGGCGCGCACCAGCGGGGCCGTGCCCCGGTACACCTCGAGGCGGCTGGTCCACCCGGGCAGTCGCGCCAGCGCGCCCGCCTCCACCAGCAGGTGGGGGAGATCGTAATCCGCGCTCCCCGACGCCGCCGGCGTCACGAGGGCGATGTACGCCGCTGTCGTTCCGGCGATGCGCGCCGCCAGCGCCCGCTCCGCGCGAGCGCCGGCCCAGCCGGACACGAGCAGTGGGAGCAGCGCCGTGCCGGCGACGGCCCCCACCGCCACGCCCCACCGCCTCACGCGACCCGCGCTCCGCTGGCGTCGAAGAAGTGGAGCCGCTTCGCGTCCACCCGCAGACCGATACGCTGCCCATCGGGCACCTCGAATAACCCCGGCACCCGGGCGACGACCGGCTGGCCGCCCGCGTCGAGGTGCACGAGCGTCTCGCTCCCTAACGGCTCGACCACGCGCACCTCCGCGTCCCCTGCGCCCTCGCCGAGGCCGCACACGGTCACGTGCTCGGGGCGCACGCCGAGGTGGAGTTCGCCTTCGTAGGCGAGCGCGATGGGCACGGTCAGGGAGCCGCAGCGCAGCACAGCTCCGCCGGTGCGCTTCCCGCGACCCGAGTCGGCGACGCCGAGCAGAATGTTCATTCCCGGGCTGCCGATGAACCGCGCGACGAACTCGTCGCCCGGCCGCTCGTAGACGTCGCCCGGCGTTCCCAGCTGGCGCAGCCGGCCCTCGTGCAGCACGGCGATGCGCTGCCCCATGGTCATCGCTTCCACCTGGTCGTGCGTCACGTAGATCATGGTGGCCCGGAGCTGGCGGTGGAGTTTGAGGAGCTCGGCCCGCATCTCCGTCCGCAGCTTGGCGTCGAGGTTCGAGAGCGGCTCGTCGAAGAGGAACACCTGCGGCGCGCGCACGATGGCCCGCCCCAGCGCCACCCGCTGGCGCTGGCCGCTCGACAGCTGCGCCGGGCGTCGCTCCAGCAGCTCGCCGAGCCCGAGGCGGTCGGACGCCTCGGCGACGCGCCGCAGGATCTCGCGCGCGGGCACGCGCCGCATCTCGAGCGCGAACGCGATGTTCTGGCGCACCGTGAGGTGCGGATACAGCGCGTAGTTCTGGAACACCATGGCGACGTCGCGGGCGGCGGGGGCGTCGTGAGTGACCACGCGATCGCCGATGAGGATCTCCCCGGCCGTCGGCTCCTCGAGTCCGGCGATGCACCGCAGTGCCGTCGTCTTGCCGCATCCCGACGGGCCGAGCACCACCAGGAACTCCCCATCGGGGACCGTGAGCGAGACGTCGCGGAGCGCGGGGTGGCCGGTGGAATCGAAGGTCTTGGTCAGCTGGCGGAGGGTGACCGACGCCATGACGACTAAGCTACCGGGAGCGCGGCGACGCGCGCCAGCTCGGCGGCGACGCGGCCGACGAGGTGGCGGTCGTTCCAGTAGGCGAGGTGCGCGAGCGGGGTCCAGTACCACGGCCACCACCGCAACGGCAGGATCCAGTCCTCGACCGCGGCGGCGTACGCCGGTCCGGCGGGGCCGAGCGGATAGGCGATCACGTCGGGGCGGTACAGCGCGTTCACCCACCGCGCATCGCCGTCGAGCGCGATCGGCCGATCGAAGCCGAGGTGCGGATACCGCAGCGCGTACAGCGCGAGCGGGGAGCCAAGCGAGAACAGCGCGCGCAGCGCCAGGCCGTAGCGGGCCCGCAGCGCGCCCGGCCCCGCGGCGGCCTGCGCGTCGTAGACGAAGTCGGAGAGGATGACCGACCCGAGCGAGTGAGCCACGGCCACGAGCGGCACCGGGGCGCGCGCGGCGGGCGCCGTGCCCAGCAACGCCCCGAGCACCCGCAGGCGGCGGTCGATGCGGCCGTGCACGGTGCGATACGTCCACGGCGGCGCTACATCGTGGCGCGGCGGCGCCTGATAGGCGATGACGTCGCCGCCGTACCCGATCACCAGCCGGCGCAGCCATTGCCACGACAGGCCACGGCGGTAGCGCCGGATCAGCGTGTCCTCGTATTGCTGGGTGACGGGCGCCCACCAGATGACCTCGGGGTAGACGTCGATTCCGGGGAAGCGCGTTTCGACGGTGCGACGCACGCGCCGCACGAAACCCTCGGCCCAGTCCCGGCGCTGGGCGCCGATGCCGTGGAGGACGGCCAGCGCGACGCGGCGGCGGATCATGGCGCCGCTAGGCAGGCCCCTTCCAGCGCGTGGATCTGTCGCAGCAGCTCAGCGTCGTCGCGCCGACCTCGCCCCCCGCCGTCGACGCGAGGGCGAAATCCGGCGCGGGCGCTCCGAGGTTCACGCCGACAGCACGAGCTTGACGAGGACGTACACCACGGCCCACAGCACGAACCCCGTGGTGATGACGCCGGGGATCGTCTCGATGGGCTTGGTCGTGATCCCCTTCGTCGCCTTGAGGGCGTTCAGCTCCACCAGGGCGACCAGAACCAGGAGCGCCACCCAGTACTCGGTCGGGTGGGTGATGCGGGTCGGCGGCCAGTGCGTCGCCGCGCCCATGAAGAACAGCATCGGGATCGAGAACACCACGTTGGTGCGCGACGCGAGGAAGGCCCGGCGTCCGGCCGCTGCCGCTGCGGGATTCGCCTGCCCACCAGAGGCCGCCGCCACCGCCGACGCGATCACGACTTTCTGGTTCCGCCAGATCACACCCCAGACGTTCGCGAGCATCACCGTGCCGAACAGCGCGCCGGTGAAGATCGCCGCCGACCAGGGGACCATCAGGGGCACGCCCGGCGCGTTCGCCGCGGCCCGGTTGGCGATGATGAGCGCGCCCGAGAGGAACGTGAGCAGCGCCGACCAGCGAAACCACCACAACGCGCGCGGGACCAGCTTCTGGGTCGCGACGCTCTTGGTCGCGGCGTCCGCCTCCGCGAAGAACGGCCCCTGGACGAAGTTGAAGTAGTACAGCAACCCGATCCACGTGATGCCGGAGAGGAAGTGCAGCCACCGCAGGAGAAACTCAGCGCCGTCTTTGGAGAGGAGCGCCATCGAGCGCCTCCGGTGAGAGGATGGGCGGACGAATCTCAGGCCGCGGTGTCAAGATACGGAACGCGAGGGGGGAAGCAAGCGCACGCGCGAGGGAACTCCACCTCACGTCGCGGGGTTCCGATGATGAACGCGAAAGGAGCGCCCTCATGGCCCAGCAATTGAAAACACAGACCCAGAAGGAGCCCGTGCAACGTCATGCGTTGCCGCCGCTGCCGTATGATTATGCGGCGCTCGAGCCGTACATCGATGCCCAGACGATGCAGATCCATCACGGCAAGCACCACCAGGCGTACGTCAACAATCTGAACGCCGCGTTGGACAAACATCCCGAGCTGTCGTCGTGGAGCCTCGAAGACCTGCTCCGCAAGATCAACCAGGTGCCCGAGGACATCCGCACGGCGGTGCGCAACAACGGCGGCGGGCATCACAATCACTCCCTGTTCTGGACGATCATGCGGCCCCCCTCAGAAACCGGCGGCGAGCCGGGCGGCGCCCTCGCCGACGCGATCACCAAGACGTTCGGCACCGTCGCCAAGTTCAAGGAGCTGCTCTCGGCCGCGGCCACAGGTCGCTTCGGCAGCGGCTGGGCGTGGCTCGTCGTGAGCGGGGGGAGCCTCGAGGTGCTCTCGACCGCCAATCAGGACAGTCCGTTGATGGACGGGAAGGGCCCGATCCTGGGCCTCGACGTCTGGGAGCACGCCTACTACCTCAAGTACCAGAACCGGCGGCCCGACTACATCGCGGCGTGGTGGAATGTGGTGAACTGGGAGGAAGTGGCGAAGCGCTATACCGCCTCGACGGTCACGTCGGCGCCACCGTCGGGGAGGTAGCGCACTCGCACCTGCCACGCCCGGCAGCACACCTGGCAATCCTCGACGTAGACCTGCGTCGGCCCACCACCCGCATCCAGGGCGATCTCGTTCGCCTCCCCACAATACGGGCACACGACGATCGTTTCCGACGCCGCCGTGCCATCGCCCAGCGGGAACTCATCGAGCGGGTCGGGGCGCCGGAAATCAACCATCGGCCGGCGCCGGACGTGCAATCGCGGCGAAGGTCACCGCTCGGTGTACGTTCATGGGACGAAAGCTAGCATGAGGGGTCGCCGACAGTTCTGGATCGCCGCGCTCGCGCTGTTGGGATTCGCCGCCATCACCCTGGCGTTCCGGCTCGGCGCCTTCGCGCGGCTCGACCTCGCCGCCGCGCAGGGCGTCGGCCGCCTGCGCACGCCGTCCGGCGTGGCCATCGCGTCGGGGTTGAGCGACCTGGCGACCCCGCTCGTCGTGTCGGCGGCCATCGCTCTCGCGCTGCTGTTGCGTCGCCGGCGCGGCGACGCGCCGGCGCTGATCGCCGCGCCCCTCGGCGCGTTCCTCTCCAGCGAGCTGCTGAAACTCCTGATCCACCGCCCGCGGCCCGCCGTCGCGGCCGTCACCCTCCCCCACGGCTTCGCGTTCCCGAGCGGTCACGCGACCGCGGCGGCGGCCACCTACCTCACGATCGCCCTCGTCCTGTCCCACGGGCGGCCCGCGGGGCGGCGCGCGGCGTGGCTCGCGTTCGCCACCGGCCTCGCCATCGCCGTGGCCGCGAGCCGCGTGTACCTCGGCGTGCACTATCTCTCGGACGTCCTGGCAGGCCTGCTGTGGGGAACGGCGTGGGCGTTGTGGGCAACATGGCGAGGGACCGGGGCTGAGCCGTTTGAGTGATCGACGTCACTGCCGGTTGGGTCGCATGCGCGCGCCCGGCCGACCCCCCTCTGGACGCTCGCGGTGGTGCCTGCTTAAGCTGGGGAGACCTCCCCATGGCTACTCAACAGCAAAACTGGGCCCGACTCCGGGCTGATTACGGCTGCCCGCTGCGCCGCGGCGCGTGGTATCGGGTGGTGAGCGTCTCCCCGCTCGAGGCCGTCGTCGACGTCGACCAGAAGCCGGTGCTGCTGCCACGCGAGTACCTGGAGATCGTCAACACACGGCCGTCGCGGTGGACGGTCGTGCAGGAACCGGAGCGCTCGCCGCGCCTGCCGAGTGAAATGAGCGGGCGCTACGCCGTGTGCCCGAGCTGTCGCGAGCGGATGCCGCTGCGCGGCGAGGCAACCAATTTGCGGTGTCGGCGGTGCAACGGCGTATTCGAAATCGGCTGGGGCGAGCGGTATTTCGACGCCGGTTGACGCCCCCGCTTGCTCCGAGCGCGGGGGAGCAGCACATTAGGTGGTGCTTTCGCCCCCCGCCCAGAACGACACCCGTCCCACCAGCCGTCTCATCGCCGATCGCCGCGCCGGCCAGGATCGGCGAGCGCTTCCGCGGCGCGAATTGTTGGCGAGGGTCGAGCTCGAGCGGCGAGCCCGCGTGGACCGGCGCCGCGGGCCGGAGCGCCGCAGCACCCTGGACCGCCGCGCGCGCACTCGCCGGGTGAGTGGAACCGAATCCCCGGGCGAGCACCTGCGCAACGCCCTGCAACTCCTGTCCCAGGCAACGTTGAGCAACGCCCTGGACCCCGACCCCCGCGCCGATCTGGTGGCCGCCCTCGCGCGGTTGCGCATCGCGTTGCAGCTGCTGGAGCGACGCGCCGGAGCCTGAGACTACGGGGGAACGCGGACCCCGACCTCGTCGAGATGCCCCAGGAGATCCGCCGGATCCTGATACACCCGATACGCCCCCGCTCCCTCCAGCTCGTCTTGGCCGTAGCCGCCTGACAGCAGTCCCACGCCCAGCGCCCGGGCGCGGCGCGCCGCGAGAAGATCCCACACGCTGTCCCCGACGACGATCGAGGTGTCGATCGCCACGTGGAGCCGCTCCGCGGCTGCGAGGAACAGATCGGGATCGGGTTTCGCATGCTCGACCTGGTCGCGCGTCACCACGGGAACGTCCGAACCCACGCCCAGCATGTGCAGCATCGGCTGGGCGCTTTCCCGGCGCCCGCTGGTCGCGATCGCCCACGGCACCCGCGCCTTCGTGAGATAGGCGAGCAGGTCGCGCGCGCCGGGGAGCGGGCGGATCTGCGCGACCTGCCGCGCGAACGCCGCAGCGTGGGTGCGTTGCACCCGCGTGACCTCCTCGGCGCTCAAGCGACGGCCCGTCTCGCGGAGCAGCGCGTCGAGGAACAATCCCCCGCTCATGCCGATGCGGCGGTGGATGCGCCACACGGAGAGCTCGAGGCCGGCCGCCTCCAGCGCCTCGCGCCACGCGAGCACGTGTTGGTAGACGCTGTCAACGAGGGTGCCGTCGAGATCGAAGAGGAGACTGGGGACCGGCATGGTGTCGGGCTCGCGAAGTCGGGAGTTCCGAGGCAAGATAACCGGCCATGAGACTACTCGCGGGGATCGGCGGGGCCGTGCTGGTGGCGGTCGTGCTCTGGGATGCCTTCGAGACGATCGTGCTGCCGCGGCGCGTCACGCGGCGCGTGCGGCTGACGCGCTTCTTCTATCGCGCGACGTGGCGCCCGTTCGCCGCGAGCGCGCGCCTCGTGCGCGCCGGCGGCCGCCGCGAAGCGTATCTGGGCTTTTATGGCCCGCTCTCGCTGCTCTTGCTCCTGGTGCTGTGGGCGGCGGCGCTGGTCGTGGGGTTCGGACTGTTACAGTACGCGGCCGGCTCCGCCGCCTCGCTGACGAACGATACGGCCCGCCTCACGACCGACGTCTACCTCAGCGGCACGACGTTTTTCACGCTGGGGCTCGGCGACATCGCGCCGCAGGGCACGTTCGCTCGCGTACTCACCGTCGTCGAATCGGGGTTGGGGTTCGGCTTCCTCGCGATCGTGATCGGCTACTTCCCGGTGCTGTATCAGGCGTTCTCACGCCGGGAGGTGAGCATCTCGCTGCTCGACGCCCGCGCCGGCTCGCCGCCCAGTGCCGCGGAGCTGCTGCGCCGCCACGGCGGGCCGGGCGGGGCGCCCGCCCTCGAGCGGCTCTTGACCGAGTGGGAGCGCTGGGCGGCGGAGCTGCTCGAGACGCACCTCTCGTATCCGCTGCTCGCCTATTTCCGGTCCCAGCACACCAACGAGTCCTGGCTCGCTGCCCTCACGACGGTCCTCGATACCAGCGCGCTGGTGATGGTCGGCATCGAAGGCGGGTGCGCGCGGCAGGCGCGGCTCACCTTCGCGATGGCGCGGCACGCGGTGGTGGATCTCACGCAGGTGTTCAACACGCCTCCCGTCGCGGAGCCGGTGGACCGGCTGTCGCCCGCCGCGCTCGTCCGGCTCAAGGCTGCGTTGGCGGTCGTCGAGCTACCGGGCGTCGCCGCTGGAGTGGTGGACGGGAAGCTGGCCGAGGTGCGGCGCGGCTACGAACCCTACGTTGCGGCTCTTTCTCGATATCTGCTGCTACCGCTGCCCGAGTGGGATTACGAAACGCAGCACCGGGACAACTGGCAATCGACCGGGTGGGGCCGGCGGACCGCGCTGCCACCGGCGGAGCATTTCTGAAGCGCAGCAGAGCGACCATCGCGGTGACCGGCCTCCAACTCCTGACGGGGGCGGCCGCCGCCCAATCCGCGAGCAACGCGACCATTCACGCCACCGCGATCTCCTCGCCGGTGACGCTCGACGGCCGGCCCGAGGAGCCGTTCTGGGCGACGGCCGACTCGATCGACAATTTCCGCCAGCGCGAGCCGTTCGAGGGCGCGCCCGCCACCGAGCGGACCGTCGTCAAGGTGGCCCACGACGCCGCCGCCCTCTACATCCTGGTGCGCTGCTTCGACCCCGACCCGAACGGCGTGCGGGCCAGCCAGCTCCGCCGCGACGCCGATCTCGCGAGTGACGACAACGTCCGTCTGCTGATCGACAGCTTCGACGACCGCCGCGGCGCCTTCGTATTCGGTACCAACCCGAATGGCGCCATGTGGGACGCGCAGTTCTCGGGCGTGGACGACTTGAACGAGAACTGGAACGGGGTCTGGGAGGTCGCGGTCTCGCGGGATAGCACCGGCTGGACGGCTGAGTTTCGCCTGCCGCTCCTTGCCCTGCGATTCCGCGCCGGGGCGAACGCGAAGTTCGGCTTCAACGTGCGGCGGTTCATCCGCCGCAAGAACGAGGAGGACCTGTGGCGCTCGTACGGCCGGGCGCAGGGACTCTACCATCTCGACAATGAAGGAGCGATCGACGAGCTTGGGCCCCTGCAGCGCCCGCGTGATCTCGAGTGGTATCCGTATGCGCTCGGCCGGGCCGTTGAGACCGAGCACGACAGCGTGGGCCGTGAGACGAGGAGC
>QHVC01000212.1 GCA_003222205.1 Gemmatimonadota bacterium | reverse complement strand
GCCTATGGCATGAACGACAACCCGCTCCCGCCCGCCCACGGCGCGCCGCTGCGCCTGTACTCGCCGACGAAGCTTGGCTACAAGATGACAAAGTATCTCCTGTCGATGACGTTCATGGACACGCGTCCGGGCGGGTACTGGGAAGACCAGGGGTACCCCTGGTTCGCGGGCATTTGACCGGGTTGCGCGTCGACCCGTCGCCGGATAGCTTGCCCTCCATGTCTCCTCGCCTCGCGCTGATGTGCTGTCGTCACGGCTGTCCCATGTGTTGCATGGGAGAGCGGCCGACGGCGTGCGTGCGGAGGACATGAGCATTCGCTAGGGCCCCAAGGGCCCGCGCACTTTCAGACCGAATCGGCCGCGACTCCGGATTCACGAGTCGCGGCCGATTTCGCTTTCCAGGGGATGCCATGACGGACGTCGTCGAAGGCATTGCGTCAGTCGGGATCTCGGGGAGCCCCTCGCCCGCTTCCCGCTCCCGCGCGCTGCTCGGCGCCGCGCTCGCCGCGCTGGAGCGCCGGGGCATCGCGACCCGCGAGGTCGACCTCGCGGCGCTCCCCGCCGAGGCGCTGTTGGGCCGCAGCACGGACGAGCAGGTGACGGACGCGCTCGCCGCGGTCCGTCGCGCCCGCATTCTCGTCGTGAGCACTCCCGTCTACCGGGCGACCTACAGCGGGCTGCTCAAGGTCTTCTTCGACCTGCTACCCCAGGACGGGCTCGCCGGGAAGATCGCCGTGGCGATCGCCACCGGCGCCAGCCTCGGCCACCTGCTCGCGGTGGACCACGGTCTCCGTCCCCTACTGACGAGCGTCGGCGCCCTCCCGGTCGCGACCGCCGTGTACGGCACCGACGCGCAGTTCCGGGACGGCCGCCCCGATCCTGCCCTGATCGAACAGATCGACCGCGCCGTCGCCGAGGCGCTCGCCCTCGTCATCTCACCCGTTCTGGCCTGAGGAGCCCCCACCGATGCCCGTCACCGCCGATCGCCCGCTCGCCGTCTACTACGAGCATCCGGACTGGTTCCGGCCCCTGTTCGCCGAGCTCGCCCGGCGCGGCGTGCCGCACGTCCGCCTGCACGCGCCCGATCATGTGTTCGATCCCGCGCAAGCGGCGCCGTTCGCTCTGGTCTTCAACCGCATGAGCCCGTCGGCTTACACGCGCGGGCACGGCGACGCCGTTTTCTACACGCTGGCGTTCCTCGCCCACCTCGAACGGCGCGGCGTGCGAGTGGTCAACGGCTACCGCGCCTTCGCCACGGAGACGTCGAAGGCGCTGCAGCTCGCCCTGCTCGAGCGACTCGGACTCCCCTACCCCAAAGCGCGCGTCATCCACCACCCGACGCAGGCGCCGCGGGCGGCCGAGGAGCTGCGGTTCCCCGTTCTGGTCAAGCCGAACATCGGCGGCAGCGGCGCGGGCGTGCGGCGCTTCGACGCGCCCGAGGACCTCGCGGCGGCGGTGAGCGCCGGCGCGCTCGACCTGGGGCTCGACGGCACGGGTCTCGTCCAGGAATTCATCCCGGCGGCCGACGCGAGCATCGTCCGCGTGGAGGTGCTCGGCGGTCGCTTTCTGTACGGAATCCGCATCCACGCGCCCGTCGACACGTTCAATCTCTGCCCAGCCGACGTGTGCCAGCGCGCCGACGGCGTGGCGCTGGAGCGCACGGCGTGCCCCGTGGACGCGCCCCAGAACGGCATGACCGTCGAGTGCGAGACGCCACCCGCCGAGGTCGTGGCGGACGTCGAGCGCCTGATGGCCGCCGCGGGGATCGAGATCGGCGGGGTCGAGTACCTCGTCGACTCCCGCGACGGGCGCCGCTACTACTACGACGTCAACGCGCTGTCGAACTTCGTGGCCGACGCCCCGCGCGTGGTGGGATTCGATCCGGTGGAGCGGCTCGTGGACTACCTCGAGCGGGAGGCGGCCTGATGCGCATCGGGTACTGGCTGCCGGTGTTCGGGGGCTGGCTCCGCAACAACCCCGACGAGCGCATGGAGGCGACCTGGGCCTACGTGCGACGGCTGGCGCGCGCCAGCGAGCGACTCGGCTTCGACCTGACGCTCATCGCCGAGCTGAACCTCAACGACATCAAGGGGCCGGACGCGCCGTGCCTCGAGGCGTGGAGCACGGCGGCCGCGCTCGCGGCGGTCACCGAGCGGCTCGAGCTGATGGTCGCGGTCCGCCCCTCCTTCCACGCGCCGGCGTTGCTCGCCAAACAGGCGGCCAACATCGATCGCCTCTCCGGCGGCCGGCTGTCGCTCAACGTCGTCAGCGCCTGGTGGGCGGACGAGGCGCGCCGCTACGGCGTGCCGTTCGACCAGCACGACGCGCGCTACGCCCGCACCGCCGAATGGCTCGCCGTGGTCGACGGCATGTGGACCGCGCCGCGGTTCAGCTTCTCAGGGCGGTACTACACGGTCGAGGAGACGATCCTCGAGCCCAAGCCGCTGCGCCGGCCGCGGCCTACGATCTACGCCGGCGGCGAGTCCCCGGCGGCCAAAGCGCTCATCGCCGGCACCTGCGACGGGTACCTGATGCACGGCGATCCGCCGCAGCGCATCGAGGAAAAGGTCGCGGACATGCGCGCCCGCCGGGCCGCGCTCGCGCTGCCACCGCTGGTGTTCGGGGTCGCGGGCTACGTGGTCTGCCGAGCCACGGACGCCGCCGTCAGCCGCGAGGTCGCCCGCATCACCGATGTGCGCCAGAACGCGCAGACCTACGCCACCTACGAGCAGTGGCTCAGCAATACGCAGCTGGAGCAGCGGGTGAGCCTCGAAGACTACTCCGTGTCGAATCGCGGGTTGAAGGCGGGGCTGCTGGGAACGCCCGAGCAGGTCGCCGAGCGCGTGCGCGAGTTTGCGCGAGCGGGAGTGGATCTGCTGTTGTTGCAGTTCAGCCCGCAGCTGGAAGAGATGGAGCGGTTCGCCGAGGAGGTGCTACCGCTGATCCGCGAGACCGCGCCCGCTCAGCCGAGTCACCCAATCAGGGCGAGCGCGTCGGCCCGGCGATGAGCCGCGCCACGAGGAACGCCGAGACGAACGCCAGCAGCACGCCCAGGGCGAGCGCCACGACGATGGTGCGCTGCAGCGTGCGGAACGCGGCGAGCTCGGCGTCCCGGGACCGCAGCGCGAGGAACCCGCCGAACGGGTCGCCGGCGGCCGAGAGCACCGGCGCCGCCAGGCCGACCAGATGCTCCCCGCGCATCGCGGTCGCCATCGCCA
>QHVC01000003.1 GCA_003222205.1 Gemmatimonadota bacterium | reverse complement strand
TGGGCCTGGAGCGCTTCATAGGTGTAGGACGAGTCGAGGAAGCGCTCGTAGAACGTCCAGGTGTCGTAGATCGAGTGGTAGATGCCGCTCTGCGACGCCCCGCCGTACGCGAGGTTGGCCGTCGGCAGGCCGAGGTGGTCGAGGAACGCCGTGTAGTCGGAGCCGGAGCCCAGGGCGCCGATCGTGAATGCGGTGTCGGCGGTCGTGTCGCGCGCGCGCTCGCGGCGTTGATGGTCGCGCCACGCGTCGAGCACGCTCCCGCCGCCGGGGGCCCCGGGCTGGGTCACGTCGCGGGCCAGCTCGGTGAAGAACCGCTCCAGGGCGTGCGACCCCGCGACGCCGATCCACCCCTTCTCGTTGGTGTCGGAGTTGTAATAGGCGACGGCTTTGGCGCGCAGCTCGTCGCCGTGCGCCTCGGCCCATTCGGTCGAGCCGAGCAGGCCCCACTCCTCGCCGTCCCACGCCGCCAGCACGATCGTGCGCGCGGGCCGCCACCCGGTCTTGAGCAGCGCCGCGAGCGCGCGCGCCGTCTCCCCGAGGGCCACCTGGCCCGACAGCGGATCGTCGGCGCCGTTCACCCACGCGTCGTGGTGGTTGCCGAACACCACCCACTGGTCGGGAGCGCTCGCCCCGCGGATCGTCGCGATCACGTCGTACAGCGGCCGGCTCTGCCAGTCGAACTTCACGGCGAGGTGCACCGTCGCGGGCCCGACGCCGATGTGATAGGTGATCGGCAGCGCGCCGCGCCAGCCCTCGGGCGCAACGGGACCGGCCAGGTTCTTGAGCAGCGGCTGCGCGTCCCCGTACGAGATCGGCAGCACCGGGATCGGCTCGAGCGTCTTCGCTTCGGCAAGCGGCAACCGGCGCGTGCCCGGGACAGAACCCCAGCCCGGCGTGAGCGGGTCGCCCGGGTACGTCGGCATGTCCATCACGCTGCCGCGCTGCACCCCCTGCCACGGCCGCATCGACCCGCTCGGGTAGACGTCCCCCACCCAATAGCCATCGTCGCGCGGGTCGGAGTAGATGAGGCACCCGATGGCGCCGTGCTCGGCCGCCACCTTCGGCTTGATCCCCCGCCACGACCGGCCGTAGCGCGCGATCACGATCTTGCCGCGCACGCTGATCCCCAGGCTGTCCAGCACCCGGTAATCCTCGGGCACGCCGTAATTCACGTAGACCAGCTGCGCCGTCACGTCACCGTCGGGCGAGTAGGCGTTGAACGTGGGGAGCTGGGTGGCGGTTTGCGACGTCGTCGGGTCCTGGGGGAGCGGCGGCTCCTGGAGCTGCGCCGTGTAATGCTCGGGGGCGACCAGCTCCAGCGACCGCGACGCCGGCCGCGGCATCAAGGCGTCGAATTGCTCGATGCGCGCGTCGAGCCCGAACGCGCGGAACCGCGCGAGGATCTGCTCGGCGACATGACGCGAGCGCTCGGTGCCCGCCTCGTGCGGCTCGGCCGAGAGCGCTCGCAGCTGGGTGCGCAGCGTGTCGGGGTTGGGGACGAGCCGCGCCGTCCGTTCCCGGCGCACCTGGTCGGAGACCATGCTGGACGGAAAGCCACGGATGGGAGCAGGCGTTTGCAGTGACGCGACGGCGACGAGCGCGACGACGGTCAACATGATGAGTCCTGGATTTCGGGGGAGCTAAGAATACACGGGATAGGGGATGCGGGAAGCGGGATGCGTGCGGCGCCGGTGCAACACGCATCCCGCATCCCCCATCCCGGTCTTTATCGGGCGCTATCGATCGCGGCTTTGAGCTCCCGTGCTAGGGCGAGCGGCTCGCCGTCACCCCAGAAATGCACGAAATACGCTGCGGGCGACTCGCCGATCAGGTGGTTGTGGATCGCGGTCACGCGGATCCCGCTCCCCTCCAGGGCCCGGACGGTCGGTTGGACGCGAGCGGCCGTCAGGACGAAGTCGCCGGTGGAGACGGCCCTCCGCGCGGTGACCCCCTGGAGGTTGATCGCCGTGTTGACGCCGAGCGCTGCGGGGAGGGCGCGCCCGTCGAGCGTCACGGCGCTGCCCGAGGTCGGCACGCTGACCTGCGCGACGTTGCCGGCCAGCCGGCCGTGGGCGCCGAGGGCGGCGAACAGCGCCGCCGTATCGAGGGTGACCCTCGCGGGGCGCGTGGCGGCGGCCGGCTCCCCCATCGGAGTGGCCGTCCGGGCCAGCACCTCGCGGAGCCGGGCCGCGAGCTGCACGGCCGGCCCGCGGCCGTGGTAGTGCAGGTAGAACACCCGCGGCGTCTCGCCGATCAGGTGGTGGTGGATGCCCGTCACGTCGAAGCCCGCGCCGAGCAGGCCGCGGGTCACGACGGGAACTTCCCGCTCGGTGAGGACGAGGTCGCCCATTACGTCGGCGGTGTCCGCGGAGCCGGCGAAGCCCGCCCACGACGTGAGCGCGAGCGCCGGCGCTACGGCGACGTCGCCGATGCGCACTCGGAGGTCCGAGCGGGGGAACGTGGCGCGATAGGTCTCGCCGGCTGTGTTGCCGCCCGTGCCCAGGGCGTGCGCGACCGGTTCCCAGCGGCCGCCCGCCTGCTGAGCGAGCAGGGCGGCCGGCAGCAGCGCCCCGCAGAGAAGAATGAATCGTGTCATGGGGTCACGGTGACGGTGCCCGTCATACCTAGAGAACTGTGAATGGTGCACTCGTATGCATAGCTGCCGGCGGTGACGAAACGCGTCGTGTACTTGAATCCCGTGGCGCCGCTGGTAGCGGACGGTTGTGGCAGCGGGGTGCCCGTGGGCGCGCTCGTGAACGTCACGTTGTGTGAATTTGACGGGCTGGAGGTCCAGGTCCACGTGATGAATGTCCCGGCAGCTACGGACGTGGCCGATGGCGTGAACACGTTGTTCTGGACGGACAGGTTGACCACGGCGCCGGCTGTATCGGTGAACCCCACCGGTGAGCCGCTGAGCCCGTTGGCCCTCGCTGTGTCGGTGTTCACGCCCGCCGTGCCGAGCGTCCGCACCACCGACGCGATGCCGTTGGCGCCGGTCGTCGGATTCGTGGACGATACGGATCCACCGTTCTGGTAAGCGGCCCAGGTGACCACGACGCCGGACTTCGGATTGCCGTGCCCGTCGTGGACAATCACGCTGTGCGGGCTTCCGAGGGCGGAGCCGGCAGGCCCGACCTGATTGTTCCCGCTGCTCAGCGCGATCTGGGTCGCGTTGCCCGCCCTCCCGCCCGAGAACGTGACAGGGGATCCGGCTAGTCCCGTGACCGTGGCCTGCACCGCCTGAGCGCCCGCCGTGGACCCTAGCGTCCAGTTCACCGACGAGACCCCGTTCACGTCCGTGGTGTCGACCGCCTGGCTGACTCCGCCGCCAGGGCCGTTCACTGACCAGTTCACGATCACATTCGGGACCGGAACGCCCGCGTGGTTGGTCACGGTGACGGCGACCGGGATGGTGGAGAGGACCGTATCGGTCACGGTCGTGGGCGTGGGGCCGCTGGCGGCGATCGTCATCGCCCCGTTGATCTCGGAGAAGGCGGTGAACGTGACCGGCGAGCCGTTCAGCCCGGCACGCGCGCCGGTCGCCGTCTGCGCGCCCGCGTTCGGGCCAAGGGTGCGCGTTGCGGTGGCGACGCCGTTCGCGTCCGTGGGGGCCGTCGTTGGGGCGATGGAGCCGCCGCCGGCGACCGCCGCCCAGGTCACGTCCACGTTCGCCATCGGGTTGCCATCCTGGTCGCGGACGATCACGCGGAAGGGGTTTGCAAGCGTGCCACTGGGGCTCGCGACCTGGCTATCGCCCGTGGCGGTGGCCGCTTTCGCGAGCGAGGTCGGCGTGGGGCCGGGTCCGCCGCCCCCGCCGTTGCCGCCACCACAGGCCGCCGCGAGCGCCAGCGTGATCAAGCCGATCGAACGAGAGAGCGACATGGTTCCCTCCGGCAAAGGCGTTGAATGTCGTGGGACTTGACGCGTGGCGACCGCGTCCCCAAAGTTGAGCGCGCCCAAACCCCGTTTCGGGGGGCATGTGCCAGCGCTGGTCTATAACTAGCACAGGTTTTCGCTGGCCGGCTAGGTTTCTACACGCGGGGAGGGGGATTGGGCGCAGCCGCAGGGTTTCTCAACGGGGTAGGTGAGGTCCTCCGGCAGGCGAGCGTCGCGCTCGGCGGCCGGACCGTGACGCTGTACGAGGCGTCGGAGACGGGCGACCTCATGCCACGCGCCTCCAGCTCCCTCCATCCGGGTTATCACGAGACCAAGATCGACCTCGACACCACCCTGCGGCGCTGGGGCCACATCATTCCGCCCGGGAGTCGTTGGATCGCCGCCCGCGTCGCCGATGAGGGTCCCTGGGTCATTGCGCCGCTGCGCAGCCGCCCGCCGGCGCCGCCGCCGGACGGGAGGGAGCGTCGCAGCCCGCAACGGCTCACCATCGAGCTTGCGGGGCTGTGCCTCGGCCTGATCGACCGGCGCGGGACGGCGGAGCCGGCGGGACCTCCCCCGGCCGCCGCCGACCCCCTGCGCGACCTGCTCACACTGCCCTCGGTTATCGCGCACGAGGCGAACAACCCGCTAGCCGCGGCCCGCGCCGGCCTCCAACTTGCTGCCGAGACCGTCGGGCGCCTCGCCGGGCTCGATCCCACCGCGCGCCACGACCTGCTGGTAGAGCTCGGCGAGGTGGAAGAAGCCGTCGACCGCACCATCGACTTCCTGCGGGCCGTCGCGGACCGCGCCCGCGGATCCCGCACGGGGCCCGAGCGCTTCGACGTCGTGGGCGCCGTTCGTTCCGCGGTGGCGCTCGAGAGCATGTTGTTGCGCGGGCGCGGGATGCGGGTCGAGCTGGCCGACGACGTCGAGCCGGTCTACCTCGAGGGCGACCGCAACCTCGTCTACGAGCTCGTCAGTAACCTGGTGCGCAACGCCGCCGACGCGACCACGGGGAAACCCGACCCCATCACGGTCGGCCTCGAGCGCGACCCCGAGGCGGTCCGCATGGTCGTGCGTGACCGCGGCGCGGGCATCCCCGAGCACCTGCTGGGGCGGGTGTTCGAGCAGGGGTTCACGACCAAGACGGCGGGCGAAGGCGGGACGGGCCTCGTCGTGGTACGCAACATCGTCGCCGGGTTCGGCGGCAGCGTGAAGCTCGAGTCCGTCGAGGGCCAGGGGACCACCGTCGTCGTGCAGTTGCCGGCGCCGCCGCAGCGGGGTAGCGCGGAGCCGCTGCCGGTGTAACACTTCCCCGGTCTCGCGCGTACCCAGAGACAAGCTTCTCCACCGATCGAGGATCTCCATGACCGCTCTCCGCATGACCGCGGCCGGGCTGGCGCTGGCGCTCGCAGGCGCGCCGCTCGCCGCCCAGGCCCCGCCGACGATTCCCGTCGACACCACGGGCGTCGGCGCCCTGATCGACCAGGGCATGACCAAGTCCCAAGTGATGCAGAACCTCCAGTACCTCTCCGATATCATCGGTCCGCGGCTGACCGGCTCGCCGGCCGTCCGGCAGGCCAACGACTGGACGCTGCGCAAGTTCCAGGAGTACGGCCTCGACGGGCACCTCGAGCCGTGGAACTTCGGGGGGACATGGGAGCGGGGGGCGATGTGGCTGCGGATGACCGCGCCGCGCGCGCACGACGTCGTCGCGGCCAGCTGGGCGTGGGCGCCCGGCACGAACGGCAAGGTGGTGCGGGGCCCCGTGGTGCGCATCGACGCCAGCTCGGCCGAGAGCCTCGAGGCCAACAAGGCCAAGGTGAAGGGGGCGTTCGTGATGCTGCGGGCGCCGTCGTTCGTGTGGAACAACGACGGTCCGCCGATGAGCGCGGCCGACACGCAGCGCATGCGCGACCAGTTCCGCGGCGCGTTCGGCCCGCCGTCCGCGATGGACTCGGCGCGGCGCGCCCGCATCCAGCAGTTCAACACCGACCAGCCGTTCCTGCTGCGCAACACCGGCGCGCTCGCCATCGTGCTCGACGGCGGCAAAGAGCAGGACCTCCTCAACATGAGCGGCTCGCCGACGCGGGTGCTGCCGCTCCCGCAGATCGTGGTGGCGCACGAGGAGTACGCGCTGTTCGACCGGCTGCTGCAGGCGGGCGTGGCGCCGCAGCTCGAGACGAGCATCCAAAACAAGATCACCACCGACTCGGTGCCCCAGTGGAACACCGTGGCGGAGATCAAGGGCACGGAGCACCCGGGCCAGGTCGTGATCGTGGGCGCCCACCTCGACTCGTGGGACTTGGGAACGGGCGCCACCGACAACGGCACCGGCTCGATGGCCACGCTCGAGGCCGCGCGCATCATTGCGCAGTCGGGCCTCAAGCCGAAGCGCACCATCCGCTTCATCCTGTTCACGGGGGAGGAGCAGGGGCTCATCGGCTCGCGCAAGTACGCCGAGGCCCACGCGGGGGAGGCGGACTCGATCCAGGCCGTGATCGTGCTCGACAATGGCGCCGGCGCGATCACCGGACAGGCCCTGCAGGGCCGGCCGGACCTCTACGGCCTGTGGCGGGCGATTCTCCTGCCGGTGCGCCGCTTCGGCGCCGATACCGTGACCGACGGCTTCAAGGGCGGCACCGATCACCTGTCGTTCCTGCCGTACGGCGTGCCCGGGTTCAACTTCAATCAGATCACGCGCGGCTACAACCACACCCACCACTCCCAGTCGGATACCTGGGACAAAGCGATCCCGGCGGACCTGATGCAGGCGTCGACGGTGATGGCCGTGTCGGCGTGGGAGCTGGCGAACCTGCCGGTGATGATCCCGCGCGGCGACAAGCGGCTCCCGGTCCAGCCCCTGACGGCCGCGCGCGTGTCGCCGGAGTTGCTGGGGACTCATCGGTAGTCGGTCGTCGGTCGTCGGTTATCGGTTTGCGTGTTCTACCGATGACTGACGACCGAGAACCGATCACCTCTCTTCAAGCAGGTCGTCCAAATCCAGTGGCTTCGTGTGCATCGCTAACTCGCCGTTCGCTGCCCGCGGCCACTCATCTGGCGGCCGGTCTCGGTACAGCTCCACGCCGTTGCCGTCGGGGTCGCGCACGTACACCGCCTCGCTGACGCCGTGGTCGGCGGCGCCCTCGAGGGGGATGCCGTGGTCGAGCAGGCGGCGCACGGCGGCAGCGAGGGCGCGGCGGTCCGGAAACAGGATCGCGAAGTGGTAGAGCCCCGTAGTGCCGGCGGGCGGCCGCGGCGCGTTCGGCCCCGCCCAGGTGTTGAGCCCGATATGGTGGTGGTAGCCGCCGGCCGAAAGGAACACGGCGTCCCGGCCGTACCGGGTCGTGACTTCGAACCCGAGCACGTCGCGATAAAACTGCAGGGCACGGTCCAGGTCTGCCACGGTGAGGTGGACATGACCGATACGGGTCTGGGGGTGAATACCGCTCACCCCTGAAGAACGTTGCATGGTTCCAGGACGGCAAGTTGCAACCTGCCGTCGTGCAACCTGCAACTTAGATTTACCTCATGCCCAAAATCCCCACGCCCCAAAATGAGCCCGTCCTCTCGTACGCTCCCGGCTCTCCCGAGCGCGTCGAGCTGAAGCGGACCCTGAAGGACCTGTCGGCGCGGGTCCTCGAGATCCCGGTCGTCGTCGGCGGCCGTGAGGTCCGCACCGGCAAGACCGTCGATGCCGTGATGCCGCACTGCCACCGCCACGTGCTGGCCAAGGTGCACCAGGCGGGGCCGAAGGAGATCGAGGACGCGATCGCGGCGGCGCGCGAGGCGTGGCGCGAGTGGTCGGCGTGGTCGCTGGAGCGGCGCGCGGCGGTGTTCCTCAAGGCCGGGGACCTCCTCGCCACGCGGCACCGCGCCATCGTGAACGCGGCGACGATGCTGGGCCAATCCAAGACCGCGCACCAGGCGGAGATCGACGCGGCGTGCGAGCTCATCGACTTCTGGCGCTTCAACCTCCACTACGCCGAGCAGCTGTACGCCGCGCAGCCGATCTCCTCCGCGGGCACGTGGAACCAGCTCGAGTATCGCCCCCTGGAGGGGTTCGTGTACGCGATCACCCCCTTCAACTTCACGTCCATCGGCGGGAACCTCCCCACGGCCCCGGCGATCATGGGCTGCACCGTGGTATGGAAGCCGGCCGCCACGGCCGCGTACTCCAACTACCACCTGCTCAAGCTGCTGGAGGAGGCGGGGCTGCCGCCCGGCGTGGTGAACTTCGTGCCCGGGCCGGCCGCGGACGTGAGCGCCCGCGTGCTCGCCGACCGGCACTTCGGCGGCATCCACTTCACCGGCTCGACGGAGGTGTTCCAGGGGCTGTGGCGGCAGGTGGCGGGGCATCTCGGCGAGTACGCCGATTACCCGCGTCTCGTGGGCGAGACGGGCGGCAAGGACTTCATCATCGCGCACGCCAGCGCGGACGTGGACGCGCTTGCCGCCGCCATCGTGCGCGGGGCCTACGAGTACCAGGGGCAGAAGTGCAGCGCGGCCTCGCGGGCGTACGTGCCGGACACGCTGTGGCCGCGCGTGAAGGAGCGGGTGCTCGACATGCTGGGCGGCGTGCGCGTCGGCGATCCGGCGGACTTCCGCAGTTTCATGGGCGCGGTGATCGACCGGAAGGCGTTCGAGAAGATCAAGGGCTATGTGGACGAGGCGAAGCAGGCACGGGGGGTGAGCGTGCTGTTCGGGGGCGGGTGCGACGACAGCGACGGCTGGTTCGTCCAGCCGACCCTGCTCCAGGTGGACGACCCCGGTTACCGCACGATGTGCGAAGAGATCTTCGGGCCGGTGCTCACCGTGTACGCGTATCCGGAGAAGCAGTGGCGGGAGACGCTGCAACTCGTGGACCGCACGTCGCCGTACGCGCTGACCGGCGCCGTGTTCGCGCAGGACCGCGCTGCCGTCGGCGAGGCGCTCGTGGCGCTGCGCTACGCGGCCGGCAACTTCTACATCAACGACAAGCCGACCGGCGCGGTGGTGGGCCAGCAGCCGTTCGGCGGCGCCCGCGCCAGCGGCACCAACGACAAGGCCGGCTCGTTCCTCAACCTGATCCGCTGGGTGTCCGCCCGCGCGATCAAGGAGAACTTCGTCCCACCGCGCGACTACACCTACCCGTTCATGGCGGAGCAGTGAGCCGGGGCGGCGGCCGGCCGCCCATCCTCGTGCTCGTCCTGGCCGCGGCGTTCGTGCTCCTCGTCGCGGCCTTGGTCATCGGGGCGCTCACCAAGCCGGAGTATCCTCCCTATCGCCTGTCGGTGGCCACCGTCGCCGGCGCGCCCACCGGCGACTCGCTCGTCGGGCCCGCCATCTATACGCTCGACGCCTCGTCCACGGTGGATTGGCGCGCCTTCGATGTCGCGCGGCGCGCTAGCGTGCCGCCCACGGAGAAGTGGGATCTCGCTTTCCGGCGCTTTCACGTCGTCGCGGGCCCGGGGGCCGCGATCCAGGATCTGGGCGCCGTGCCCTTCGACTCCGTGGGGCTCGTCCCCGAGCAGGGATACCTCCCCAACGTCGCCGATCCCGATACCACCAACCCGGGCGTGGGGAAGTGGTACTCGTACAGCATGCTGAGCCACCTGCTCACTTCGAGGCACCACGTGTACGCGCTGCGCACCGCCGACAGCCACTACGCCAAGTTCGAGCTGCTCGCCTATTACTGCGCGGACGTCGGCGTTGCGTGCATCACGTTCCGGTTCGCGTACCAGGGCGACGGCAGTCGGCGCGTGAGGAAGTAGGGAAGCGCAAGAAAAAAACCCCCGGCGGGTGCGCCGGGGGTTCACGTTGTCGGGATCGGTGCGGCTACTTTTGCGGCGGGAGGATCTTGAACATCCCCGTGCCGCACACCGGACACACGCCCTTCAAGGCCGGGCGTCCGTTCGCCATCTTCACCTGCTGCGCGTTCGAGATCTTGCGCTTCGCCTTGCACTTCACGCAATAGCCTTCGTCCGAGGCCATCGGGGATTTACCCTTCGCCATGTCGCTCCTCCATTCGGGGGCAGGGCCGTGCACGCGGGCCCGGAAGGGGGCCCAAATCGGCTCCCAACATAATACCGGCCCCTCAAACCGGGGGAGCGGCGGCCTCCCGCGGGGCGTCCGTGAAGCCGTTGCGTTTGTGAGACCCGTCACAAAACGGTTTCGTGGCGGAGCCCCCACAACGGCACAGCACAACGACTTGCGCGGGGGAGCCGTCCTTACGGGGCGGCACCGGAATCGGCGTTCCGTCGGGTCGTTGGACCCGGCACGGCCCTTCCACGAGCAGTGGTCCGTTCGCCTTGGGCGTGATCGTGACAATCGCTTGGTCGTTCATGCCGGAATGATACCCCGCCTCTATTAATGAAGGCAGACGTCTCGTCCCGCGCGCCTTGAGTCCGACTTGACCCTTCGGTGGCACTGTGCGCCCACACTCTTCACCGGAGCGTTCCCATGCGTACCCTCAATCGCTTTCTATCGCTTGCCGCCGCGCTGGCCATCGCCGGCGTCTCAGGCCTGCGCGCCCAGTCTGGCGTCGCCATCGAGGCCGGCGTCGCCTCCGCGGGCGGCGGCAGCGATCTCCAACTGGGGATCCGTGCCGATGGCGTCAAGTCCCGCGGCGTCGGCGTGGAGTTCTCCATCTCGACCTTCCCCAAGGCCCTGGGCGAGGGAGTGTTCCTCGGGATCAGCGACCTCGGTCCCGTGGGGGCGATCCCCCTGGGGGAGGCAGCGTGGCTGATGCCGCACGCCGGCGTCTCGGGTCTCGTCGGCGTGGCCAGCATGTATGCGGGCGGGGCCGTGGGCTTCGACGTCGGCCTCGGCGTTCTGGTCAAGCCGGGCGACGGCACCGGCGTGCGGTTCGACTTCACCTATCGCCGGTTCACGATGGACGGAGCGAGCCTCGGCTTGACGACCGTGTCGGTCGGCTTCGCCTTCTGACACTAAGCCTGGTTGCAGGGCGGGAGGGGCGGGAGGGGAACGGACGCTTGGCGGGCAGGGTATTC
This sequence comes from Gemmatimonadota bacterium, assembly GCA_003222205.1. Classification (GTDB taxonomy): domain Bacteria; phylum Gemmatimonadota; class Gemmatimonadetes; order Gemmatimonadales; family GWC2-71-9; genus QHVC01. Next base: position 16,099 of record QHVC01000003.1, on the reverse strand, counting down.
TGTGCCACGCTCGCCATGCGATGCCACCGCCTGTTGCCGCTGTTCCTGCTGGCCGCCTGCGTCACCGAGCGCGGGCCCCTGACCAACCGGATGGCGCAGATGAGCACCACCTACCTGACCCGCGCGGCCCGCCAGCCCGTGAGCTGGCAGCCGTGGGGTCGGGAGGCGTTCGCGCTCGCAGCCCGACTCGACCGGCCGGTGCTGTTGTACGTGGGGGCGGAAGACTGCCGCTGGTGCGCGCTGATGGACCGCGAGGCGTATGCCGACCCGACGCTGGGCGCGCTGATCGATTCGCTGTTCGTGCCGGTGCGGCTGGACCGCGATGAGCGACCCGATATCGCGCAGCGCTACGAGGCGGCCGTGCAGTCGCTCGCGGGACTGCGCGGCTACCCGCTCACCGTGTTCCTCACGCCCGACGGCGCGCCGTTCTTCGGGGGCACCTACTTTCCCGCCGACGACCCGGTCACCGGCCGGGGGCTGAAGCAGATCCTGCCGGACATCGCCAAGAGCTTCCGCGAGCAGCGCCAGTTCATCCTCCAGCATGCGGCGGTGGTGCGCCAGCTGGCCATCACCAAGGCCGGCACCACGCACGGCGTGCTCAGCGGGGACGCAGTCGGGCGCGCGATCGACAGCGTGCGTCTCGCCGTCGAGGAGCTGGCGCGGCGCCCCGGGGCCCTGGTCGGGTTTGTGCCCACGCAGGCCGTCGCCCTGTTGCTCGCCGACTACGCGCTGGAAGCGGACACGGCCGCGCTCACCGCGGCCCGAGCGGCGCTCGACGCGCTGCTCGACTCGGCCGGCCCCCCCGCGGCGGCGGCCGCCGACGTGCCGCCGGCACTGGTGCGCGCCGGGCTCGCCCGCGACCTCGCGGTCGCCTGGGTGCTGACGGCCGAGCCGCGCTACCGCGACGCCGCCGCACTCGAGCTGCACGCGCTCACGCGCGCCCTCGGCGGTGACGAGGAGCGTCCGCTGTTTGCCGATCGCGAGGGTTTCGCCATCGCCGCCACGCTGGACGCCGCCTCCGCCCTCGGCGACTCCATCGCGCAGACGCGGGCGCTCGCGGCGCTGGACACGCTCCTGAAGCGCGTCTACGCGCGCGGCTTCGGCGTGCGACACGCGATGGCGGGCACCGTGCACGGCCTGCTCCAGGACCAGGTGCAGGTCGCTGCCGCCAGCGTCGCGGCGTACAACGCCACCGGAAAGCCGCGCTATCTGGAGGTCGCGAAAAATCTCGCCGACGTGCTGGAGCGGGACTTCGCGGATCCCCAGGGCGGCTACTTCGACGCCGCCGTTCCCGACGCATCGGCGCCGGCGCTCGCCGACCGCACCAAGCAGGTGCTCGACGACCTGCTGCCCGGCGCCAACGCCGCCGCCGCCCGGGTGCTGTTGCGGCTGGCCGCCGTCACCGGCGACGCCGGGTACCGGCGCCGCGCCCGCGCGACCCTGGAAGCGTTTGCGGGCGGCGTCGACGGCGCGGGGTTGCGCGCCGCGACGTTCCTCGCCGCCGCCCGGGAAGCCCTCCTCACCCGCTGATCCGGCCGGTTCCAGCGTGGGACTGGCCCCCGCAGCACGCCGCTGATAGCGTGACGCCCATCTCATCTCGCAGGTCTTGCTGTTGAGCGGGTTTGCGGATGCACCGGATGCGGACGTCATCGCCCGGATTCTCGCCGGGGATGGCGACGCGTTCGGGATCCTGGTGCGGCGGCACGAGGCGGGGCTGCTGCGCTTCGCGACGCGGATGCTGGGCAGCCCGGACGCGGCGGCGGATGCCGTGGCGGAAGCACTGATCCGGGCCTACCGCCATCTGGCGAGCCTGGACGACCCCACGCGCTTCCGCACGTGGCTGTATCGGATCGTCGCCAACCGCTGCAAGAGCCACCTCGGCCGGCGCTCGGCGCAGCGGGTGTCGCTGGAGGAGGCGGCCCCGGTCCCCGATCCGCACGACGGGGAGGCCGAGCTGGAGCGGGCCGAGCAGCTGGGACTCGTCGAGCGCGCGCTGCGAACGCTGTCGCCGGAGAAGCGCGAGGCGTTTCTCCTCAAGCACGTTGAGGGGCTGAGTTACGAAGAGATGGCCGCGCTGACTGGAGAGCGCATCCCGACCTTGAAAATGCGCGTGCACCGGGCGCGGGAGGCGTTGTTGGAAGCCCTGAAGGAGCACCGATGAGCAAACTGGATCCGCGTATCCATGAGGTCCTGGACGGCGACCTGCCGCCGGAGCGCCTGCCGCCCGAGCTGCGGGCGGTGGTGCTGCGGCTCGAGCGCGCGGCCGGGCTGCTGCGCGCCGGGCTGGCGCCCGCGAGCGTGGCCGGCCGGGTGCTGGCGGCGCTCCACCGTCCGGAGCCCTCCCGCGGCCGGCGGGTGCTCCAGTGGCTCACCGAGCGGCACGTGATCACGATCGCGATGCGGCCGGTGTGGAGCCTCGCCCTCGCGGCCGTCCTCGCCGCGGTGGTCCTCGTGCCCGACCACGGCAGCGCCCCGCTGCTCGGCGCGCAAGAGGGGATCGCCCGGTTCGTCGGCCACTTCCCCGGCGCCCGCTCCGTCGACGTCGTCGGCCCGTTCACCGACTGGCATACCGGGGTGGTCCCGCTCCGCGACGACGACAACGACGGCGTATGGAGCGCGGTGGTCGTGCTCCCCGCCGGCACCCACGAGTACATGTTCGTCGTGGACGGGGAGCGCTGGGTGGTCGATCCGCTCGCCGGCCGCTACGTCAGCGACGGCTTCGGCCGCCAGAACGCGCTGCTGATCGTGAGGCCGGTCGGCCGGTGAGGCGCGTCGCGCTGTTCCTGCTCGCGATCGTCGCTCCGTTGGGCGCGCAATCGGGGAGGGGGAGCGTGCGCGCCAGGCTCACGGGCCGGGTGCCGGAGGTGGCGATCGCCGTGGTGGACTCGGTCGTCCGCGCCGCCGAGGCGGAGCGGCTGCCCACCGAGCCGCTGGTACAGAAGGCACTCGAAGGCGCGGCCAAGCACGCGGCGCCCGGCAGGATTGTCCAGGCGGTGGGCGCCCAGGCCGAGCAGCTGCGCCAGGCGCGCACGCTGCTGGAGCGGGGGGGCGGCAATCCGCCGACCGCGATCGAAATCACGTCCGTGGCCGCCGCCATGGTCCGGGGCCTGCCGCCCCCCCTCGCCGGGCGGATCGTGACGGCGCTTGCAGACGAGCCCCCCGGCCCGGCACTTCACGCCGTGGCGGACCTGGAAGGGCACGGCTTCGCCGAGGATGCCGCGGTGGACCTGATCGTGGCGGCCGCCCGGGCGGGGCTGCGGGGTCTGCGGCTGCTCGACGTCGCCACGGCGGCCGTGCACGAGCTGCAGCGCGGGGCGACGCACCCCGCGGCGCTCGCGACGGTACGCCGGGCGCTGCCCGACGTGCCCTGGCCTCCCAAGCCCTCCCCCGCCGAGGTCAACCGCGCCCGCCGGCCCCGGCCCGGCGTGTGACCCGGGGGGGCGACGGCGGGTCTTAGGCTCGAAGCGGTCCGGGGTGGACCGCGGGCCCCCATGGGAGGTGAACGCATATGCGGAAGATGATTCTCACGCTCGCGCTTGTCGCCGTGGCCGCTTTGCCCGTGGCGATCGCGGCACAGCAGCCTGTGCAGACGCCGACCCAGGCACCGGCGGACACATCCAAGGCCAAGCCCAAGCCTGCGGCGCATCGCACGAACCGGCGCAACACCCGCCGGACTCCGAAGCCCGCGGCCACGCCGGCCCCGAAGGACACCACGAAGCACTAGTACTCAGGACGTGTAGTCTGCGTTGATCCGGACGTACTCCGGAGACAGATCGCAGGTCCACACCACCGCCTCCGCCCGGCCCATGCCAAGGTCCAGGCGGAGGCGGAGGCGCTTCTGGCGGAAGATGGCGCGGGCTTTGGCCTCGTCGGGGTGCGCGGTGGCACCGCCCTGGGCGAGCACTACCCAATCGTCTCCGTCCGCCTGGGCGGAGAGCGTGAGCTTGTCGGCGGACAGCGCGACACCGGCCGAGCCGGCGGCGGCCAGCACCCGCCCCCAGTTGGGGTCGGCGCCGTACACGGCGGTCTTGACCAGGGCCGAGCGGGCGATGGCGCGGCCCACTTCGCGGGCCGCTCCTTCCGTCGCCCCACCCGTCACCTGGATCTCCACGAGCTTGGTCGCCCCTTCCCCGTCCTCGACGATGCCGAGGGCGAGGGTGCGGGCGACCTGCAGCACCGCCTCCTCGAACGCCTTGGCCAGGGCGCCGTCGTGGAACGGGTCCAGCCCCGAGGCGCCGTTGGCGAGGAGGAGCACCGTGTCGTTGGTGCTGGTGTCGCCGTCCACCGAGATGGCGTTGAAGGTGCGGTCGGCGACGCGGCGCAGGAGAGGCGCGAGCGAGGCGGCGTCTCCCCCGGCGTCGGTCGTGAGCACGGCGAGCAGGGTCGCGAGGTTGGGGTGAATCATCCCGGCACCTTTGGCGATGCCGCCGACCGTGAAGGCGCCCGCCGCCGTATCCACCCGGACGGCGCAATGCTTGGGCCGGGTATCGGTCGTCATGATCGCCCGCGCGGCCTCGGTCCCGCCCGCCGGCGAGAGTCGCCCGCCGGCCTCTTGGAGGCCCGCCGTCACCTGGGCGAGCGGCAGCGGCACGCCGATGACGCCGGTCGAAAGCACCAGGGCGGTGCGCGCCGGCAGCCCCGCCGCCTGCTCGGCGGCCTGGGCCATCGCGCGTGCGGCGGCGAGTCCCTCGGGGCCGGTGCAGGCGTTGGCGACGCGGGCGTTCATGGCGACGGCCCGGATGCGGCCGGGACGCTCGCTCAGCAGGTCCTGGTCGTAGACGACGGGGGCGGCGCGGACGGCGTTGCGCGTGAACACGCCGGCGGTGGCGCAGCTGGTCGCGCTGACGAGCAGCGCAACGTCGGGCGCGCCGTCCTTTTTCAACCCGGCGGCGGCAGCGGCGGCGGTGAAGCCTTGCGGCGAGGTGATCGACCCATCGGCGAGCGGGACCAGGGTGGCGGTCATGGCCGCTTCAAGATACGTCGCGAAAACTATTGTGTAACGGTTCCACGTTCCTTATCATAGCACGACCTTCCCGGGGGACCTCCCGAATGTCGGAACCTTTTCTAAGCTCCGACGAATACGACGAACGCGCACACCAGCTGTACAACGACGGCAAATACGACGAAGCGATCGAAACCCTCCGCGAGGGGCTGGAGCTGTACGCCCACGCGGTGGAGCTGCACGTGGGGCTCGGCTACGCCCGGCTCGCCCGAGACGAGTTCGCCTGGGCCCGGCGCGCCTTCGAGGAGGCGGTCGCCCTCGATGCCGACCACGAGGATGCCCTGGCGGGACTGGGGGAAGTGCTGCTCAAGTTCGGAGACCGGTCGGGCGCCCTCGCCTGCTTCGACCGCATCCTCGCCCTGGGCTTCCGGGACGACCACGACCTGATGCTGCAGATCGGGCGGGCGCTGTTCCGCGAGGGGGTGCTCGATCAAGCGCGCCGCTTCTTCCAAGTGGCCATCACCGCGCACCCGGATTCCGCGGACGCGGCCGCCTGCGTCGGCTACGCGTCCCACCGCCTGTGCGACGAGGGGAGCAGCCTGTACTGGCTGCGGCGGGCGCTGGAGCTCGAGCCGCTGCACGCCGAGGCGCGCATCTATCTCGCGAACCTGCTGTACGACCGCGGCGAATACGAAGCTGCGCTGTTCCACCTGGAACGCACCCAGCCCGAAGACCACTGCGACGGCCTGGCCATCTGGCGGCTGATCGAGCTGAAACGGGGGGTCTACCGCCTGACCGACGAGGACCCCGAGCTCGAGCCGTGGCACTCCCGGATCGACGAGCTGGCCGGCGAAGCCGAGCCCGAGGACCTGCTCCTGGCGGAGATCGAAGCGATGGGCCCCGACGGCCAGATCCGCGACCCCCGGCAGCTCGAGCTGTTCGGCACCCTGCTGACCGAGCTCCAGGGGATGAAGATCCGGTCCGGACCCGGGGGGAGCGAGCAGCACCGGGTCGCATTGCCCAACGGCGTCACCTACGCGGGCACGTGGGAAGAAATCGTCCTGCAGATGGGGGTGGCGATCTCCCCGACCGATGCGGAGCGCTACATCCAGGGGAGCGCGAGGGCAGGGTTGTTGAGAATCCTTCACTAACGCGGAATGGGGAATGTGGAATGCGGAATTGAAGTGGCAGGTCATTCCGCATTCCGCATTGTCACATCGCCGGCTTCTTGAAGTAGATCCCGATGCTCAACGGCCCGTCGCCCAGGGCGACCAGGGTCAGCGACCCCGCGAGCAGCAGCCCTTCCAGCTCGGGCGGCTTCGGTAACACGACCGCCAGGATTGCCACCGCCATGTTGAACGCCATCAGCGCCGCCCAGATGCGCGTGAGGATGCCGGCCAGCACGCAGACGGCTCCGAGCGTTTCGACAGCCGTGAGCACGCCGGCGAAAAAGACGGCGAAGGGAAAGCCGATCCCGTGGACCATCGCGGTGACTGTGGTGAAGTTGTGCAGCTTCCACAAGCCGTGGTGCAGGAACACGCCGCCGACGGCGAGCCGCATGAAGAACGCGGCGTAGGGCGTCAATCGGTTCATGGACGCTCCGGTTGGGGGGTGGGGGTCACGGGGCCGCGGCGGCGCGCGTCGGTGCGCACCTCGCGGGCGGCGAGCCGTTTGACCAGGACCTCGAGGCCGCGTTGCGGGCGCACCGCTCCCACGCCCGCCACGTCGGCGAAGCACAGGCCGGCCTCGGGGAGCGTGTGCAGCGCCACGTGCCCGCCGTGGCACACGAGGACGGCCGCGACGCCTTTGGGGCCGCTGTGGACCTGGGGGGTGCCGGCCGGGTGCAGGCCGGCGGCGTTGGCGGCGGCAAGCAGCACGGCGTACAGCCCCTGGACGTCGCTCAGGCGGTCGGGCGCGACGCCGCCCAGGTCGGCGAAAACATGCTCGAACGTCACCTGCGGCACGGCGAGCGGTCGGTGATGAGCGGCGCCACGAATGTGCCGCGGATCGGCAGGGCCCAGATCGGGTCGTCGTAGCCGTCGATCCGCTGCGCCACGAACGAGAACCACCCGCTCACCACCTGACCGTGCCCGCTGGCGACCGAGTCGACCTGAGCGATCACGAGGGTGCCGCCCTGTCGCGACAGACCGGTCAACACCGTCGGCCCGGCTTGCGTGGACCACACCCCCCAGTTGGAGAGCGGATGGCAGAACGGATCGAGGTTGAACGCCTGGTCGATGGATATCGAGTCGACGACGATGGTGTCGGGCCGGGTCACCGAGTCGCGGCTCGTGAGGTAAATGAATTCCACGGCCGGTCCGCCGCCGGGGGCGATGAAATCGCGGAGCCGGAAGGTGAGTGTGTCGCCGGCGCGCTCGTAGTTGACGGCGCGCGTGCCGCTCGTGGTGCGGCGGATGAAGGTGCCGAGGACGGTGTAGGAGGATTTCCCGCCGATCGTGTCCGTCAGGCTCACGACCTCGACGGCGCCGGTGTCCGCGAGCGTGTCGACGTTGTCGGCGACGTGGGCGTAGAACGGCACCGGGCCGCCGGGGGCGACGGCCGTCACGACGCCGGTGGCCGAGTCGATCGTGAACACTCCCGGCGTCAGGCCGCTGAACCACGGCGGCGGCGGCACGCCGGTCTTCTTCTTCACTTCCACCGGGACCGTGAACTTGTCCCCCGTCATCAGATAGATCGTATCGAGCAGCAGGCTGAGCTCGAGCGGCCGTGACGCCACGACCAGCGCCTGGCCCTGGACGTTCTTGTAGACCGCCGTGAGGACGGCGTAGCCGCGCGACAGCCCGGCGATCTTCCCCGTCGCCGCATCGACGCCCACCACGCTGGGGGCCGAGCTGGTCCACGTGGGAGCCACGGGGCCCACCAGGTTGCCCTTGTCGTCGTAGTAGAGCGCCGTACGGGCGGGCGCACTGTCGCCCACGAAGATGGAGTCGAGCACCGGGCTCACGACGAGGCGCGCGAGACTGGGCGGCTCCCCCACCGAGCAGGCGGCGGCAGCCAGGGCGAGGGCGAGACCGGCGAGACGTTTCATGGCTTTAGGATAGCGCGGCCAGAGCCGCGGTGTATCCTTCGGGTACCCCCGCATCGTAGAATGGTCCGTCGAGCGGGACGCCGATGAGACGCCCTTCAGCGGCGAGTGTCTGCAACAGCGGCACATCGTCCAGCTCGGCGCCGGGGGCGAGTCCGGCGCGCAGGCGCTCCCAGCGCTCGAACACGTCCGGCCCGAACACCATGCGGCCGACGGGCGCGAGGCGGCCGGTGGCGGTCCCCTTGTCCGCGACCGCCTCGACTTGAAGCAGACCGTCTGCTCGCTGGCGAGCGGTGGCACGGCCGGTCGTGCCCGCGGCGGGCGGCAGCTGGGCGAGCAAGACGGCGGCCAGGCCGGTCGCGCGCCGGGCGGCGAGCACCGGCGCGATCGCGGGACCCTTCGCAAACAGGTTGTCGGGAAGCAGCACCGCGACGTCGTTGGCGCCGACCAGGTCCCGCGCGCACGTCACGGCATCGCCGAGGCCGCGAGGCTCGGGTTGCACGACAAGAGAGACGGACAGTCGGACGGTCGGACAGTCGGACAGGAACTTCCCGATCTGCGGTTTGGTAGGACTGGTGACCACGACGACCCGCTCGAGCCCCGCGGCGGCCGCCTCCTCGAGCGTCCACTGCAGCAGCGGTTGGCCGGCGACGGGGAGCAGTTCCTTGGGCGTGTGGGGGTAGCGGGCGGCGAGTCGGGTGCCGCGGCCGCCGCAGGGGATGACGGCCGTCGTCACTCAGAACATGGACATCGCGAGGAACGACCGCAGGTTGTCGTTCGTCACGCGCAGCCGCGCCGAGAGCAGGCGCACCACCGACCACAGCACCTTGTAGGCGATGTCGCGGTTGAAGTCGAGCAGCAGCTCGAAGTCCGACCGGGAGATCGTGATCAGGGTGCAGCTGATGTTGGCGATGGCGTCGGTGGAGCGCTCGGAGCGGTCGAAGATGGACATCTCCCCGAAGCACGCCCCCGGCTTGAGGACGGCGAGCGCCTCCTCGCCGGAGCCGGGGATGGTGCGGGAGATGCGGACCTCGCCCTCGGAGATGATGAAGAGGCGGTTGCCGGGTTCGCCCTCTTTGAAGATGTTCTGCCCCGAGCTGAATTTCTGCTCGCGGCACACCTCGGAGACGCGGGCCAGCTCCCCGTCGTCGAGGTCCTGGAAGATGGCCGCCTGCTTCAACAGATTGAGATCCACGCGGTGAAGCTACGTGGCGCCTGGGGGGGGAGCAAGTGAAACGCGGGTTCTCGGCCGCCGATGTGCTTACCGCCCTTCGGGTTCCCCTGGCGATCCTGTTCCCGTTCGTGACCGACGTCGCGGGGCGCCTGGCGATCGTCGGCGCGGTGGCGGCGAGCGACTTCTTCGATGGGCTGCTCGCGCGTCGCTTCGGGGGGACGCGGGCCGGCGCGGTGCTCGACCCGATCGCCGACAAGCTGTTCGCCGCCGTGGCGTTCGTGACGGTGGCGCGCGACACGGTGCTGCACCCGCTGGAGATCGTGGGGGTGCTGCTCCGCGATCTGGTGGCGGGGCTCGCCTTCGTCGGCACGTGGCTGCGCGGCCGCCCCGTGGCGTTGCCGGCGCGGGCGGGCGGCAAGTGGGTGACGGCGCTGCAGCTGATGACGCTGGTGGCGTGGATCCTGGAATCCGCGTTTCTGCGGCCGCTCGCCTGGGCCACCACGGCGGTGTCGTGTTATGCGCTGTGGGATTACGCGCAGGCGGCGAAAAAGGTGAGGGCATGATACGCGTCGCTCGTTCTCAGGCTGGAAGCCTGAGCTCGGCAGATACAGCGTTGTGTTGGCTGAGCCCGTCCTTCAGGATGGGAAAAACCGGCCGCCTTGTGGAGGTACTTTGAAGGTTACCTCACTCGTCCTCCTACTCCTGGCCTGCGCCGGCACGTCCGCGGCGCAGGAATTCCAGCCGCCGCGCGTACGGTCCGGGGCCGGCGGGAAGGGGCTCGGCCTGTACGGCTTCGGGGTGCGCGGCGGCCTGGACCTGGGCAGCGGCCAGATGGTCTTCGGCACGACGCTCGACATCGGCGATCTCTTCACGCCCCGCCTGCGGCTGCGCCCGTCGGCGGAACTGGGTGTCTTCAAGGGCGACAACAGCTACGTGGGGAGCTTTGAGGCGCTGTACCGCTTCACCGGTGACGACGAGACGGCCATCCCCTATATCGGCGGCGGGATGTCGCTGGCCGGGCACGCCAACTGCGGCAGGGATCCCAATTGCCCCAACGCGTGGGTGAACCTCGTCTTCGGGTTCGAGCTGCACTACAAGTCCACCTTCAACTGGCTGATCGAGTACCACCCGATGGACGCGCTGCGCCGCAACCGTGTGTACCTGGGGCTCACCACGCGGCGGGGGAACTGAGCGTGGCGGGACCGACGGCGGAGATCACGCTGCGTTGGAAGGGCGGTCTCGTGTTTACCGGCGGGGGCGCGGGGCGTCCGCCCGCGACGGTGGACGGCGATTCCAAGGAGGGCACGTCGCCGGTCGAGATGCTGCTTGTCGCGGCGGCGGCGTGCACGGGCAGCGACATCGTGCCGATCCTCGAGAAGCAGCGGGTCAAGGTCCGTTCCCTGGAGGTCGCGGTGACGGGGACCCGGCGCGAAAACCATCCGCGACGCTTCCTCGCGATTCACTTTCGCTGGAGCATCGCCGGCGACGGGGTGGACGAGACCAAGGCCCGCCGCGCCATCGATCTCTCGCTCGAGAAATACTGCTCGGTGGTGGCGTCCCTCGCCCCGGACATCCGCATCTCCTACGACGTCGCGATTGTGTAGCCCCTCCCCTCGCCTCCGTGCCGTGGCGTTCGCGGCGGGAGTGCTCGCTGCTCCAGGCGCGTCGGCGCAGACGGCCCCGCAGGGAGTCACGGAGCTGAGCGCCGGGGCCGCCCTGGCGTGGTCGCATCGCGACCTCTACGCCGTCGAGCTGGGGGCCGGCCGGCGGTCGGGGCAGGCCCGACTGGCGCTCGCGGCCGCCGGCGGCCGCCTCAGCGACGGCTGGGGCGGCCGCGTCGAAGCCCGCGGGCAGTTCGTGTTGCTGCCGTTCGCTCGTATCGGACTCGGGTGGTACGGCGGGATGGGAGCCGCCTGGATGGGCGGCGCTGGTCAGCGGGGGGCGGTGTACCTCACCGCCCTGACCGGCGTTGAACACGCGCCGGGACGGCCGCGCGGGTGGTTCGTGGAAGTGGGTGTGGGGGGGGGAGTTCGGGTGTCGGCGGGGATGCGCTGGCGTCAGTTTCCGGCGTGGTGGCCTACGTAAATTACCCACGCTCAAGCGTGGGCTCGGCCGACATTACGCTGAAGCGAACTCGGTTCCCTTTAGGGTTGTGATTGCCGAGCCCAGGCTTCAGCCTGGGGAAGGCGACCTCAGGCGTCCGCGCCGACGGGAGTGCGTCGGCCGACGACGGGTCGGCAGTAGCGCTCGCCGAGGGTGCGCAGCTGGGCCAGGTCGTCCTCGGTCAGGCCCTCGTAGCGGTCGGCGAGGTAGAGCATCGTGTCGTCGAACCACTCTTTCTGATGCTCGGGAGTCGCCTCGAGGACGCCGCAGCGGAGGATGTGGGAGAACAGCTCATCGCGCGCCTGATCGGAAGCGCTGGGAGGGGGGGCGAGTTTGCGGGGTTCTTTACGTTTCTTGGCCATGCCGGGGTGATCCTTTCGGGGTGGAGGAGCAAAATCGCGGCGCAATCTAATGAACCGCGGTCAGTGAAGCAAACGATGGGCGCCGCCGAAAGGTTCCGTGTATAATGCGAGGGACGGCGATGAGCGACGAAACGTACGGACCGGAGCGGGCCGAGCGGCTGGCGGCGCTGTTGCGCGAGCTGGCGGCGCGGATCATGGCGCTGGACCAGGAAGGGCGGCTGCTCGAGCACGCCGCCGAGATGCAGAAGCTCCTCGGCACGGTGCGCAGCGAGCTGTTCCACTATGAGGTGCGGGTGACCTACGACTCGCCGGAGGTGGCGGAGAGCCGGCGCATCGTCGAGGAAGCGGAGCGGCAGCTCGAGGAGCTGCGCTTCGACGAACACGAAGACGACGAGGACGAATGAAGCGCTTCTATTGGCTGCTGGCGGCGGTGCTGCTGGGCGGGCTGGCGTGGATCTGGATCGGCTCCAAGTCGAGCGGGACCGGGACGGAGTGGGTCGCCGAGACGAAGGTGCCGGAGACCAAGGCGGACAGCCAGTTCACCGGCTATGTCATGGGCAGCGATACGGCGCCCGTCGAGGTCGTCGAGTACGCGGACTTCGAGTGTCCGATCTGCGCGGCGTGGGGCTCGGTGCAGTTCCCGGTGATCAAGCAGCAGCTGATCGCGGCGGGGAAGCTGCGCTGGCGGCTGCGGGACTTCCCGCTGCCGCCCACGACGCACCTGTGGTCGCGGCTGTCGGCGCACGCGGTGGCGTGCGCCAGCGAGCAGGGGAAGGCGTGGGAGATGATCGACGCGCTGTTCGCGCATCACCGCATGTGGTCGCAGCGGCCCGAGAATCCCGAGAAACTGTTCCGCGGCTGGGCGCAGGACCTGGTAGGGCTCGACATGGCGAAGTACGACGCCTGCATGGCGACCGGCCGCTACCGCGGTCGCATTCAGTACAGCCGCGAGGAAGGCGAAGCGCGGCAGGTGCGCGGGACGCCGACGTTCTTCGTCAATGGCCGCGAGTGGACATTGCGGGACGTCTCCTCGGACGCGTTCCAGCACGTCGTTGACAGCATCCTGGCGCAGCGGCGCCGGCGGTAAATGGCTCCAGCCTCCGTGACCCCCGGGCTTGCGCCCGAGGTTAGTCATGCCCCGATGCGACTCCGTCAAGCAATTGCCCTGCTCTCATTAGTGGGTTTCCTGGTCTCGCTGTATCTCTGGCTCCACGCGCTCGGGGTGATCGGGGAGCTGAAGTGTGGGACGGGGAGCTGTGAGGTGGTGCAGTCGAGCTCGTACGCGCGGGTCGCCGGCGTCCCGGTGGCGTTGTTTGGCGTGGTGGGTTACCTGGCGCTCTTCGTCACCGCCCTGATCGGTCTCCAACCGTCATTTCTCCCCAAGCGTAATCTCAGCGTGTTGTTGGCCGCCCTGGCGACGGGCGGCCTGTTGTTCACCGGGTATCTCACCTACCTCGAAGCGTTCGTGATCCACGCGTGGTGCCGGTGGTGCCTGGGGAGCGCGGGGATCATCACCGTGATTTGGGTGGCGGCGCTGGCGGGGGTCCGACAGTCCGACCGTCCGACTGTCCGACCGTAGTCAGCCCTCCTTCTCCTCGTACTGGTCCTTGAGGCGCTGCACCACCGCCGGGTCCGCCAGCGTCGTCGTATCCCCTAACGTCCGGCCCTCCGCGATGTCCTTGAGCAGCCGCCGCATGATCTTGCCGCTGCGCGTCTTGGGGAGATCCGCCGAGAAGATCACGTCGTCGGGCCGCGCCAGCGCGCCGATCTTCTTTGCCACGTGGGCCTTCAGCTCCTCGCGCAGTGCGTCGCTCGGCTGCTTGCCTTCCTTGAGCGTCACGAACGCCGCCAGCGCCTGCCCCTTCATCTCGTGCGCCTTACCCACCACCGCCGCCTCCGCCACCGCCGGATGGTCCACCAGCGCGCTCTCCACCTCCATGGTCCCGATGCGGTGGCCGGCCACGTTGAGCACGTCGTCCACCCGGCCCAAAATCCAGTAGTAGCTGTCCGCGTCCCGCTTGGCGCCGTCGCCGGCGAAATACACGTTCTTCCACTTGCTCCAGTACGTCTGCTGGTAGCGCTCGTCGTCGCCCCAGATCGTGCGCAGCATCCCCGGCCACGGGGAGGTGATCGCCAGGAACCCGCCGCCGACCGGCACCACCTTTCCCTGGCCATCCAACAACTCGGCCTCGATGCCGGGGAAGGGTATGGTCGCGGAGCCCGGCTTGGTCGTCGTGATGCCGGGGAGGGGGGTAATCATGATCCCGCCCGTCTCCGTCTGCCACCACGTGTCCACGATGGGGCAGCGCTCGCCGCCGATGTTCTTGTGATACCAGATCCACGCCTCGGGGTTGATCGGCTCGCCCACCGTGCCGAGCAGACGCAGCTTCTTCAAGCTGTGCTTCGCCGGCAGGTCGGGCCCCCACTTCATGAACGCGCGGATGGCCGTCGGCGCCGTGTAGAACACCGTAACGCCGTGTTTCTCACAGATCGCCCAGAAGCGATCCTTCGCGGGGAAGTCGGGCGCCCCCTCGTACATCACCTCCGTCACGCCCAGGGCCAGCGGGCCGTACACCACGTACGTGTGGCCGGTCACCCAGCCCACGTCGGCCGTGCACCAGAAGACGTCGTCGTCTTTGAGATCGAACACCCACTTGGTGGTCGCGTACGCCTGGGTGAGGTAACCGCCCGTGGTGTGCAGAATGCCCTTCGGTTTCCCGGTCGTGCCCGAGGTGTACAGGATGTACAGCGGATCCTCGGCGTCCATCGCTTCGGGCGCGCACGTGTCGCCCGCGGTCTTCATGAGGTCGTGCCACCACTGGTCGCGCCCACGCCGCATCTCTACGTCCTTGCCCGTGCGCTTTAGCACCACGACGTGCTTGACCGACGGCGTGTCTTTCAACGCTTCGTCGGCATTCACCTTGAGGGGCACGAGCGAGCCGCGGCGATAGCCCCCATCGGCGGTGATCAGCACCTTGGCCTGGTTATCGTTGATGCGGTCCTTGAGCGAGTCCGCCGAGAAGCCGCCGAAGACGACCGTATGCGGCGCGCCGATGCGGGCGCACGCCAGCATTGCGACCGCCACCTCCGGCACCATCGGCAGGTAGATGGCGACGCGGTCGCCGCGCTTGACGTCCAACCCCTTCAGGACGTTTGCGAACCGGGTCACTTCGCCGAGCAGCTCACGGTACGTGATGCGCCGCACCTCGCCGGGTTCGCCTTCCCAGATCAGCGCGACCTTGTCGCCACGGCCCGCCTTCACATGGCGGTCGAGACAGTTGGCCGAGGCGTTGAGCTTGCCGCCCAGGAACCACTTCGCGTGCGGTGGCTTCCACTCGAGCACCTTGTGCCACGGCTTGATCCAGTCGAGCTGCCGCGCCCAGTCGGCCCAATAGCCTTCGCGGTCCTTCTTGGCCTGCTCGTAGACCTTGGGATCCGAGACGTGCGCCTGCTTGCGGAATCCTTCCGGAGGGGGGAAGCTCCGTTGCTCGTCGAGCAGTGTTTCGATCCGGTCGATGGCCGTCATGATTGAACCGTAAGGGCGTGGGGAAGTGGGATGTGGGCCGTCCGGGCAACGTGCCGTCGTGCGTCGTGCAACGGTGTTCTTGGATTGCGGCACTCGTGCCCGTGAGCAGGCTCACGCCGTTGTGACAACCGCTTGAACGCGTTGAGCTTAGTTATACGGCACCGAAATGGCATTGGGAAGGGGCCTCGTGGAGCCCTTTTTCGAGGAGAACCGTGCCGTGATGTCGCTGCGCCAGACTGAAAAGATCCTGGCCGCCCCGGAGGCCCTGAGCCTGGAGACTCGGACGGCGTTCCGCCGGACCGCGTCCGAGCTTCTGGACCAGCTGCCGGAGGGGACGGGGCGTCTGGTCATCGACCTCTCGGGCACCCGCACGGTGGACAGTGCAGGACTCGGCGCCTTGATGCTGATCCAGCGCAAAGCGGCCGAGCGGCGGCAGATCGTGTGTCTGCGCGGCGCCAACGAGGAGCTGCGGTTCCTACTCGTGCTCACCAAGCTCGACGACCTCTTCGAACTGGAGGGTCGCTCGGCGTAGTCCTATATTGGGCAGCGATGCCCGAAAAGCCGCCGCAGCGCAAGGTCCTGTTCGTCGAGGACGAAGAGGCCCTGCAGACCTCCTACCGCCGTTACTTCGCCGGGCGCTACGCCATGGCCTTCGCGCGCACCGGCGCCGACGCCATGAAGCAGCTCGACGCGTTCACGCCCGACATCCTCGTGCTCGACATGCGGCTCCCCGACACCGACGGCATCGCCCTGCTCCAGAAGATCCGCCAGCAGAGTCCCAAGCTTCCGGTGGTAGTCACCACGGCCTACGTGAGCATGGAGCCGCTCATGGGCGTCCTCGACCTGGGCCACAGCGGCTATCTCGTCAAACCCTTCGACCTGAACGATCTCGCCGCCCGCATCGATGCTGTCGGCTGAAGGCCTGACGCACGCCTTCGGTCCGGTG
>QHVC01000126.1 GCA_003222205.1 Gemmatimonadota bacterium | reverse complement strand
CGGTTCGACGTGTACGGACGGGCGGTCGGGGTCGAGCGCGACGGCGACGATTGGCGCGTCGTCTACCTCGGCACCGAGGGCAAGCACCGTCCGGCCGACGACATCTTCCTGCCGCCCACGCTCGAAGAAGAGGATCTCTTGAGCTATCTCGCCGATCTCTGTCACGAGTGGGCGAGTCCCGACCACCCCGAGGTGCGATTGCTGTCCTCGTGAGAGGAGCGTCCGATGACCCTCCGCCCCATACAATTCGTGTATTTGGTGGTCCCCGTCGGGCTGCTGCTGACCGCTCTGCTCAACCTGTACGCGTTCTTTCATCGGCGTAGCGATATCTGGTGGACGCCCCTGCCCAAGGCCGTCCCCGTAGCCGCCAGCGGCGATCGCGTGGAGATCTTCGCGCGCGGCACCGATCTGCGCACGCTGCTCGACGCGGGGCGCGTGCGGGTGACCGGCGATCCTGGAGCCGGGGTGCTGGCCGCGGACGACGTGCGCATCCGGTTCAATAACTGGGACCGGGTCCGCGCCGAGCAGGCGCCGCTGCTGGTGTTGTACGGCTTCACGATCGGCGCCGCCCTGGTGTTGGTGGGGCTCACGCTGACCGGACACGTGCCGAAGCGGAGGCCCTCTACCGCCTGATGCTGTCCACCGGCAACCGCACCACGGGCCCGATCTCCGTCAGCGGTTTGTCGAACGCGCTCGGTTTGCCGACCACCAGGATCACCATCTGGTCGGGGTGCAGGTACTGCTTCGACACCGCCGTCACCTGGGCGGGCGTGACCGCCTGGATGCCCTTCAAATAGAGGTCGAACCAGTTGGGCGGCAGTCCGTCGACCGCGTAGCCCAGCTGCTGGGCGACGATCTGGCCGGCGTTCTCGAACTGGAAGACGAACGAGTTCACCTCGTTGTCCTGGGCGAGCTTGACGTCCTGCGCCGTAACGGGCTCGGTCGCCATCGAGCCGACGAGGTCGCGCATCAGCCGCACGGCGGCCACCGTCTTCTCGGCGCGCACCTGTGCGCCGGCGAAGAACTGGTCCTCGCGCCGGGTGTCCGCGTTCCACACGCTGAACACGCTGTAGGCGAAGCCGGAGTCGCTGCGCACCCGTTGCAGCAGGCGCGAGTTGAAGCCGCCGCCCCCGCCGAGCAGGAAGTCCGCCACCTGCGCCGCGAAGTACTCCGGCGTGTTGCCGACGCGGATGCCCCCCGCGTGGCCCATGCGGATGTTGCTCTGGTTCACGTCCTTCTCGACGAGCACCAGTTTGGGCCCGTGGGTGAACTGGACCGGCGGGAGCGGGCGCAGGCCCGCCGGGCACTTCCCCCACCCGCGGAACAGCCGCTCCAGGCGGGCCAGCATCTCGCGCTCGGTGAAGTCGCCCGAGACGCCGAGGATCAAGTTGTCGGGGCAGAAGATGCGCTGCTGGGTCCAGCGGAACCGCTCCGGCGTGAACCCGGCGATCTCCTGCGGCGTCACCTGCGTGCGGCCGAGGGGATGGTCGCCCATCAGCACCTGGCTCCACGCCCGACCCAGCACCGACCCCGGCGTGTCGTTGCGCCGCCGCCAGCTCTCCTGCTGCTGCGCGGCGGTCAGCCGCACGCGGGAGGTGTCGTTGCGGGGGTTGCGCAGCAGGTCGAAGCCCAGGTCGAGAAGCTGATCGGTGTACTTCGAGAGCCCCGAGAACGACGCCGTGCTGGTCTCGTTCGCGGTCGAGATCGTGGCGGTCAAGGCGTAGAACTCGATGAGCTTGTCCACCGAGTCGGGGGGGAGGCGCGTGGTGCCGCCGATGCGCATGAGGTTGTCGGCTTGCCAGCCGACGCCCCACAGCGAATCGGGGAGGTGCGCGACGCCGACCTTGGAGACGATCTCGACGTCGACGAGCGGGAGGCTGTGATCCTCCAGCAGGTATACCGCCACCCCGTTGGACAGCGTGACCCGTTTGGGGGTCGGCGGGTTGAAGTGCAGCGGCGCCACCTTGAGAGCGGCGAGCTGCGCCCGGGGATCCGTTGGTTGCTGCGCGACGACCGGGCGGGCGGCGGTGACCAACGCGCTCAGCGCGAGAACAGTGATCGGGGCGCGCATCAGTTGGTCCCTCCGGTGGCGGGCTTGGCCGGTCGCACCAGGGTGGCGACCGTGCGGTTGCTCTTGTCGAAGTAGGCCCGGGCGACGCGCTGCACGTCCGCGGCCGTCACGGCGAGGAGGCCCGTCTGGTCGCGGAACGTCTGGCGCCAGTCGTACCAGAGGGCCTCGCTGTTCGAGAGCTGGAACGCCAGGCCGAAGTTGTTCTCGAGCCGCTGCACGGCGCTGGCCTCGATCTGGTTGCGGACGCGCTGCAGCTCCTCGCCGCTGGGGGGCTCGCGCTGCACGCGGTCGATCTCCTCGTAGATCTCCCCCTCGAGCTCGGCCGTGGTGTGCGGCGCGATGGGAACCACGGTGAACGTGAACAGCCGCGGGTACAACGCCCCCGGCCCGCTGCCCGAGAAGACGTTGGTGGCGGCGCGCTCCTTGATCACGAGCCGCTGATAGAGGCGGGAGGTGCGGCCGCCGGTGAGGATCTGCGACAGCACCGCCAGCGCGGGCGCGTCGGGGTGCCGCGCCTCGGGCACGTGGTAGCCGATCAGCACCTGAGGGTTGGCGTCGTACTCGACGTCGATGCGGCGCTCGCCGTGCTGGGGGGGCTCCTGCGTCACCACCGGGCGGTGCGGCTCGCCGGCGGGGATATCGGCGAAGTACTGCGTCGCCCAGGCTTTCATCGTGTCCACGTTGATGTCGCCCACGATGGCGACGACGGCGTTGTTGGGGCCGTAGAAGCGGCGGAAATACTCCTGCGCCGCGGTGCGGCTCACCGTCTGGATCTCGCTCGCCACGCCAACCACCGGCCGGCCGTAGGGGTGGGCCCGGTACGCGGCGGCGAGGAACTCCTCCCGCAGCAGGCCGCCGGGGCTGGTCTCGACCCGCAAGCGTCGCTCTTCCATCACGACGTCGCGCTCCGAGTAGAACTCCCGCAGCACCGGGTTGCGGATGCGGTCGCTGTCGAGGATGAACCACAGCTTGGCGCGATTGGCGGGCAGGGCGAAGAAGTAGTTGGTGACGTCGTTGCTGGTCGAGGCGTTGAGGCTCTGCGCCCCGTTCTCGGTGAGGATGCGGTCCAGCTCGTTGCTCACGTCGTACTGGCGGGCCGAATCCTCGAGCTGCCGCAAGCGGCCGCGCAGGCGCGCGAGCGCGCTGGTGTCGGCCTCGTCCCCCTTACGGAACTCGGCGGTGAGCGAGTCGGCCACCGCGTCGATGCGGGGGAAGATGGCCAGCTCGGCCGGGTAGTTCTTGGTGCCGATCGTGCGCGTGCCCTTGAACAGCATGTGCTCGAAGAGATGGGCCGTCCCCGAGATCCCCGTCCACTCGTCCACGCCGCCGGCGCGGAAGTGCGTCACGAAGGCGACGGTGGGCGCCCCTTCGCGGCGCAGGAATAGAAAGGTCATGCCGTTGGGGAGCACGTACTTGACGACCGGGAGGCGCTCGCCGGGCGTGGATTGTTGCGCGCCCAGTGGCGCGGCGATGGCGAGCGCTGCGGTGAGACCGACGAGCAATCGCATGGCAGCTCCTTGATGCCGGGGGAGGGGAACCGAGGGTTCAGAATATCTGATGCGCGTTACCGCTGGCAAGTTGCACACAACGTCGTTTGCCTGCCGTCGATCGCGTGGGTCGTCGTGAGCCGCCGCCCACAGACGACGCACGGCTGGCGGGCGCGCCCGTACACCTTCAGCTCGAACTGGAAGCGGCCCGACGCGCCGGTCCCCGTACGGTAATCGCGGACCGTCGTGCCCGACGCCGCCAGCGCCCGCTCCAGCACGCCGGTCACGGCGGTGTGCAGGCGGGCAAACTCCTCGAGGCTGAGCTTGGAGGTGCGCTTCGAGGGGTCGATCCCCGCCTCGAACAGCGCTTCGTTGGCGTAGATATTGCCGACACCCGCCAGGCGCCGCTGGTCCATGATCGCCTTCTTGATCGCCACCGCCGTGCCGCGCAGCCGCTCGGCGAGCACGAACGGCGTGAACGTCTCCTCCAGCGGCTCGGGGCCGATGCGGACGGTGTAGGCCGCCCACCCCGGCTCGTCCAGCAGCCACACGGTGCCGAGGCGCCGCACGTCGCGATACACCAGCAGGCGGCCGTCCTCGAGCGTGCACACCAGCACGGCGTAGCGGCGCTCGTCGCGGGTCAGGGCCCGCTCGTGCACCACCAGCGAGCCGGTCATGCGCGGCTGGATCACCAAGCGGTGCTCCGTGCCCAAGCGGAACACCGCGTGCTTGGCGCGGCGCCCCACCTCTTCGAAGCTGTTGCCTTTCAGGGTGCGCAGCAGGCGGGCCTTGGACACCCCGCGCAAGACGTCCGTCTTCATGAGCCGCGCGTCCGCGATCCGAAAACCCTCGAGTCGCGGGGCGAGCTCCCGGACGATCGTCTCGACCTCAGGCAGCTCCGGCACGGCGAAGCTCGCGCCACGCGATGTCGCGGCGCCACGTTTTCCCGTCGAAGGCGATGCGGTCGGCGGCGGTGCGGCTGGCCCGCGCGGCCTGGCCGACGGTCCCGCCCAGCCCGGTGACGCTCAACACCCGGCCGCCGGCGGTGCGCAGCGTGCCGGCCTGGTCGCGCGCGGTGCCGGCGTGGAAGACCAGCACGTCGGGGCCGAGATCCGCCGGCAGGGTGATCGCCACGCCCTTCTCGGGAGCGTCGGGATAGCCGCGGGCGGCGAGGACGGTAGTCACCGCAGCGCGTTGCGCGCGGAGCGTGTCCTGGCCGGGCCGCCACGCCCCATGCGCGATATCGAGGAGGTGTTGACTGACCCCGGGCGCCAGCCCGGGGAGAATGGCCTGGGTTTCCGGATCGCCGAAGCGGCAATTGAACTCGAGCACATACGGCGTCCCGTCAGCCGACACCATGAGACCGGCGTACAGGACGCCGCTGTAGGTCGCCCCGCGTCGAGCGAGCTCCTGGAGGGTCGGCTCGAACACCTCGCGCCGCACCCGGTCGATCAGTCGATCGCCGCCGAGGGGGGGGGCCACGGGGCAATACGCGCCCATCCCGCCCGTGTTCGGCCCGGTATCGCCTTCGCCGAGCCGCTTGTGGTCCTGCGCCGGCGGCAGCACGAGCAGCTGGCGGCCGTCGGTCAGCGCCAGCACCGACAGCTCTTCTCCGGAGAGGTACTCCTCGATGACCACCTCGCGGCCCGCCTCGCCCAAGCTGCCGTCGGCGAGCATCGCCCGCGCCGTCGCGGCGGCGTCGGCCCGACTCGCACACACGACCGCTCCCTTCCCGGCGGCGAGGCCCGACGCCTTGACGACGACCGGCTCGGCGTGCCCCGCGATGTAGCGTAACGCGGCGGCGAGGTCGGTGAACGAGCGGCTCGGCGCGGTGGGGACGCCGGCGGCGACCATGACCTCCTTGGCAAACGCCTTGGAGGCCTCGATGCGCGCGGCGGCCGCGCCGGGTCCGAACGCCGGGATGCCCGCGGTGCGGAGCGCGTCGGCGAGCCCCGCGGCGAGCGGCGCTTCCGGTCCGATGATGACGACGTCGGCGGTATGCTGGCGCGCCGCGGCCACCACGTCCGCCACGGCGGTCGCCGAGATATCGAGGTTGGTGCCGAGCTGGGCGGTACCGGGGTTGCCGGGGGCGGCGAACAGGGTCGTGGCGGGGGGGAAGTCGCGTTTGAGCGCCCAAGCGAGCGCGTGCTCGCGGCCGCCCCCGCCGACGACCAGGATTCTCACTTCTTCTTGAACGCGTCCGAGAAGGCTTGGGCCGCCCGCTTGGCGCCGTCCACCACGTCCTTCACGGCGGCTTTCGCTTCCTTCATATAGTGATCTCGCGCTTCGTCGATGTCCTTGTCGAGGGGCCGTTGCTCGGCCTCGGGCCCGCGGTGCGTGTACTCGCCGCGCAGGATGCGGTCGTAGTGCCCGGCTTCGATCCAGCGCTGCAGCTCCGCCGCGCGCACGGTGTTGAAGGGATGGGTGCGCAGCATGACGCCGAGGATCTTGAAGATGCGATCGAGCGCCCCGCCCGACTCCTCGTACTCCTTGGCCTGGACCAGGAAGCTGTCGAGATCCATCTGCTTCATGTCCCCGCCGCCCGCGAACTTGAGGTGCATGCGGAGCGAAGCGGGCGGGTCCTGCGTCGCGAGGAGCCCGGCGCGGTCAGAGGACATTTCGCTCTTGCGATACCACTCGAGCAGGGCCAGCTCGATGGGGAGCAGCGCGATGCCGGCGAGGAAGGGAAGGGCGGAGAGGCCGGCGTTGAGCAGCAGCCACAGGATGGTGCGGTACAAGGCGTGGCCGCTCATCACGTGCCCCAGCTCGTGTCCCAGGAGGGCGCGCGTTTCGTCCTCGTCCAACAGTTTCAGGGCGCCGGAATTGACGATGATGAACGGCTCGTCCATCCCGAACGCGCCGGCGTTGGCGAACGGCGTCTGCGATACGTACAGCTGCGTTTCCGGCGGCCAGTCGAGCGTCGTCCGCACTTCCGTGAACAACGAGTGGAGGCGCGGGAACTGCCTCGGCCCCACGCGGACCGCGTCGGCCTGGAAGATCAACCGGACGCCGCGCTCGCCGATCAAGCCGTAGATCTTCTTGACGACTTCGTCGAAGCCCGGCACCGAGCGCAGGGTCTGCAGCGCCGCGCGGTCGGCGGGGTGCTCCCAGGCGACGGGGGCGATCTGCGTTAGAACTTTGCGGGGCCGGGCGGCCGGCAGTCCGGTCGGGTCACTCATGAGTGTCTCCTAATGTCGTATGGGCCGTATGGCCGTATGGGCCGTATGGCCGTACAGGCGTGAGAGCTCGGTTCACAGTACGGCCATACGGCTTTACGGCCATACGGCAATACGTCTCATACGGCTTCAATCGTCTCCCAGGGCCTGATCGAGGTCTGCAATCAGGTCTTCCACGTCCTCGATCCCGACGGAAAGCCGCACCAGGCTGTCGGTGAGGCCCATCTTGCGCTTGAGCTCGGCTGGGACGCTGGCGTGGGTCATCGAGGCGGGGTGGCCCACGAGGCTCTCGACGCCGCCCAGCGACTCGGCGAGCACGAAGATTTTGGTGCGCTCCACCAGGCGCCGCGCCCGGCCCACGTCGCCGAGCTCCACGCTCAGCATCCCGCCGAAGCCGGCCATTTGCCGTCGGGCGAGCTCGTGCTGCGGGTGCGACGGCAGGCCCGGGTAATAGACCCGCTCGACGCGGGGGTGCTTCGCGAGCCATTCGGCGATGCGCCGCCCGCTGACGTCATGCTGACGCATGCGCAGCGCCAGGGTCTTGGTCCCGCGCAGCGCCAGCCAGCAGTCGAAGGGGCCCGGCACCGCGCCCGAGCTGTTCTGCAGGAAGCCGATCCGCTCGGCGAGGTCGTCACGGCTGGTGACCAGCATCCCGCCGACCATATCGCTGTGGCCGTTCAGGTACTTGGTTGTGCTGTGCAGCACGATGTCGGCGCCGAGCTCGAGGGGCCGCTGGAAGCAGGGGGTCGCGAACGTGTTGTCCACCACGAAGAGCGCCTTCGCTTTGCGCGCGATCTCGCCCGTCGCGGCGAGGTCGCACAGCCGCATCATCGGGTTGGTCGGCGTCTCCGCATACACCATCTTCGTCGCCGGCGTGATCGCCGCTTTGACCTCGGCCAGCTCGCCGCCGTCGACAAAGGTGAAGGTGAGGCCGAGCCGCGCCCAGATGTGCGTCATCTGGCGGTGCGTGCCGCCGTAGACGTTCTCGCCGCAGACGACGTGATCGCCGGCGGACAACAGCTTCAAGACGGTATCCACGGCGGCGAGCCCCGAGCCGAAGGCGAAGCCGTGCCGGCCGCCTTCGAGCGCCGCCACGTTGCGCTCCAGGGCCTCGCGCGTCGGATTGCGCGTGCGGGCGTATTCGTACCCCTTGTTGCGCCCGAGCCCGTCCTGGATGTAGGTGGACGTCTGGTAGATCGGCGTCATCACGGCGCCGGCGAGCGGGTCGGGCGCCTGCCCGGCGTGCACTGCGCGCGTGGCGAAGCGCCGCAGCAGATCGTGATCGAACGCTCGGGTCATGGCGGGAACGTAAGGGCGCCTTTCGCGCCGGGCAAGCGACCCGTACGTTACGCAAACATGCCTCAACCAAACGCGATGCGGTGCCTGGTCGTGGACGACGAGCCGCGCCTGCGGCGGGTTCTCGTGCGGCTGCTCGAGGGGGAAGGGTTCACCTGCCAGGAGGCGGGCTCGGGGCTGGAAGCGCTCGAGGTACTCGAGCACGACGCCGTGCCGCTCGTGATCTCCGACCTGCGCATGCCGCAGATGGACGGCGTGGCGTTGCTGCGCGAGGTGATGCACCGCTGGCCCGATACGGCGGTGGTAATGGTGACGGCGGTCGCCGAGGTCGAGAGCGCGGTGGCGTGCCTGCAGCTCGGCGCGCTCGACTACGTCGGCAAGCCGTTCCACCTCGACGAAGTCCGGGCCCGGGTCATGCAGGCGCTCGACAAGCGGGCGCTGAAGCTCGAGCTCAAGAACTACCAGCAGCACCTCGAGGACCGCGTGCGCGCCCAGGCGCGCCGCATCGAAGAGCTGTTCCTGGGCGGCGTGCAGGCGCTGGCGGAAGCGCTCGAGGCCAAGGACGCCTATCTCAAGGGGCACTCGATCCGCGTGGCGGAGTACGCCGCCGCCATCGGCCGCCAGCTGCGCCTCGATTCGAACGCCCTCGACACCCTGTCGCTCGGCAGCAACCTCCACGATATCGGCAAGATCGGCGTCAGCGAGGAGGTGCTCCACAAGCGCGGCTCGTTGAGCGACCAGGAGTACCGGCACATCATGGAGCACCCGGTGATCGGCGCGCGTATCCTCGGTCCGCTGCTCAACGAGTACGGCGCGATCATCGCGATCGTGCGCTCCCACCATGAGCGCCTCGACGGCAAAGGGCTCCCCGACGGCCTCAAAGGCGACCAGATCCCGCTCATGGTCCGCGCGGTCACGGTGGCCGACGCCTTCGACGCCATGACCAGCGAACGCCCGTATCGCCCCTCGCTCCCGGTCGAGCGCGCCCTCAACGAGCTCCGGGACGGCAAGGGCATCCAGTTCGATCCCGAAGTCGTCGAGGCGTTCGTGCGGGCCTACCCCTCCGCTCAGCTCCCCATCGCCACGCCGCCGCCCCGGTCGCTGCGTCTTCCCGAAAACGTCGTGCCCGCCTGAATGTCGGATACCTTGATGGTCGGCGTCGCCGGCATCCGGGGCATCGTCGGCAAGGACCTGACGCCGGAAGCCGTGGCGCGCTACGCGGCGGCGTTCGGGATTTGGGCGAGAGACGGGATGCGGGATGCGGGAAGCGGGATGCGTAAGCACCCAAGAGTGGTCCTGGCTCGTGACGCGCGCACGTCCGGGCCGATGTTCGCGCGCGCCGCGTCGGCGGGCCTCATGTCGGTCGGCTGCGACGTGATCGACCTGGGGCTGGTCACCACGCCCACGGCGCAGCTCGCGGTCGAGCACCACCGCGCCGCCGGCGGCATCGTCCTCACGGCAAGCCACAACCCGATCGAGTGGAACGCCCTCAAGTTCGTCGGCCCCGACGGCATCTTTCTTGATGCGGAAGGCGGCGCCCGAGTGGTGACGCTCGCGGCAGACGGGCGGCTGGAGCGTGCGGGGTTCGGCGCGCTGGGCGATATCGCCCCCGACGACGCGGCGACCGCACGCCACCTCGCCGCGGTGCTGCGACTCAAGGCCGTGGACGTGCGGGGCATCCGCCGCCGTCGCTTCCGGGTGGCGCTCGACACGGTGCGGGGCGCCGGCGGCGTGGTGATGCCCGCGCTGCTCGAGCGGCTGGGATGCCGGGTCGCGGGGATGAACCTCGAGCCCGACGGGCGCTTCCCACGGCCGCCCGAGCCGGTCCCCGAGCACCTCGCGGCGCTGGGCAAGCTGGTGCGGCGCAGCAAGGCGGACTTGGGGCTCGCGGTCGATCCCGATGTGGACCGGCTCGCGATCGTGGACGAGCGGGGACGGCCCATCGGCGAGGACTACACGTTGGCGTTCGCTATCCGAGCGGTGCTCGGAGTCGGACGGTCGGACGGTCGGACGGTCGGACGGGTGAGGCGGGGTCGGTCCGACGGTCCGACAGTCCGACGGTCCGTCGTTGTCTGTAATTTGTCCACGTCGCTCGTCGTGGACGACGCGGCCCGCGATTGCGGCGCTGAAGTCATCCGGGCTCCGGTTGGGGAGGCGCACGTGGCGCGGGCGATCGTGGCGGCCCGGGCGCCGATCGGCGGCGAGGGCAACGGCGGCGTGATCCTGCCGGCCCTGCATGTGGGACGGGACGGGCCGGTCGCCGCGGCGCTGGTGCTGACGCTCTTGGCGCGGGAACGACGGACGGTGAGCGAGCTGGTGACGGCGGGACCGCGTTACACCATCGTAAAGGCGAAGGTGGAACGCGGAACCCTGAAAGGACAAGCGCGGAACGCGGAACGGGGACTGCAGGACGTTTACGCGGTACTCAAGCGTCGGTTCCCTGACGCGACGACCGACGAGCGGGACGGACTGCGGCTGGCGTGGCCGGACCGCTGGCTGCATGTGCGGCCGTCGAACACCGAGCCCATCATCCGGCTGATCGCCGAGGCGCCGACCGGCGCCGTCGCCGCCGGACTGATCGAGGAAGGACGCAAGCTATGTGCGGGATCGTAGGCTACACCGGCGCGCGGCCGGCGGCCGCCCTCGTGCTCGAGGGACTGAAACGGCTCGAGTACCGCGGGTACGATTCGGCCGGGCTCGCCGTCGTGAGCGACGGGCGCATCGAGGTGTTCAAGGCGCCGGGGAAGATCGCCGTGCTCGAGAAGGAGCTGGGCACGAAGCTGCCGTCGGGCACGACGGCCCTCGCCCACACGCGCTGGGCCACCCACGGGGCGCCGAACGCGAAGAACGCCCACCCGCACACCGACTGCGGCGGCACCGTCGCGCTGGTGCACAACGGCATCATCGAGAACGCGGGCGCGCTGCGCGCGGCGCTCACCAAGCGCGGCCACCGCTTCCGCTCCGAGACCGATACCGAAGTGCTCGCGCACCTGATCGAGGAGCTGCACGCCAAGGGCGCGCCGCTGGTGGACGCCGTGGTGGGGGCCCTGCAGGACGTCGAAGGCGCGTACGGGATCGCGGTGCTGTCGAGCCGCGAGCCCGACACGATCGTCGCCGCCCGCAAGGGCTCGCCGCTGCTCGTGGCGATCGGCCAGGGCGAGCACTGGGTGGCGTCCGACGCGTCGGCGGTGCTGGCGCACACGCGTTCGGTGGTCTACCTGGACGACGAGGAAATCGCCGTGCTGCGGCCGCACGAGTACCGCATTCTCGACCGGACGGCCGCCGAGAAGGAAAAGGCGGTCACCCATGTCGACTGGGACCTGGGCACGATGGAGCGCGGTGGGTACGCCCACTTCATGCTCAAAGAAATCATGGAGCAGCCCGAGAGCTTGCGGAATACGCTGCGGGGCCGGCTGCTCGAGGAAGAAGGGACGGTGCGACTGGGCGGGCTCAACATCACCGACGAGGACCTGCTCAAGATCCAGCGCATCGTGATCACCGCCTGCGGCACGTCGTGGCATTCGGCGCTCATCGGGGAATACATGATGGAAGAGCTGGCCCGCGTGCCGACGGAGGTCGAGTACGCCTCGGAGTTCCGCTATCGCAACCCCATCGTGGACGAGCGGACGCTGGTGATCGGCATCTCGCAGTCGGGCGAGACCGCCGACACGCTGGCCGCGCTGCGGGAAGCGAAGCGGCGCGGCGCGCGCACCTTGGGGCTCGTCAACGTCGTGGGCAGCACCATCGCCCGCGAGGTAGACGGCGGGATCTACCTCCACGCCGGGCCCGAGATCGGCGTCGCCTCGACCAAGGCGTTCACGAGCCAGAT
>QHVC01000125.1 GCA_003222205.1 Gemmatimonadota bacterium | reverse complement strand
GTCGAACATCACGCGGGTCTTGGCGTAGCTCACGGCTTCGTCGTAGCACGCCATCGCGGCGCCGACCGCCCCCCACGCGATCCCGTACCGCGCCTGGGTCAGGCACGACAGCGGCGACTTGAGACCCCCCGACTTGGGCAACAGCGCGTCCTTGGCCACGTGCACGTCCTGCAGCACGAGCTCGCTGGTATCGCTGGCGCGCAGCGACAGCTTGCCCTTCTGGTCCTTCGCGGTGAAGCCCTTGGTCTTCGTCGGCACGATGAAGCCGCGGATGGCGTTCACGTCCTCGAGCGGGCCGGTCTTGGCCCACACGATCGCGACCTGCGCGGTCGAGCCGTTGGTGATCCACATCTTGGCGCCGTTCAAGACCCAGCCGTCCTTCGTCTCCTTCGCCGTCGTGATCATCCCCCCCGGGTTGGAGCCGAAGTCGGGCTCGGTCAGGCCGAAGCAGCCGATCGCGGCGCCGCTGGCCAGCTTGGGGAGCCATTCCTTCTTTTGCTCCTCGGAGCCGAACGCGTAGATGGGGTACATCACGAGCGACCCCTGCACCGACGCGAAGGAGCGCAGCCCCGAGTCGCCGCGCTCGAGCTCCTGCATGATCAGGCCGTAGGCGACGTTGTTCAGCCCCGCGCAGCCGTACTCCTCGGGGAGGTTGGCGCCGAAGAGGCCGAGGTCCGCCATGCCGGGAATGAGATGTTTGGGGAACTTGCCCTCGACGTAGTGCTCACCGATCACCGGCATCAGATGTTCGTCCACCCACGCCCGGACGGTATCGCGGACGGCGCGCTCTTCTTCGTTCAGGAGGTTGTCGACGTCGTAGAAATCGACGCCTTGGAACTTCGGTGCCATGCAGCCCTCGGGCTGGATCGGGTGGGTTAACCCCGGGGCCACGCCCCGGGGCACACCAAACCTAACCCCGCGACTGGGCTACCTGCATGGCGGCGGAATCCGTCCGTCCCGCCGGCCCCTGGCGCGCGAACGCAAACGTGTCGCTCGCCCGGAAGCGGCCGCGGTCGCCTTCCCAGCGGAAGAACGTCACCTGCACGGCGGCGGGCTCGATGGTGACGAAGTTGAAGCAGGAGGGCCGGCCGCCGCGCGAGCGGGTCGAGAGCGTGCCGGTCGTGGACACGACGACCCGGCCGCCCAGCTGATCCGCCCCCTCCTGGTGGTCGTGGCCGCAGAGCACGACATCGGCCCCCGACTCGAGGATGCGGCGCTGCGCCTGGCGCCAGCGCGCCAGCCCCATGCGGCGGCTGATCTCGCCGCGCAGCACGTTATGGTGCAGCACCAGCACGCGCGCGAGGCCCGGCTCCGCCGCGGCGAACACGCGCCGCACGCGCAGGATCTCGCGCTTGGGAAGGTGCCCTTTCACGGCGATGTCGCGGAGCGCCGTGGTGAGGGAGCCCCACGCCACGCCGTGCGAGGTCAGCGCACCCGCGAGAATCGCGCCGGGCACGGTGACGGTGGGCGCGAGGTCGTTCCCGAAGTAGCGCCGGTACTTGCCGTAGAGCACGTTCTTGCCGAACGGGACGAAGGGCCGCCACCACCACTGCACGTCGTGGTTGCCCGGGAGGACGAAGACCGGGGCGGTCCGGGCGGCCAGGGCGGCGAACGCCCGCGCCCGCTGGAACTCCCCATGGCGGGCACGCTGCGAGAGGTCGCCCGCGAGCACGACGACGTCGGGCCGCAGGTCCGGCAGCATCTCCTCGAGCGCCTCGATCTGGCGCACGTCGGCGAGCCCGCCGAAATGCAGGTCCGCCACATGCAGGAGCTGGACGGTCACGACTCGATCTGCACGGTGTAGGTCAGCACGACCTCCCCATTCGCCGGCACCGAGACCCGGAAGCGCGTTTCCGTCGCGGAGATCTTCTCCGGCGGCGCGCTGCTGTCCACGATCCGCCACACCCCAAACCGCGACTCGCGCACGTCCACCGCGACGCTCTCCGGCTTCGCGTTGGTGATCGTGACGCGGTACGACGCCGTGACGCGCTGCTTCGCCGGCACGCCACGCCGGGCAGGCGGAATGGCCTCCTGAGTGTAGTCAGTCTGCACCCGCTCGGCGGTGACGTCGAAGGCGTCCCCCGCCTGCACGCGGACGTCGCGACCGGGCGCCGTGTGGTCGATCGTCGCCTCGCCGATGAGCTGCACGCGGCCCGCCGAATCTGGTTCGTACAGCTGCACCGTGCCGCCGGGCAGCGGGCGGTCGCCGAAGGCGGTGCCGCGGACCCGCTTGAGCGTGTACCACACCTGCACCGGCACCCGGTTCGGCTCGACGGGCACCTGGCCCAGCCAGCCCCGCCAAGGCAGCACCCCCGGCACCACGAACTCTTTCGTCACCGCGACGCTCGCTCGCGGGAAGATCGCCGTGGCGACGGGCACGCCGGGCTCCAGCGCGAGGCGGCCGGGGAGCTCGTAGACGTGGGCTTCCCCCACGGCCTGCTCTTCGGCGTATCCTCGAGCGTCGGCCGCCTGGCGGCTCACCATGTCGGCTTCCATCCGCATTCCCGCTTCTGGCGGTGCCGCGGGGGCCCGAGCGCGATTGATCTGCCCAGCCACCAGCTGCACCGCCGCGCTGTCGCTGCGCAGCGCCTGCGGGGTGACGGTGACGGTCCCCGACACCTGCCCCCTCGCCCCCGACACCTGGATCTGGTACAACGCCTCCCACGTCGCCCCCTGCGCGACGTAGGCGAGATCGGTCCGCGGCCGGTCGCGCGCGGCGTCCACGGTGATCTCCGCCTCGGCGCCGGTGCGGACCAGGTCACCGGGAACCAGCGGTGTCCCGGGCTGCTCGAGCAGGTACCGGCCGTCCGACAACCGGTACTGCGGAGGATCGGCCCGCACCACCGTGGCCTTGACCGTATCCCCTTTGGATCGGACGAACGACAGCGTCTGCCCCGCCGCCCGGGCGAGCGCGTCGGCCGCAGTAGTGGGGTAGCGCACGCGCGCCGACAGCACCGTGACGGCGGAATCGGGGGAGAACAGCGTGGCGGGATCGAGCCCGGCGAGTCGCAGCGTGAGCGTGTTGCGACCCTTGGTGAGGGCCTGCGGGATCGTCTGCCGCACCACCACCCGGCCGTCCTTGTAGATGGACAGCGACGTCTGGGCACCCACAGTCAGCGGGCAGGTCAGCCCGACCAGGACGGCCGCGGCGAGGCACGACATCCACCGCCTCTGTTCCGCGTTCCGCATTCCGCATTCCGCGTTCATTTCATCCACTCCCAGGCGACGCGTCTCCCGATGAGAGACGCCAACACGTACCACACCAGCACACTGGCCACCCCGACGAGGCGCGCCGTCGGGTCTCGCGGCAGGCTCAGGGCGACGTACCCCGCGAGGGGCAGCGTGGTGCCCATCCCCACCCAGCGCCCGATCCGCGCCGCGCGGCGCCGCAGCTCCTGCGTACACGCCGCGCACAGCCCCCCGACCGCGATCCCCGGGGTCATCTCCCCGCAGCGCTTGCACGGGTGGCTAGGCCCGACGGGCCACGGCGCGCGCAAACTCGGCGGTCGAAGCATTCCCGCCCAGGTCCCGGGTGCGGGTCTTGTCCGCGACGATAGTCGTCTCGATGGCGCGACGCAGCCGTTCGCCGATGTCCTGCTCCCCCACGTGGTCCAGCATCATCGCCGCGGCGAGCATCAACGCCGTGGGGTTCGCGATGCCCCGCCCCGCGATGTCCGGCGCCGACCCGTGCACCGCCTCGAAGATCGCCGCGTGCACACCGATGTTGCCCCCCGGGGCGAGCCCCAGCCCCCCGATGAGCCCCGCGGCGAGGTCGGAGAGAATGTCGCCGAACAGGTTCGTGGTCACGAGGACGTCGAACTGCTCCGGCTTCAGCACCAGTTGCATCGCGCAGTTGTCCACGATCTTGTCGTCCGCGGCGACGACGCCCTCATAGTCCTTCGCCACCATCCGGCCCGACTCGAGGAACAGCCCCGAGGTGGCTTTGAGGATGTTGGCCTTATGGACGATCGTCACCTTCTTGCGGCCGTGAGTCTTGGCATACTCGAACGCGTAGCGGCACACGCGCAGGCACCCCTCGCGGGTCATCACCGACATCGCCTGGGCGAGCGCTTTGGGATCGTCGCCCACGCGGAAGACGTGGTCCAGCCCCACGTACAGCCCCTCGGTGTTCTCGCGGATGATGACGAGGTCGACGCCCTCGTAGCGCCCCCCGGGCACCATCGTCTTGGTGGGCCGGACGTTGGCATACAGCTCGAACACCTGGCGCAGGGAGACATTGACGGAGCGATACCCGTCGCCCACCGGCGTCGTGAGGGGGCCCTTGAGGCACAGCTTGGTGCGGCGGATCGAGTCCAGCGTCGCGTTGGGCAGCGGCGAGCCGGCGTGCTCGACCCCGGCCATGCCGCCCAGCTGCTCGTCCCAGTCGAACGCCGCGCCGAACGCGCTCAAGACGTCGAGCGTCGCCTCGGTGATTTCGGGTCCGATGCCGTCGCCGCGGATCAGGGTCGCCGCGCGCCGGCTCACGGCAGCCCCGGCGTCAGCGCCTTGACCGCGCGGGTCAGCGCGGTCCACGGGTCGTCCGCCTCGCCGCGCGCGACGGTCCGCCACGCGACGCGGCCCAACCGCACGTCGACCAGGACCACCGTGATCTCAGCGGTGGCGGCGGGGTGGTCAGTCCGACCGTCCGTCAGTCCGACCGTCCGACGATACACCAGCCCCGCCGGAGCGAGCACGTAGCGCATTCCGCCGGCGATCGCCGCGAGGGTGCGCAGCTGGTTGCGCAGGGGGTCCACCACCTGCACCATCCTGGGGTCGCGCAGCAGCGGGGTCGCCATCTGCTCGGGATCGGTCGCGATGCCGGGCGCGCGCCGCGCCATGCGCCGCAGCTCCTCGGGCGAGACCCACCCGACTTCGGGCGCCCGCGCCTTGAGCAGCGTCGTGAGCACGCTGTCGGCCTTGTCGCGCTCGCTCACGACCGTGTCCCAATGCAGCGTATCCTCGGCGGCGATCAGCGTGATCGGCAGGATGCCGACTTGTTGTCCGGAGATCCCGGCGGTGGGCAGCGGCGCGGTCGGGACAGGGGTCTGGGGTTGGGCCGGGGGATGGCCGCAGGCAAGGGCGACCGCGCACCACGCACCGCGCACCAAGTTTTTTGGGATCAAGCGGTTAGTCACGGGCCGCAATATCGCCGCGCCCGGTGGCCTTTTCAAGAAGCGAGCGTCAGGCCGCCGTCGACGATGATGGTCTGGCCGGTGATGTGTCGCGCGGCCTCGCTGCACAGGAAGGAGACGACGTGGGCCACGTCCTCCGGCTCGGCGACCCGGCCGAGAATCGACTCGCGCTCGGCGCGTTCGAGCACCTCGCGCGGCAGTTTGGTGAGCAGCTCGGTCTTGACGAACCCGGGCGCGACGGCGTTGACGTTGATGTTGGAGGAGCCGAGGTCCACGGCGGCGGACTTGGTGAGGCCGATCAAGGCGGCCTTGCTGGCGGCGTAGTTGGCGATCCCGAAGCCGGGGCGGAACGCCTGGTGGCTCGCGATGTTGACGATCTTGCCGTAGCGCTGGGCGCGCATCGTGGGCGCCGCGGCCTGGATGCAGTTGAAGGCGCCGGTCACGTTGGTCTCCATCACCTCGCGCCACGCCTCGGGGGGGAGCCGCCACAGCGCGCCGTCGTGCGTGACGCCGGCGTTGTTGACGAGGCAGTGGACGCCGCCGAGCCGCTCCTTGACCTCGGTCATGAAGCGCTCGACTTCGTCGTGGTCGCGGACGTCGCAGCGCGCCGAGTAGACGCCGACGCCGAGCGCTTTGATCGCCGTCTCGGTCAGCAGCGCCTGGGCGGTGACGTCGCGCCCGGCCATTTCCACGAAGTTGAAGGCGACGCTGGCGCCGCGCTGGGCGAAGTCGAGGCAGATGGCGCGCCCCAACCCCGTCGCTCCACCCGTGACGACGACCACTCGGCCCGACAGATTCTCCCCGGCGCGCTGCAGCTCGGGACGCTCCTGCACGACCGCCGCCCCGGCGGGGGCCGGCGCCTCCCGCGAGGCCAGTGTCCACGAATATGGTGCCAAGGAATTCGAACCTATGTTCGAGTTTGAAGCCCGGCAAGCCGAGCCGTAGCTTCCCCCCATGCGACGACTCGGCTCGGTGCTCCTCTGGGGCGCGATCGCCGCACTGGGCGCGCTCGGCTTCGCCGTACTCGCCCTCTCGCGCGGAGAGACTGTCAACGCCGCGTGGCTGCTCATCGCGGCCGTCTGCACCTACGTCGTCGGCTATCGCTTCTATTCGAAGTTCATCGCCGCGCGCGTGTTCGCCCTCGACGACCGCCGCGCCACGCCCGCCGAGCGGCTCTCGAACGGCCGCGACTACGTGCCCACCAATAAGTGGGTACTCTACGGCCACCACTTCGCGGCGATCGCCGGTCCGGGGCCCTTGGTCGGGCCGGTGCTCGCCGCGCAGTTCGGCTTCCTCCCCGGGACCCTGTGGCTGGTGATCGGGGTGGTGCTCGGCGGCGCGGTGCAGGACTTCACGATCCTGTGCTGCTCGCTGCGCCGAGACGGCAAGTCGCTGGGGCAGATGGCGAAGGAGGAGATCAACGCCACGGCGGGGATGACCGCGATGCTCGCCGTGCTGTTCATCATGATCATCCTGCTCGCGGTGGTGGCGTTGATCGTCGTGAACGCGCTCAAGGCGTCGCCGTGGGGGCTGTTCACGATCGCCTGCACGATCCCCATCGCCCTCCTGATGGGCTGGTGGATGCGGACGTGGCGGCCGGGCAAGGTGGGCGAGGCCTCGCTCGTCGGCGCCGCCCTGCTGCTCCTGGCCCTCGTGGGCGGCGGTTACGTCGCCGGCCACCCCGGCCTGGCGGCGGCGTTCACGCACTCGGGGCCGGCGCTCACCGCGATGATCATCGGCTACGGGTTTGTCGCGTCGGTGCTGCCGGTGTGGATGCTGCTCACGCCACGCGACTACCTGTCCACCTTTCTCAAGATCTCGACCGTCCTGATCCTCGCCGTCGCCATCCTCATCCTCCTCCCCCCGCTCAAGATGCCGGCTGTGACCCCGTTCGCGACGCTGGGCGAAGGGCCGGTGCTGGCGGGCAAACTGTTTCCCTTTGCGTTCATCACGATCGCCTGTGGGGCGATCTCCGGGTTCCACTCCCTCGTCGCCTCGGGCACCACGCCGAAGATGCTCGCCCGGGAGCGCGACGCCCGGCTCATCGGCTACGGCGGCATGCTGATGGAGTCGTTCGTCGGCGTGATGGCGATGATCGCGGCGTGCACGCTCGATCCCGGCGTGTACTTCGCCATGAACACGACGCCCGCCGCGCTGGCGCAGGCCTCCCACGTCCTGAACTCGGCTGGGTTCGTCGTCACCCCCGACGCGATGCAGCAGCTCGCCCAGGCGATGGGCGAGCAGACCCTGATCGCCCGCACCGGCGGGGCGCCGTCCCTTGCCGTGGGGATGGCCCACATCTTCGCGAGCGTCACCGGCGTCCTGGGCGGCAAGGCGCTCACGGCCCTGTGGTACCACTTCGCGATCATGTTCGAGGCGCTGTTTATCCTCACGACCCTCGATGCCGGGACGCGGGTCGGCCGTTTCATGCTCCAGGAGATCCTGGGGCACGTCTGGCCCAGGTTCGGCCGGACGTCGTGGTACCCGAGCGTGATCGTGGCGAGCGGCGCGATCGTGGCGGGGTGGGGGTACTTCCTCTATCAGGGGGTGGTCGATCCGCTGGGCGGGATCAACTCGCTGTGGCCGCTGTTCGGCATCGCCAACCAGCTGCTCGCGGCGGTGGCGCTGTGCGTGGCGACCACGATCATCATCAAGATGGGCAAGGCGCGCTACGCCTGGGTCACGGTCGCACCGCTCGCGTGGCTCGTCACGGTGACGATGACGGCCGGGTGGCAGCTGGTTTTCTCCCCGAACCCGACCCTGGGGCTGCTGGCCCGCGCCGCGGCCATCCACCCGGGCGACCCGAGCGCCGCACAGCGCATCTTCAATTACCGCCTCGACGTCTTCGTCGCGTTGCTGTTCATGGCGGTCGTGGCGATGCTGCTCGCCGTGTCGATCGGGGAGTGGTGGCTGGTGTTGAGCAAGCGGAAGGCGGCGGTGGTGCACGAGACGCCGTTCGTGGAGAGTGCGTATGCCGACTGAGCAAGTCACACGACGGCACGACGACATGTCGCCCGGAGCCAATCCCCTCATGCGGGCAGCCTGCCGTCCTGCCGTCGTGCCACGCCTTGTTCGTGCACTTCGGCAGATCGTAGGGGCGCCGGACTATGAGGGCTACGTGGAGCATTGCCGTCAACGGCAGCACCCACCCCTGACGGAGCGAGAGTACGTCCGGGAGTTCTTCGAGAACAAGGGGAAAGCGACGAGGTGCTGTTGACCGCGCGAAAGTGGCACAGGGTGCGGCGGGTCAGATCTTCGGCCTGAGCAGCTCCTGAAACGGCGGATAGTCGCGCAGCGACTCGAAATCGATGTCGGTGTGCAGCTCGTCGGCGTGGGGATAGCCCCGGCTCAACGCTTCCCGCACCAGGGTCGTGGCCAATTCTCGCTCACCCAACAGGGCGCGGATGCGTGCCCGCCAGATGGTGTGCCGGCCGAAGAAATAGGGCCGCTCCGCTCCCGCGAGTCTCCGCTCGACGCGCAGCGCCTGTTCCCGATTCCCCTGCCGCGCCGCGATGGCGCCCAGGTACCCGAGGTAGTCCATCGAGCCGAGGCCCT
>QHVC01000002.1 GCA_003222205.1 Gemmatimonadota bacterium | reverse complement strand
CTTCCGCTCGAGTTTGCGCTTTCCGAGCGTCAGACGGACGGCGAACTCGCCCGGGGCCACCCGTCGCAGCTCCGCAGGTGACGTTGGGTCGCCCAGCCCGCGCGGGCGTGGCTTGTCACGATTCAGGTCCCAGGTGACGCGTTGCAGCCCCGGGAAACCCGAGCCGGTGAGGGTGCGCACCGTGTCCCCCGCGGCGGTCGTGATCACGAGCTTCACGCCATCCGGCTGCATCTCCTTCAAGGAATAGGTGATCACGGCGCCGCGCGGCGGGTTCGATGCCACGAAGCCGAAACTGCCGAATCCCGGGTGTGTGTCCCGCTCGCGGTACTGGTAGGCAGGCGCCACGTCGAACAGGTGGATCGTGTCGCCCAGCACTGAGTCGCTGAATTCCTCGACCGGGCCCACCGGCACCACGTAGAGCCCGCGGCCGTGGGTCGAGACCACCAGCTCGCGCTGCCGGTACGACATCGCCATCCGCTCCACCATGACGTGCGGGAAGCTGCCGCCGAAGCGGCGCCAGCGCTGGCCGCCGTCCACCGTCACGTACACGCCGTCGGACGTTCCGACCCACAGCACCCTGGGGTTCCGGGGACTCTCGAACACCGTGACGCTGCCGCGGTCGGCGGGGAGACCGGCCACCAGCTCCGTCCACGTGCGGCCGAAGTCCGTCGAGCGCCACACGTGCGGGCGGTAGTCGTCGCGGAAGTGGCAATCGTAGGTGAGCCACACGGTGCCCTGGGCGTGCATCGAGGCGACGATCGTCGAGACCCAGCAGGCGGTCGCTGCGCCGCGGGGGAAATTGCCGGTGACGTTCGTCCAGGTGCGACCCGTGTCCTGGGACACCCACACGAAGCCGTCGTCGGTGCCGGTCCACAGCACCGCGGGCGACTTGGGGCTCTCGGCGATGGAGAAAATCGCGTGGTAGCTGGTGTGTCCCGCTTCCGGCGCCGGATTCTCGCGCGGAGTGCGCGTCATGTCCGGCCCCAGCGTTTCCCAATCTTGGCCGTGCTGGCGCAGCCGGAACAGCCGGTTGCCGCCCAGATACACGGTGGTCGAGTCGAACGCCGAGATGAGAATCGGGGTGGTCCAGTCCCAGGTAAAGTCGTAGCCGCTCTCGGCGCCCGCGTCAAGCGCGGCGGGCTGGATGTCGTCCCGCTTCCACGTGCGCAGGTCGAACCGCGACACGTTGCCGAACTGCCACCCCGAGTACACAGTCCACGGATCGTTGGGGGGGATCTGCACCCACATGCCGTCGCCGCCGTTCACCGGGTACCAGTCGGCGTCGGTCACGCCGATCTCATCCCGCGTGCCGCTGGGGCCGCACCACACGCCGTTGTCCTGGAGCCCGCCGCAGATCTGGTAGGGCGCGAGCGAGCTGTCCACGATCACGGCGTAGAACTGGCCGATCGGAATCGGCATGTGCCACCACGCCCGGCCCGCGTCGTAGGTCACGTACGCTCCGCCGTCGTTGCCGAGGATGCGGTGCCCCGCGTCGTGCGGATCGAACCACAGGGCGTGATGGTCGCCGTGCACGCGCGATAGCGACTCGGGGGCAAAGGTGCGGCCGCCATCCTTGCTCTCGAGCAGCGATGAGGAATTGACGAACACGTGCTGGCTGTCGGCGGGGTCCACCCAGATCTCGTCGTAGTAGTAGTGCGGGATCGCCTGCAGGTCGTTGACCTGGGTCCACGTCCCGCCGGCGTCGGCGGAGCGGAACACGCCCCCGAAGCGTCCCTGCGCTGCCTCGGTGATGCCGCGATCCACCTGAATGAACGCGAACACGAGCTTGGGGTTCTGCGCCGAGATTGCGATGCCGATGCGGCCGATGCGATCGGTCGGGAGGCCGTTCTTCAACGCGGGATCGGTGAGACGCTTCCACGTCCTGCCGCCGTCGCTGGTCTTGTAGAGTCCGCTGCCCCGGCCCACCCCTTCCATATGGCTGCCGCCCCAGCGCAGCCGGTGCCACGCCGCGGCGTACAGCGTGGAGGGGGTGCCGGGTTCCATCTCGAGGTCGACGAATCCGGTGGTGTCGTCCACGAACAGCACGCGCGTCCACGTCTTGCCGCCGTCGGTGGTCTTGTAGACGCCGCGCTCGTTGTTCGGGCCCCAGAGGTGGCCGAGGGCGGCGACGTAGACGGTATCGGGACCGGTGGGGTGCACCACGATGCGGCCGATGGCGCGCGAGTCGGCGAGGCCCATCTTCGTCCAGTCCTTGCCGCCGTCGGTGGATTTGTAGACGCCGTCGCCCCAGTACTGGGAGCGCAGGCTGTTCTTCTCCCCGGTGCCGACCCAGAGGATGTTGCTGTCGGAGGGGGCGACGGCGAGGTCGCCGACGCTCTCCGATCCCAGCCCGGCGGAGACCGACTGCCAGGTGATGCCCCCGTTGGCGGTCTTCCAGACGCCGCCGCCCGCCGCGCCGACGTACCAGGTCTTGGGGCGCGGCTCGCGGCTGTTCGGCACGGCGAGCGCCGTCACGCGGCCTGAGTACGCGGCGGGCCCCAAGCTGCGGTAGGTGAAGCTCTCGAGGAACTTGGAGACCGAGTCCTTGGTGATCGTCGTGTCTCGAGGGGGCGTGGGGGCGTGGGGACGTGGGCGCGCAGGTCGCTGGGCGAAAACCGGTGTGGCGAGAACGACGAGGGCGGCGCACGAGGCCGCGAAGCGTGAGGGCGTCATGGCGGCAGATTCTACCGCCCGCGGTGCCGGGCGGCTACCTGGCGGCCTTCGCGATTCGGCGGTAGCATCAGCCCCCTACCGTTCGCGCGAGCCGCCGGCGCTTGACTCACTGTCCTCCACAACGTGTCCACCTCTCTATGAACACACGCGTCCTCACGGTGCTGATGGGATTGTCCCTGCTTGCCGCTCGACTGCCTGCGCAGCAAAAGACGGTGACGGGTAAGGTCACGAATGAACAGGGCGCTCCCATCTCCGGCGCGTCGATCGTGATCAAGGGGACCGGCACCGGCACCTACAGCAACAACGCCGGAGACTATTCGATCCGCGCCGAGGTCGGCCAGGTACTGCAGTACCGGTTCATCGGGACCGGACTGGTCGAGCGCACGGTGGGCGCCGAGGACGTCATCAACGTCGCGCTGCGCCAGGTGGCATTGAGCCTCGATGCCGTGGAGGTGACGGCGCTGGGGCAGACCGCCGAGCGGCGCGCCCAGGGCGCCTCGCAGCAGACGCTCCAGGGCAGCGACATCGCCCAAACGCAGCGAGAGAATTTCGTCAATGCGTTGCAGGGGCGCATCGCCGGCGTGGACGTCACGAGCACCTCGGGCGTGCCGGGCGCGTCCTCGTCGATCACCATCCGCGGCGTCAGCTCGATCAGCAGCAGCAACCAGCCGCTGATCATCGTCGACGGCCTCCCGATGGACAACCGGACGCTGAACACGGGCGTGCTCGCGTCCGATGCGAATTCGACCACGGCGTTCTCGAACCGCGGCGTCGACTTCACCAACCGGGCCGCCGATCTCAACCCCGACGATATCGGCAGCCTCACCGTGCTGAAGGGCCCGGAAGCCGCCGCGCTGTATGGCATCGATGCGGCCAACGGCGCCATCGTCATTATGACCAAGCGGGGACGGGCCGGCGGCGGCGTGCAGTACAGCAGCAGTTTCCGGGTGGAAGCGACGCGAGCGCGGCCGCAGCTGCAGCGGGTGTACGGCCCGACGACGGTGACGGCCGGAATCCTCGGCTCGTTCGACTACTTCGGCGCCCCGTATCCCGCCGGGACCACCTTCTACGACAACATCGACGGCTTTCTCAGGACGGGGGGGACGGTCAACCAAACCCTGGCCTTCAGCGGCGCGTCGGCGGACAATCGCGTCAACTACCGGCTGGGGACGGCCGTCGACAAGCAGAATGGCGTCGTTCCCAACTCGGGCTACAGCCGGGTCAACGTGACCGCGGCCTCCCAGGCCCAGATCGCCCGCTGGTTGAACAGCGACATCTCGATGTCCTACGATTACGACAACAACGATCAGGTGTACAAGGGGACCTTGGGGCCGCTCATCGACCTGATGCTCTGGCCTCAGACGGACAACGCGAAGGTCTACCTCACGACGTCCGGCCTGCGGCGCCGGCTGACCGGGCTGTCGGCGGCCAGCGAGGTGGACAATCCGTACTACAACGTGATCAGGAACAAGATCAACGCCAAGACCAATCGCGTGATGGTCAACGTCGGCCTCCTCGCCACGCCGTTCTCGTGGGGGAGCCTCAAGACCAATCTCGGCACCGACACGTACACGAACAACAACCTCGTCCTGCGCGATCCCCAGAGCGCGGCCGGCGCCCCCTTCAACGGATACCTCGACCTGGCGGACCTGTTTAACCGCAACCTCGACGCCCAGACCGTGCTGAGCTTCAACAGTCACCCCATCAACCGCAATTTCTCAATCAGCGGCCTGCTGGGTCACTATATCTCCGACCACAAGGCGACGACGGATGCCGCGGCCGGAGGCAATTTCCTGGATCCGACGTTCATTTCCATGAACAACACGGACCCGACGAAGCGGACGAGCCACACGACGATCGAGCAGCGCCGCCTGGTGAGCTTTTTCGGACAGGCCGTGCTTGACTACCGGAACTTCTGGTACCTCACCGTGACCGGCCGGAATGACCGGACCTCGACCATTCCGGTGGCGCGGAACTCGTTCTTCTATCCATCCATCTCCACCAGCTTCGTGTTCTCCGACGCCTTCCCGGCGGTCGCCCGGTTCATGACCGGCAAAGTCCGGGCCGCTTACGCGGAGGTCGGCAAGGACGCGCGGCCGTACGCGTACCGGCCGGCGCTCGAAGCCAAGACGACGGCGTTCGGCGGCTACGGCTACGGCTTCTGGGGACCGAACCTGGCCCTGAAGCCCGAGTTCGCCAAGTCCTGGGAGCTCGGCGCGGAGGTGAGCTTCTTCAACAACCGGCTAGGGCTGGATGGGACCGTCTATCACAAGGTGACCCAGGACCAGATCGTCGAAAACGTCCGCGGCAGTTACGGGACGGGGTTCATTCTGTTCAATCTGAACGGCGCGTCGACGCGCAGCCGCGGCCTCGAGCTCGTCGTGCACGCCACCCCGGTCTTGAAGCCGACCTTCTCCTGGGACGTCGTGGCGAACTGGTTCAGCGCGGGGCAGATCGTGACCGGCCTGCCCCGCAACATCCCGGAGTCGTACGTCTCGGATACCTGGCTCTATGGGAACGTCCGCAACGGGACCATGCCGGGCCTTTCCACCATGTCCCTCACCGGCCTGTTCTATCTCCGGAACAAGGACTGCAAGCTGCTGATCGACCCGACGAGCGGCCTGCCGATTCGGTCGTCCAACTTCATCGACGCCGCCTGCGGGAACACCCCGGGCTACGACCGCCAGCCGGACTTTACGATCGGCCTCACGAACACCCTCCGCTACAAGCGCTTTACCCTGGATTTCCTGGTGGACATCCGCAAAGGCGGGGACGTCTTCGATGCGACTGATCACTTCCTCACGACGCACGGCCTCAGCTTGCAGACTCTCGATCGCGACCGGCCGCGGATCATCGACGGCGTGTTGCGCGACGGGAAAGAGAACAGCGCCAACCCGACGGTCAACAACATCGTCATGGTCCCGAGTGCGAACCCGTCCTACTACACGAACATGAGCGAAGAGCTGTTCATCGAGCGGGACATCAACTGGGTGCGGCTCCGGGACGTGCAGCTGAGCTACGAGCTGCCGAACGGGTTCCTGGGCGCGCGCACCGCCAGCGTGTTCGTCAAGGGCACCGACCTGTTCCTGATCACCAACTACACGGGGCTCGATCCGATCGTGAACGGCAACACCGCCGCGGTGGGCGGATCGGGCGGCGTGGGGATCGACTTCGGCAACTTCCCCATGCCGCGCGGCTTCAATTTCGGCATCCGGATGGGGTTCTGACCATGAACACGAGACGCGCGGCGCTGCTGGCGGGCGTGGTGATCCTCTCCGGCGGCTGCAACAACTGGTTGGACGTCAACACCAACCCCAACGGGCCGCAGTCGGTGTCGGCGATTCTCTACCTGCCGCCGATGCTGCACTGGATGGTGACCTCCCCGCAGTTCGACGGCCGCTTCGTGGGCCGGTACGCGCAGGAGTGGATGCTCGTGGGGACGATTCGCAGCACGTGGGACCGGATGGGCTACGATCCCGCGAGCGACAACGGCGCCCAGCAGTGGCGGGACGTCTACTGGTCGCTGGGGCAGAACCTGATCGACATGAACGCCAAGGCCACGGCCGAGCAGCGCTGGGACCTCCTGGGCGTCGGGCTCATCCTCAAGGCGTGGGGCTGGCAGGTGCTGACCGATCTCCACGGCGAAATCATCATCAAGGAAGCCTTCGATCCGACGCGCACCTCCTTCGATTACGACACCCAGGACTACGCCTATCAGGAGGTGGCGCGCCTCCTCGACAGCGCCATCGTGCTGCTGCGGCGCACCGACGGTGCCGTCGACAAGACCTATCTCGCCCAGGGGGACCATATCTACGGCGGGGACCGGGTGAAGTGGCTCCGGCTGGCGTGGGGGATGAAGGCCCTGATGCTGAATCACTTCAGTAACAAGACCGTGTACGATCGCGCGGCGGTGATGGCCGCGGTCGATTCCTCGTTTACCAGCAATGCCGATGACGCCCTGCTCGCCTACCCGGCCACCAGCCTGGATTTCGCCGACTACAACTTCTGGGGCCGCAGCAGAAACAACATCACGCCGTACCGGCAGACCCTGTTCGTCCTAGGCCTGATGAACGGCACGCAGTTTGGCGGGGTGGTTGACCCGCGGATGAGTCGCATGCTGTCGCCCGCCCTCGACGGGCAATACCGCGGCCTCGATCCGAACAACGTGGGCTTTGGAGCGATCACCGACACGATGCAGCAGCCCAACAACTTCTTCGGCTATCGGGGAACGGCCGGGCTCAACCAGCCGGGCCGGTATCTCTTTGCCGACCGGGCCAGGATCCCCGTGATGACCTACGCGGAGCTGCAGTTTATCAAGGCGGAAGCCGCGCTCAAGGCGGGGAATCAGGCGGCGGCCATGACCGCGTACAAGAACGGCATCATCGCCCACTTCGCGTTCGTGAACGCGCGCAACCTCGATGACAACCAGACGCCGACGCAGATCTCGGCCGCGGCGCGGGACAGCTTCCTCGCGGAC
The DNA here is from genome assembly GCA_003222205.1 of Gemmatimonadota bacterium. Lineage (GTDB taxonomy): Bacteria > Gemmatimonadota > Gemmatimonadetes > Gemmatimonadales > GWC2-71-9 > QHVC01. The sequence goes on along the minus strand of QHVC01000002.1, from coordinate 26,705 downwards.
ACGAACATCGTCCCGACCACCGGCCCGCTGACGTTGTCGCACGTCCTGTCCCAGAAGTTCATCGCGCTGTGGGGCTGGGGACACAACGAGATCTGGATGGACATGCGCCGCTACGGCTACACGGCTGTCGATTCGGTGAGCGGCAAGCAGGTGTTCCGGGGCTTCGCGCCGCCGCTGCCGGCGAACCTCTACCCCGACAACGGCGGCCTCGTGGTGCAGCGCATCCGGCCGCGGTACAACTCGGAGTACGTCTGGAACCAGGCCGGCCTCTCCGCCATCGGGGCCCTGGCCGCCAACTATCACACCAAGCCGTTGTGGATCACCGAACCATGACGCGGACCATGAACCGACCTCTGGCGATCGCGGCGCTGGCCCTGGCCGCCGGGCTCCTTGCCTGCGACAAAAACGCGGTCCAGCAGCTGCCCCTCGCGCCCGTCCCCTCGGCGCGCATCATGTTCTTCAACTACGGCGTGGGCGACCCCCAGGTCAATTTCTACGCCAATGAGACGAAGATGACGGCCATCTCCTCGGCGACCGGGACCGAGTCCACCAACGGCGTGGCGTACGGCGCGGTGGGGAACGGCGGGCTGTATTCGGCCCTCGAGCCGGGGGCGTACTCGCTGACGGGACGGATCGCGGCGACGACCGACAAGAACCTCCCCATCGACACGCTCACCGCGACGATCGCCGACGGGAAGTTCTACTCCTTCTTCCTGACCGGCTTCTATAATGCCACGACCAAGAAGGCGGACGCCTTCGTCGTGGAGGATCCGATCCCCGCGCCGCTGGATTACACCGTCGCCTACGTGCGGCTCGTGCACGCGAGCCCCAACGCGGATCCCCTGACGCTGTACTCGCGGCTCAACGGCGACACGGTGACCGCCCACTGGACGGCGGTCGGCACCGCGGTGGCATACAAGGGCGCGGGGGCGTTCGCGACGATCACGCCCGGGGTGTACGATTTTGGCGCGCGGTACACGGCCGGGACGACGAACCGGATCACCGTGACCGGCGTGTCACTCGTCTACGGGCACGTCTATACCATCGGCGCCCGGGGCGACACCACCGTCACCTCCTCGACGGATGCAAAGCGGCCGCTGCTGAGCAGCACGACCAACTGGTAGCGGGCCGATCAGCCCGCGACCCGCCGCTCCAGCTTCGCGATCGCGCCCGCCAAGTCCGGCGCCGTCGCGAGCAGCGGCAGCAGCGGGTCCTCCTTGAGCCGCTTCATCCGCGCCACCGCGGTCTTGATCGTGAACGCCCGCATGTCGAGCTTCGCCGTTACCTCGCTCCACTTGAGCGGCATCGACACCGGCGCCCCCGGCAGCGGCCGCACGCTGAACGGCGCGACGAGCAGCCGCCCGTGGCCGTTCTGGACGTAGTCGATGTACACCTTGCCGCCGCGCTTCCCCACCTGGCGCGTGATCGTGGAGATCTCCGGCAGCTCGGCCGCCACGACGCGCGCCAAGAGCCCCGCCAGCGTGCGGCACTGCTCGTAGGTGAGCTGGCGCGCCAGCGGCAGCAGCACGTGCAGGCCGGTCGAGCCGCTGGTCTTGATGAACGACGGCAGCGCGATGTCCTCGCACAAACGGTGGGCGGCCCGCGCGACCGTGACGACGTGCTCGAACGGCGCCTCCTTGGGGTCGAGGTCCAGGACGCACCAGTCCGGCCGCTCCAGCGAGCCCACCCGGCTCGCCCACACGTGCAGCGGGATCGTCGCCATGTTGGCGAGGTAGAGGAGGGCCGCTTCGTCGTCGCACACGAAGTAGTCGATCTCGCGCTGCGCGTCCTCGCTCCACATCCGCTCGGTGCGCATCCAGTCGGGGATGAAGCCCGGCGCGTCTTTCTGGAAAAACGACTTCCCCGCGATGCCGTCGGGGAACCGCGTCAGCACGACGGGACGGTCTTTCAGGTACGGCAGCAGCCACGGAGAGATGGTGCGGTAGTACTCGATCAGGTCGCCCTTCGTGTAGCCGTCGTCGGGCCAGAAGACTTTGTCGAGGTTTGAGAAGACAACCTCGGGATGGGGGATGGGGGATGCGGGATGCGTAGGGGGCGGTGGGGGGACCCATCCCGCATCCCCCATTCCCTGTTTGGGCAATTCGCAGTCTTTGGGATCTTTGTCGTCGCGGAATCTGACGAACACCGGGTGCCGCAGCAGCCCCTCCTCCGTCCACTCCTTGTACCGCACTTCTGCGACGAGCTTGGGCCGGACCCAGGTGTGGTCCTTCCCCGTCGGCACGGGACCGTCCGCCGGTGGCTTGGGGACCCGCAGCGTCTCGAGCTGGGCGGCGACGTCCTTCAACTCCTTCGCCGTGAAGCCGCTCCCCGCGCGGCCCGCGTACACCAGTCTCCCGCGCTCACCGCCGTCGTAGGCTGCGAGATGCAGCGCGCCGAACCCGCCGCGCGAGCCCTTCGGCGCCGAATAGCCGACGACGACGAACTCGCCGGTCTTGTCGGCTTTGATCTTGAGCCAGTTGGCCGAGCGCCCCGAGCGGTAGGTAGAGTCCGCCTTCTTGGCCATGATCCCCTCGAGCCCCATCTGCACCACGCGCTCGTACAGCTCCTCGCCCTTGGTCTCGAAGTGCTCGAGGAACTTGAGCGGACCGGCGCGCGGCAGCAGGCGCTGCAGGATCTCTTTGCGTCTCACCAGCGGCAGCCCGCGCAGGTCGAAGCCCTCGAACGCCGGGAGGTCGAAGGCGTAGAAGACCGCGGGGGTCGCCACCGCGGCGCGGCGGATGTCGAGCGCCCGGGACTGTTTGGCGCGGTTCTGGAGGCGCTGGAAGCTGGGCCGCCCGGTCTCGTCGGGGACGACCAGCTCGCCGTCGAGGACCACGTCGTGGAACGGCAGCGCCGCGACCGCCCGCGCGATCTCCGGGAACAGCGCGGTCAGGTCGTTGCCGTTGCGCGACAGGATCCGCGCCTCGCCGTGCTCGCGGGCGGCGCGCACGCGGTAACCGTCGAGCTTCAGCTCAAACACCCAACCGGTTTTCGAGAACGGCTGCTCGCGCGTCTCGGCGAGCATCGGGGAGACGTCCTTGGCGGTCACTGCCCGCTGCGGCGCCTTGAGTTTCTCCAGCTCCTTGCGGATCGGCGCCGCGCGGTCCTTCCCCTCCTTCAGCTCCTCAACCGTCCAGCCCGAGAGCACCGAGTCTTCGGGGAACACGTCGCCGTTGGTCGCGACGTACGCGTCCCTTTCCTTAATGAGCAGCCACTCCTTCTGGCCCTTCTTGATTTTCACCAGGGTCCAGCGGCCCTTGAGCTTGTAGCCGTTCAGGTCGAAGAGCAGCTTCCCCTTCACGAGCCCGGCGAGCGGATCCTCCACCGGCGTCCAGGTGCCGCGGTCCCAGACGATGACCGCTCCCGCGCCGTAGTTGCCTTCGGGGATGATCCCCTCGAAGTCGCCGTATTCGAGTGGGTGGTCCTCGACGTGCACGGCGAGGCGTTTGTCGGCGGGGTTGCGCGACGGGCCCTTGGGCACCGCCCACGAGCGCAGCACCCCCTCCATCTCGAGCCGCAGGTCCCAGTGCAGCCGCCGTGCGGCGTGCTTGTGGACGACGAACAAGCCGCCCGCCGCAGTCGGCGGCAACGCGAGCCCCGCCGGCTCCGGCGTGCGCTCGACGGAACGTTTGGCGCGGTAAGCGCTTAGCGGATCGGTCGGAGCGGCGGGGGGCCGCTTGTCTGTCGGCATGGGGAGTGTTTCTATCATAGACCCCATATGAGCGCTCATGCAATCGGCTCCGCCACGATCTCCTTCGGCCTCGTCTCCGTGCCGATCAAGCTGTTCTCGGCCGGCGAGCCCACCGCCGCGGTCTCCTTCAACTGGCTGCACAAGACCGACGGGTCACGACTGAAGCAGCAGTACTTCTGTCCCAAGGATGGCGAGGTGGTGGACAAGGACGGGATGATCAAAGGCTACGAGTTCAGCAAAGGCCAGTACGTCCAGTTCACCGCCGAGGAGCTCAAGGCCCTCGACGAACGGGGCACCGGAGCGATCGACGTGAAGGAGTTCCTCCCCGCCGAGCAGGTGGATCGCATCTTCCTCGAGAAGACGTACTTCCTCGGCCCCGACAAGGGGGGCGAGCGCGCCTACCGGCTGCTCGCCGAGGCCCTGAAGAAGACGGGACGCGTGGCGATCGGCCAGTACGCCGCGCGCGGCAAGGGATACCTCATCATGATCCGTCCCATCGGCGGGCGGCTCGCGATGGAGCAGCTGCGCTACGCGGACGAGCTACGCTCGATCGAGGAGGTACCGGTTGGCGAGGTGGAGATCAAGCCCGCCGAGCTGGCGCTCGCCGTGCAGTTCATCGATCAGGCGGCCAGCGACCAATTCCGCCCCGAGGCCTACGAGGACAAGGTGCGCCAGCGCATCCTCGAGGCGATCCAGAAGAAGGTCGAGGGCCAGGAGATCGTCGAGGCGCCGGAGGAAGCGCCGAAGACGCAGATCATCGATCTCATGGAAGCGCTGAAGGCCAGTCTGGCGAAGGGGAAACAGAAAGAGGAAAAAGAAGAGCGGCCCGCGAAGAAGCGCGCGCGCGGCTAGAACAGCTTCGCGAACTGCTGCGCCAAAGCGGGGCCCTGCCCCGCTTCCTCGTGCTTGAAGAACACGAAGGCCTCGCGCCAGGCGGCCCCGATCTCCTTCACCTTGCCGGCCCAGCTCGCCAGGTCCTCACCGGTGTAGCCCTCGTCCCGCAGGCGAAAGTAGCCGAAGTCCGCCGTGCCGACGAGCGGCGTGTGACCGTCCTCGGTGTCGGCGACGCACAGCGCCGCGTTCCGGGCGCGCAGCACGTGGTAGACGTCGTCCGCGAACCAGCTCTCATGGCGGAACTCCCAGGCGGTGCGGATCGTCTCGGGCACGAGCCGCAGCACTTCGCCGAGCCGGTCGGCGTCCTTCTTGAAATTGGGCGGGAGCTGAAACAAGAGCGGCCCGAGCTTCGGCCCCAGCTTCGCCGCCGTATCGGTGAAGTAGCGGAGCGGCTGCTCGACCTCCTTGAGCCGCGCGTGGTGCGTGATGCGCTGCGACACCTTGAGCACGAACGTGAAGCCATCGGGCGTGGCCTCCATCCACTGCCCGATCGTCTTCGCGTTCGGCATCCGATAGAACGTGTAATTGATCTCGACCGCGGGGAGCCGCTCGGCGTAATAGCGCAGCCACTGGTCGGCAGGCAGCTTCTCCGGGTAGAAGGCGCCCTTCCACTCGTCGAAGTTGTAGCCGGAGGTACCGACGTGGAGTCGCATGTCGCATAAAAGTATCGCCGTCGGGGCGGCCGTGGCGCTCGCGGGGGCCGTGGCGCTGCGCCGCCTCGGCGTCGAGCCGGTCCCCACCGTCTTCTACCTGCTCGCGTGGTATCCCACCCTGCTGTTGCTCGACGCGCTGGTCGCCTGGAAGGGCGGTCCGTCGCTGTGGGACCAGCCCCGCGACACGGCGGCGATGCTGGGGTGGTCGGTCGTGATCTGGTGCGGCTTCGAGACCCTCAACTTCCGGCTGCGCGACTGGTACTACGTGTTCGCCCCCGCGAGTCTGTGGCAGCGCTGGGCCGGCGTCAGCATCTCCTTCGCCACGGTGATCCCGGCGATCCTGCTCCCCGAGCGGCTGCTCGACCGGCTGGGCGTCGCGCGCGGGCTCGTCACCCGCCCCGTGCCCCTCGCTCCCCACGACTTCCGCCTCTCCACCCTGCTCGGGGTGACGTTGCTCGCGGGGGCGCTGGTGCTGCCGGCGGTACTCCATCCCCTGACCTGGGGCGCGCTGTGGCTGCTCGCCGAGCCGCTGCTGTACCGCGTCGATCCCCAGCGGTCGCTGTTCGGAGACATCGGTCGTGGGGCGTGGGGCCGCATCGTGCGCCTGATGTTCGGCGGACTCGTCGCCGGCGTCCTGTGGGAAGCGTACAACGCCCTGTCACGGGCGAAATGGATCTACACGGTGCCGTTCCTCGAGCAGCTCAAGATCTTCGAGATGCCGCCGCTCGGCTTCGTCGGCTTCGCTTTCTTCGCGCTCGAAGCGTGGTCGCTGTATCACCTGTGCCGCGCGTGGCGCTCCGCATGGCGCGCGGCGTTCGCGCTCGGGTTCGTCGTCCTGGCGCTCTTGGGGCTTGATCGCTGGACGGTGAGCTCGACGCTGCCGTACGTGGACGACCTCCCGGGAGTCTCCGCGACCGCGCGGACGCGGCTGGAGCGCGGCGGCTTGCGCGACGTGTTCCGCCTCGCCGCGCTTGCGCCGGACTCGGTCGCGGCGCGCAGCGGCCTCCCACCCGGCGAGGCGCAGGCGGTGGTGACGGCGGCGCGGCTCGTGACGCTGCGCGGGATCGGGACGCGGCACGCGGCCCGGCTCCAGGCCGCCGGCGTCACGAGCGTCGCGCGGCTCGCCCGCGCCGATCCCGACAGTCTGTGGCGCGCCCTCCCCCACGACCCCCACCCCACCCCGGCCGAGGTTCGCGTCTGGGTGCGGGCGGCCCGCCGCGCGCTTGGTTCCGGGTGGTGACCTGAGTCACGGGATGTCGGGTCGCCCGGAATCGAACATTGGGTCTTGCGGACGAGCACGCTCGCGCCGCAACATCAATGGGCGCCCCTACCGCTGCCTCCGAAACCCGCGCGGGTCCGCCGGGTACCACGCAGCGGAATCCTTGCAAGGAGAAACTTCGATGTACCGACACCTCCGCATTGTGGTGGTGGCCGGGGTCGCCGTCGCCCTTGCCGGAGCATGCCGGCAGGGAGACTCGCCGCAGGCCCTGGCCAGGATCGATTCCCTGTCGCGCGCCGGCGCGCAACGGGATTCGCTGGTTGCCGAGATGGCGTACGACGCGCGGGTGCTGAGCGACATCAGCACCGCGCTGGCGCGCGTGTCGATCCCCAAGGGCAAAGTCAGGAGCTCCGCGGAATCGCCGATGCAGGCGGCGCGGGACAGCCTGGTCCAGAGGGTTCGCTACGTCGCGAGCCGCTTGCCCGAGGCGGAGCGGCTGCTGCGGTCGAGCGAGGAACGCGTCGCGTCGTTGACGACGATCTCGGACAGCCTGCGGACCACGCTCGAAGCGACGCTCGCGAACTACCGGGAGATCGTGGACTCGCAGAAGTCCCAGATCGGCATGCTCGTCGCGTTGGTCGACACGCTGCGCGGCGAGAACGTGGCGCTCAGGGACACCGTCGCCAACATGTCCGTGCGCGAGAACACGGTCTACTACGTGATCGGCACGAAGGATGAGCTGGAGGACCGCGGCATCGTTCAACCCGAGGGCGGCAGCCGCTTCCTGTTCGTGCTGTGGAAGACGGGGGTCACCCTGACGCCGGCGCGACACCTCGACCCGAGCGCGTTCACGGCGATCAACAAGCGCGAGGTGACCAACATCCCGCTGCCGGACCCCAACGCGCACTACCGCATCGCATCGCGGCAGGACCTCTCGGCCCTCGGGGGCACGCAGGCCGATGACCACGGAGAGATTTCCGGAGCGGGGAGCCTGACGATCGCCCACCCGGAGCAGTTCTGGAAGAACTCGAAGTTCCTGATCATCGTCATAGGCTGAACAACCGCAAAGACGTGGGGACGTGGGGAGGTGGGCCAGAGCGCCCACCTCCCCAGGTCCCTCCATCCCCGTATCTTGGGCCCATGTCCCTCGCCCGCCGCCTCCTGATCCGCGCCTCCCGCAGTCCGTGGCTCGCCGAGCAGTTCCGACGTCGCGCGTTCGCGCGACGGGCGGTCCGTCGCTTCATGCCGGGCGAAGACTTGGAGGCCGCGCTCGACGCCGCGTCACGGTTCGCCGCCGAGCACATCGGCGCCGTGCTCACCGAGCTCGGCGAGCAGGTGCGCTCCCGAGACGAGGCCGACGCCGTACGGCGCCACTACCTGCAAGTCCTCGGCGAGATCGAGCGGCGCCGCCTCGGATCCCACGTCTCCGTGAAGCTCACCCACCTGGGGCTCGAGACCGATCCGGGCGCATGCCGCCGCGCAGTCAACGAGCTGGCGGCGCGCGCCAAGGCCGCAGGCTCGCTGTTGTGGCTCGACATGGAGGAGTCGACGTACGTGGACAAGACCCTCGAGGTCTATCGCGCCGCGCGCGGGTCGGGCGCGGACGTCGGGGTCGCCCTCCAGGCATATCTGCGCCGCACCCCCAAAGACCTCGAGACCCTGCTGCCGCTCAAGCCCTGGATCCGGCTGGTCAAAGGCGCCTACAGCGAGCCGGCGCACGTGGCGTTTCCGAGGAAGCGGGACGTGGACGAGGCGTACTTCGAGCTGGCCGGCCGATTGCTCGGGGAAGCCGCGAAGGGCCGGGCCACCCCCATCTTCGGCACGCACGATCAGCCGCTGATCGAGCGCATCCGCCGCCGCGCCGCCGACCTCAACGCAGCGCGCGGCAGCTACGAGATCCACATGTTGTACGGCATCCGCGCCGACGCGCAGCGGCGCTTGGCCGGCGAGGGGGAGCGGGTGCGCGTGCTGATCAGCTACGGCACCGCGTGGTTCGCCTGGTACATGCGGCGCCTGGCCGAACGCCCCGCGAACATCTGGTTCGTCCTGCGTAACTTGATCTGACTCCCATGGAAGACGCCGTGATCGCGGGCGCGGGGCCGATCGGTCTCGCGTGCGCCGTGTCCGCCAAGCGCCGCGGCTTGGATGCCCTGCTCCTGGACGGCGGGGTGCTCGTCAACTCGATCACGCGCTATCCGATCGGGATGACGTTCTTCACGACGCCGGAGCGGATGGAAATCGGCGGGCACCCGCTGGTCTGCGCGGGCCAGAAGCCCACCCGCGAGGAAGGCCTCAAGTACTACCGCGGGGTCGCCCGCGTGGAGGGTGTGCGATTCCGGGCCCACACGCGTCTCGTCGCGGCGGAGCGGCGCAACGGCGCCCTCGAGTGCCTCTTGGCCGGTCGCACCGGCGAGGAGCGCATCGTCACTCGGCGACTCGTGCTCGCCACCGGCTACTTCGACCACCCCAACCTCCTCGGGGTCCCGGGTGAAGACCTGCCGCACGTCAGCCACTATTTCGACGAGCCCCACGGGGGCTACGGCCTCGACGTCGTCGTCGTCGGCGGGCGCAACTCGGCGGTGGAGGCGGCGCTGGAGCTGTTCCGCGCGGGGGCCCGCGTCACGCTCGTATACCGAGGCAAGGCGCTTCCCCCATCGATCAAGTATTGGGTCAAGCCGGACATCGAGAACCGCATCAAGGCCGGAGAGATCGCGGCGCGCTTCGGCGCAACCGTGGAGCGCATCGACGAGCGGGCGGTCACGATCCGCGCCGGGCGCCGCAGCGAAGAGCTGCCCGCCGACCGGGTGTACGCCCTGACGGGCTATCACCCCGACTTCGAGCTGTTCCGCCGGCTCGGCATCGCGCTCGAGCCCGATACGCTTCGCGCACGGCTGGATCCGGAGACGCTGGAGACCAACGTCTCCGGGATCCACATGGCCGGGAGCATCTCGTCCGGGCGCGCCATCTCGGAGATCTTCATCGAGAACGGCCGCTTCGACGGGGAGAAGATCTTCAGCAGCCAGCTTCCGTCTTCCACTGCTCAATGAGCAGCACAAACTTCCCCACCAGCGACGTCAGGTCCACCGGTGGGATGTTCGGGTCCTCCTTCAGCTGCCGCACCCGGGCGAGGCTCGTCGCCGCCTTGCCGTAGGTGCTGTCGGCCACGATCGCCGCCTGGTACGCCTGCGCGGCGGCCGTGAGATGGCCCGCCCCCTCGAGGGCGATGCCGAGGTTGTTCTGGAACGTGGCCACCTCAGGCGCGAGCTGGGTGGCGCGGGCCAGCGGGCCCAGCGCGTCCTCGAACTTCCCCTGGCGGATGAAGACCATCGCCAGGTTGTTCATCGCCCAGAAATCGCCGTCATCGCGGACCAGCGCCTTCTGGTAGGCCGACACCGCGCTGTCGGTCTTGCCGAGCGCGTCATAGGCGCGGCCGAGTAGCCGGTAGCCTTCGCTGGAGACGGAGTCGAGCGCGATGGCCCGCTCGATGTGCGGCACCGCTTCCGACGGCCGCCCGTCCTCGATCAGCACGCGGCCCAGATTGAGGTGCGCCTTGACGTGCGTGGAGTCGAGCTGCAGCGCCCGGCCGAACGCCGCCTCGGCGCCCGTCCGGTCGCCCGACTTCCACGACGACATCCCGACCATGTAGAACCCCCACGGATTCTTTGGGCTCGACTCCGTGTAGGCCTTGAACAGGGTCGTCGCCTCGTCGAAGCGACGCTCGTGATAGACCGACTCGGCGCGCTCGAACGTCACCGGGCCGACGATGGGCGAGCCCGTGGTGGGCGTCGTGACGATGGCCGTCGGCCCGACGGTGCCCTCGCTCGCGTCGGCGCGCGGCGGGGTCTTCTCGCCGCACGCCGCCGCGAGGACCATCGCGACGATCACAGCGGCCAGCGGAATGAGCCCCAGCCATTCAAGGTGGCGGCGGGGCTCGGTGAGGGTGAACTGGTAACGCATAACTCCTCCGGCGTGTTGGGGTCGCCCGGAGGAGAAGCACGTCAGGTGCCAGGTGTCGGGTGTCGGGGAACTACAGCAGCCAGTGGGAGATGCGATTCGGCGGGAGTGAGCTCGTGTTCGGGTGAACACGAATCACGGAACGAGGTTGTGTCGCGGTGTACACCGTCGCCTAAAGGCGCACTAAAGTATCGGCGGCTCGGCGCTACGCCGCGCTTGGTTCCGACGAGTCCCCGAATATCCCACGCATGGCCTCTTCCAACGCACACTTCAGTTCCTCGGCGGTCGCGCCGAGATGGAAGGCCGCCACCACGACCGGTCGCAACAATCCCACCAGGTTTTCGGGACGGTTCCTCGCCGCGACAGGCGTTCGCGGACGATCAGCGACGCGCGTGCCACGGGCGCCATCGGTCACGACGATCCCCCGCCGCTCGAGCTCGCTGTACGCGCGCGCGACCGTGCCGGGCGCAATGTCGAGCTGATCGGCCAGGTGCCGCACGGGCGGGAGCCGGTCACCCGGGCGGAGCGTGCCCGTGGCTACCGCTTCCTGAACCTGTGCCACGATCTGCTCATGGATGGAGCGGTCGGCGGAATCGTCGATGCGCACTGCGAAGCCTGACATCGGGCGCTCGGCAGCCGAAGCATGATCGCCCAGGATTCGCAGCGTCTCGGCGCGGGCGCGCTCTATCGTGACACCTGCCTCCGTGAGCACTTGAGCGGCGATTCCCTTGTCCTCTCGCAACAGGCCGAGGAGCAGGTGCTCTGTGCCCACGTATCGGTGGTTCAGCTCATTCGCTTCGTTCATCGCGAGCTCGAGCACCTTCTTGGCCCGCGACGTGTAAGGAAGATCTTGGCGCTCCGCGATCGCTGACTCCCCCTGCTTGATCCTTGACTCGATAGCGCGCCGGATTCCCTGGAGGTCAGCTTGAAAGCTCAGCAGCACACGCGCCGCCACCCCTCCCTTCTTGTCTCTGACTAGAGCGAGCAGGAGGTGCTCGGTGCCCACAAAACCGTTGCGAAGGCGGGCGGCCTCCTCCCGCGCGGCTTGTAGCACCCAGCGAACACGGTCGGTGAAACTGAAGCCGGGCATGAGGGACCTCCCCCTAGCAGATCGAACAGGATCTTGTACCAGTTCGAGTGAACATAGGGGGCGCATTGGAATGTGTCAACTGGATTGGTACAACGAGTTCAGCCCCGCGAAATCCCGTGCCTTTTCATCACCTTCAACAGGCTGGAGTGGTCGGCGAGCCCCAGCGCTTCGGCGGTGCGGGTGATGTGCCAGGCGTTGCGCTCCAGCGCGGTGAGAATGATCTGCCGCTCCGCCTCGGTCTTCTGTTCTTGAAACGTACGTTTCTCCCTAACGTCTCTCCTCTCCACGTCTTTGCCTCTACGTATTTCGTTAGGTACGTCTTCTGCCGTCAGTTCGTCCCGGTCCGTCGCAATCACCATCCGCTCGATCACATTGCGCAGCTCGCGCACGTTATTGCGCGACCAGTCGTAGCTCATCAGCGCCTCGATCGCATCGGCGGCGAGGCGCTTGGCGCGGCACCCGAAGCGCGCGCACGTCGCGGCGAGCAGGTGGGTCGCGAGCTCCGGCACGTCGGAGCGCCGCTCGCGCAGCGGCGGCACGCGCAGCACGTGCGCGTTGAGCCGGTAGAACAGATCCTCGCGGAACCGCTGGGCCCTCACTTCGTCCTCGAGCTCGCGGTGCGTCGCGGCGACGACGCGCGCGTCCACGGCGATGGTGCGAGTCCCCCCCACGCGGGTGACCTCGCGCTGCTCCAGGACCCGCAGCAGCTTCGCCTGCGCGGCCGGCGGGAGGTCCCCGATCTCGTCGAGGAACAGCGTGCCGCCGCTCGCTGCCTCGAACGCCCCCTTGCGCACCGCCACGGCGCCGGTGAAGGCGCCGCGCTCGTGGCCGAACAGCTCACTTTCCACGAGCTCGTGGGGGAGGGCCCCGCTGTTGATTGCGATGAACGGGCCGGACGGGCGGCCGCCCAGCCGGTGCAGCTCGCGCGCTACCAGCTCTTTCCCCACCCCGCTCTCCCCCACGATGAGGACCGGACTGGGGATCGGCGCGACGCGGGCGATCACGTCGCGCAGCTTCTGCATCGCGGGACTCTGGCCCACGAGCGCCCCATCCTGGCCGAGGTCCTGCCGCAGCGCGGCGACCTGCTGCTCGAGCCGCCGCCGGGCGAGCGCCTGGGCGATCTCTTGCGCGACGCGCTCCATCGGCTCGGCTTTGTCGATGAAGCCGTGCGCGCCGAGCCGCACCGCCTGGATGCAGCGGTCGAAGTTGCCGGTGCCGGTGTACACGATCACCGGCACCTTGATCGCGCGCCGCTCCATCGCCCGCAGCACCTCGAAGCCATCCATCCCCGGCATCTCGAGGTCGAGGATCACGCAGTCCACCGGTTCGCGGCTCACGATTTCGAGCGCTTCCTCCCCCGAGCGAGCGGCGAGCGTCTCGTGGCCGCCCAGGCGCTTCAAGTCGTAGGCGTATTGCTGCGCCATGGCGGGGACGTCGTCGACGATGAGGACCAGCGTCATGGCTCCCCCGGCAATTCAACGAAGAATTTGGTCCCCTGGCCCGGCTGCGTTTCGACCTTCACGCTGCCGTTCAGGTCCAGCACCAGCCGCCGCACGATCGATAGGCCGAGCCCGGTGCCGCCGGGCTTGGTGGTGTAGAAGTCGTCGAAGGCGCGCTCCAGCTCGGGACGCGTCATGCCCTTGCCGTTGTCGGCGACGGTGACGCGCACGTTGCCACCGGCCCCCCCCCGCTGCTCGGTGGTGACGGTCACGGCGCCCGCCGCGCCGTCGATCGCCTCGACCGCGTTGCGCACCAGATTCTCGAGGATGCGGCGCAGCACGAACGCATCGGCGCGGACTCGCGGCAGGGAATCGGCGAGCGCCGTCTCGACGCGGACGCCGTCGGGCGGCGCGACGAGGCGCAACGTCTCCCGGACGACCTCGTTCACGTCACACGGAGTGGCCCGGGTTTCAGGATACAGACGAGCGTAATTCGTGGCGAGCGTCTCGAGATAGGCGAGGCTCGACTCGAGCGTCGTCTGCCGTTCGGCGAACACGTGCGGCAGCTGGTCCGGCTCCTCGCGGGCGACCCGGGCCAGATGCCGCAGCACGTTGCGAAGCGGGGCGAGCCCGTTCCTGACGTCGTGGTTTACCTGCCGGGCGAGGTCGCCCATCGCGGCGCGGCGCTCGGTGTCGCGGAGCCGCGCCGCCCCCGCCCGCAGCCGCTCGGTCATCTCGCCGAGGAGCCGCGCCAGCGCGCCGATCTCGTCCGGCCGCTCGCTGCCGAACGCGACGTCGAGCCGCTCCAGATCCACACGTCTGGCGGTCTCCGCAAGGTCCGCGAGCGGGCGCGTGACCCGCGAGGCGAGCCAGCCGCCCAAGAGCATCGCCGCGGCAACCGTCGCCAGCACGGCGACCAGAAACCCCAAGTCCATGCTGCGACGCACGTCGGCGAGGGCGGTGAGCGGCGCCGTCACCACGATGCGCGCGGGGGCGAGCCGCGCCGAGTCGCCGTCCACGAATGCCAGCGGCACCTCGCCCACGATCTCGTCCGCCGCGGTGGTATCGGAGGCGCGCGACGCGAGCACGCCGCCGGGGTACTCCAAGTCGACGCGCAACGTGGTGTCCCGCGCCAGCCGCGCCAGTGCGGCGGAATCCACCGCCAGGCCGCCCACGACGGTGAAGCGGCCGCCGCCGAGCCGCAGCGAGTCCACGCGCGCCAGCACGAGGAACGCTCCCTCCGGCGTGCGGGCCCGTACCAGCGCGACGCCACCGGGCGCGGTCGCGAGCAGCCGCGGCAGGGCGGGCTCGAGACGGTCGAACTCCTGGCGGAAGTGGCCGGAGCTGACGATGCGGCCGTTGGCGTCCTGGATCTGCAGCATGTCGAGCCCCGCGAGCCGCATCGCCGCCCCGGCGTAGTCGAGCAGGTACTGGCGATCGACCGCCTGCACCGCGGCCGCGCGGAGGTGGTTGTCCTCGAGCGCCGCCCCCGTAAGCGAGCCGAGGCGGTCGCCGATGGAGCGGCTGCGCTGGGCGAGGTCCTCCTCGATCACCGCCACCAAGGCGTCCACCCGCCGGCGGTACTGCGCCGCGAGGCGGTCGCGCACGGCGCGGCGCACGCCGATGCCGAACACCAGCAACGGCACGAGCACCACCGGGGCGAACGCGAGTAGGACGCGGGTGCGGAACGTCATGAGCGGCTCACCGGATGCGCGGGACGGCGTCCCAGTCGATGCTCAGCCGCGCGCCGCCACGGCGCACCAACATCCGGCGCCGCACGTCCAGCAGCGGGGTGATCCCGCCCCCCCAGAGGCCGGGCGACCACGCCGCGCAAGCGTCGAGCGCCGTACGAGGCACAGAGACGACGAACCAATCGTCGCCTCGGGCCGCGAGGCGGCCGCCCAGGGCCTCCGGGAGGACGCCCACCGCGCGGCGGGGCTGCGCGTCGAGGGACAGCGCCACGAGGCGGTCGGCGAGGTCGCGGGCGACGGCGTCGCCCTGGACGAAGACGATCGCCGATCCCGATCGGACGATCGAGGCGGTTCCCGGCGGCGGGCCGGCCCCGCAGGTCGAGTCCTGCCACCAGAACGGCGGCGACGCGGGCCGCGCCTCGACGCGCACCACATGCCGGGCCAGGTCCTCCAGGATCGGGGCCGGGGCCCGCACCGGTACCGGGGCGAGCAGCACGTAGGTCCGGTCCCAGGGGAGCGGCACCGAGCTGAAATCGGCGCGCGTCGCGGCGTACGCCACCGCGCCGGGGTCGTCAGTCACGAGGAGATCGACGCCGGCGTCGAGGAGGTCCCGCTGATCTCCACCGGCAGGCCGCCACCGCAGCACCGGCCGGCGCGCGCCGCCGACCGGCGCAGCGGTGAGGTCGGCGGTCGCACCGCTCACCCAATACGCTCCCGTGCCGATCGGCCACGCGATGCCGGGCACCCGCTTGGCAACGGCCAGCGCGGGATCGGCGAGCGCGAGCGGCCCTTCCGGCGCGGGCCGTCGCAAGCGCAACATCAACATGTGTTCACCGATCGCCGCGGTGGACTCGGCGACAGCGGAGATGGCCGTACCCCACGCCGCGATCACGTCGCGCGCGCCGACCGGCACGCCGTCCCAGAACCGCGTGCTGTCGGCGATGGTGAGCGTCCACGTCCAGCCGCCGTCGGGCGTGCTCCAGGCGGCGGCGAGCGCGGGGTGGAGACGTCCCTCGCAATCGAGGCGCAGCAGCGTTTCGTACAGCTGGCGGAACAGCACGCGCTCGCCGCCGGTGACGGGGACCGGCGCGTGCGCTGGATCCACGGCGCCGGGAACGGCTACGCTGAGCGTGTCGGGAGCGGCGCCCGCATCGCCCGGCACATCGCAGGCGCTGGGCGGTGCAATCGACAGCGGTGGGGGCACCGGAGCGGCGCGTCCCGGCGTCGCCCGTGGCGCGCAAGCGGCGGCGGTGACGAGCGCGACGAGAAGGGCGCAGCGGGGAGCGGTCATGGGGGGCGCGGGGGCCGTATCTTAATACCCCAATCCCCCGGCACCCGGAACCCGACACCTGTCCTTGAGTTGCAACGAGGCTAGTTTACGGATCATGGCCACCTCCACCCCGCCCCGTCCCAGCCACCCCCGCGAGGCCGTCGAATCGGTCGTGATCCGGTTTGCCGGCGACTCAGGGGACGGGATGCAGGTGACGGGTTCCCAATTCACGGTGGAGACCGCCCTCGCCGGGAACGATCTCGCGACCTTCCCGGATTTCCCCGCCGAGATCCGCGCGCCCGCCGGCACCACCTTCGGCGTCTCGGCGTTCCAGATCCGTTTCGGCACGGCGGACGTCCTGACCGCGGGGGACGCGGTGGACGTGCTGGTAGCGATGAACCCCGCGGCGCTCAAGGTGGAGCTCAGGGACTTGAAGCCCAGCGGCACCATCGTCGTGGACACGGGCGCGTTCACCGAGCGCAACCTCGCCAAAGCGGGATTCCCGACCAATCCGTTACAGGACGGCTCGCTGGCGAAGTACCGTCTCCTTCCGTTCGACATCACCAAGCTCACGACCGACGCCGTCAAGGAGTTCGGCCTCGGCACCAAAGAGGCCCACCGCTGTCGCAACATGTGGGCGCTGGGGCTGATGCTGTGGATGTACGGCCGCGAGCGCGAAGCCACGCTGGGCTGGCTGCAGAAGAAGTTCGTCAAGCGGCCCGACGTGGCCGCCGCGAACGTCGCGGCGCTCAACGCGGGGCACGCCTTCGGGGAAACGGCGGAGATGGCCGAGCACGTGGTCGGCTACACCGTCGCTCCCGCGCGCTTCTCGCCGGGCGTCTACCGCACCGTGAGCGGCACGGAGGCGTTGGCCTGGGGCTTGATCGCCGGGATGCGCGCCGCGGGGCTCTCCCGGATGATCTTCTCCGGCTATCCGATCACGCCGGCGTCGGCCCTGCTCCACACGCTCGCGAATCTCAAGGCGTTCGGCGTGCTCACCTTCCAGGCCGAGGACGAAATCGCGGCGATCGGCGCGGCGATCGGCGCGGCCTACGCGGGCGCGCTCGGCGTGACGTCGAGCTCAGGCCCCGGCATTGCCCTCAAGACCGAGATGCTCGGCCTCGCCATCGCCACCGAGCTGCCGATCGTCCTCGTCGACAGCCAGCGCGCCGGCCCTTCCACGGGCATGCCGACCAAGACCGAGCAGTCGGACCTGTTCCAGGCGGTGCTGGGGCGCAACGCCGACTCGCCGCTGGCGGTGATCGCCCCGCGCACGGCCGGCGACTGCTTTCCGATGGGCGTGGAGGCCGTCCGCCTGGCCACGAAGTACATGACACCGGTCATCGTGTTGAGCGACACGTACCTGGCGCACGCCGCCGAGCCGTGGCGGATCCCCGAAGAGCGGGAGCTGACCAGATTCCCCGTGCGCTTCCGCACCGACCCCACGGACTTCCACCCGTTCCTGCGCGACGCCGAAACGCTGGCCCGGCCGTGGGCGCTCCCCGGCACGCCCGGGCTGGAGCACCGCATCGGCGGCATCGAGAAGGATTTCGACACCGGGCACATTTCCTACGACCCGGGGAACCACCACCGCATGACGCAGACCCGGGCGGCGAAGATCGCGGGCATCGCGCGCGACATCCCGCCGCAGGACGTGGCGCTGGGCGAGGAGCGCGGCGCGCTGGCGGTGGTGGGCTGGGGCTCGACGTTCGGCGCGATTCACGAAGCGGTGCGCCGCGCGCGGGGCGATGGGCTCGCGGTCTCGCACATCCACGTCCGGTACTTGAGCCCGTTCCCCAGCAACCTGGGGGAGCTGTTGCGCCGCTTCGAGCGCGTGCTGGTGCCCGAGCTCAACAACGGCCAGCTGGTACAGCTGCTGCGCGCCGCGTACCTCGTGGACGCCAAAGGGTTCAACAAGATCGCGGGGAAGCCGTTCCACGTCGCCGAGCTCGGCGCCGCGATCCGGGAGCACGCGAAATGACCGTCGTCACCGTCACCGACCGCGAGCTGCAGCCCAAGGATTACGCCTCCGACCAGGAGGTGCGCTGGTGTCCGGGGTGCGGCGACTACGCGATCCTCAAGGCCGTGCAGAAGGCCCTCGCCGACATCGGGGCGCCGCGCGAGCGTACGGTGTTCGTCTCCGGGATCGGCTGCGCCGCACGGTTCCCCTACTACATCTCGACGTACGGCTTCCACACGATTCACGGCCGCGCGCCCACGATCGCGACCGGCATCAAGCTCGCCAACCCCGAGCTCGACGTCTGGGTGGTGACGGGCGACGGCGATGCCCTGTCGATCGGCGGCAACCACCTGCTGCACGTGCTGCGCCGCAATGTGGACCTGCAGCTCGTGCTCTTCAACAACGAGATTTACGGCCTCACCAAGGGGCAGTACTCGCCGACATCGCGCCGCGGCACCCGCTCGCCGTCGACGCCGCTCGGCTCGGTCGAAAACCCGGTGTCCGCCTGCCAGGTCGCGCTCGGCGCCGGCGCGCGGTTCGTGGCGCGTTCGGTGGACACGTCGATGGCGCACCTGGTCGGCGTGCTCGAGCGGGCGCACGCGCACCGCGGCGCGTCGTTCGTCGAAGTGTTCCAGAACTGCGTCGTGTTCAACGACGGCGTCTTCGACAACTTCACCGCCAAGGAGATCGCCCCCGAGGCCCAGCTGCCCGTGGAGCACGGCAAGCCGCTGCTGTTCGGGAAGAGCCGCGACAAGGGGCTGCGGCTCGTGCCGGGCAAGCTGGAGCTGGAGGTGGTCCCGGCCACGGCGCCCGACATCCTGGTCCACGACGAGCGCAACCGCGCCCTCGCCCAGCTGCTCACCGGGCTCGAGCCGCCGGCGTTCCCCGTCGCCCTCGGCGTCCTGTACTGCGACCCTGCACCCGCCTTCGAGGCCGAGGTGCACGCACAGGCCCGCGCGGCAGGCCTCGGCACCGACCCGGCCAGCCTCGATGGCCTGCTCCGCAGCGGACAGACGTGGACGGTTGCCTAGTCCCCTGACACCTGACACCCGACCCCTGACACCTGCCGTATGATCGTCTTTTTCAACGGCACGTTCATCGACAAGGCGCAGGCCACGGTGTCGGTGGACGACCGCGGCTTTCTCTTCGGTGACGGCGTCTACGAAGTGTTTCGGGCAACCGAGGGCGAGTTGTTCGCCGCCGACCGGCACTTGAGGCGGCTCGCACGCGGGCTCGCCGTGCTCGAGCTCGCCAGACCCGCGGCGCTCACCGACGCCGCGCTGCTGGCGGCGGCGCGCCGGGTGCTCGATGACAACGCCCTGACACGCGGCGACGCCCTCGTCTACCTCCAGATCACGCGGGGCGCCGCGGGACCGCGCGCGCACCAGTTCCCCCCGGCCGGCACTCCGCCCACGGTGTATCTGGCGGCGAACGCGTTCACTCCGCCCGACGACGTACGCGCGCGCGGCGCGAGCGTGGTGACCACGCCGGACGAGCGCTGGGGCCGCTGCGACATCAAGTCGATCCAGCTGCTCCCCAACGTGCTCGCCAAACAGCGGGCCGTGCGTGCCGACGCGTTCGAGGCCGTGTTCGTGCGCGACGGGCGGATCACCGAAGGGGCGAGCGCCAACCTGTTTGCCGTGTTGGGCGGCACCCTGCGCACCCATCCGGCGGACCACCACATCCTCCCCGGCATCACCCGCGAGATCTTGCTCGAGGAGGCGGAGCAACTCGGCGTGGCGGTGGTCGAGACCGCGGTGACGCCGAAAGACCTGGCGAATGCCGAGGAGGTGTTCGTGACGAGCACCTCGGCGGACGTGATGCCGGTGGTGCGCGTGGACGGGCGCCCGGTCGGTGGCGGGCAGCCCGGCCCCGTGGCCCAGCGACTGCACACGGCGCTGCGCGCCCTTCGTACCCGCCCGGCTCCCGCCGCCGCCCTGCGTTCGCCCTAACCTCCCCCGCCGCCGAGCCGGTTGCCGGCAACCGGCCGTCCGGCAACCGGCAACGTTATTCCGGCCCCAGCACCATCTCGTAGTGAACCGAGCGCTCGTCGAAGCGCAGGAGCAGCGCCCGTGCGTCGGGCGGCACCACCGCCTGCTCGTAGTCGGAGCCCGCGAACGCGCGCACGGCGTTGAGCGATTCGAAGAACGTAACGGTGACGAACTCGACCCCTTCGGGGACGGTGCGCTTCAGGAGATACGCGCCACCGTATCCCGACACCCGGTGGATCCCGGGAAGGACCTTGTTGCGGAGCAAGGTTTCATAGGCGCCCGCGTTCTGCCGCGTCGTCACCCCGTGCCACAATCGAGCGATCATCGCGGTCTCCTCGTCACACTCGGGTCTCCGTGAATGCTCGCGCGGTCGGGGCCCGCGCGCCATAGTCCGTGGGCTGAAGCCCCGGCTCGGCACTTTGTGGCGTCCTTAAGGACGCATGCTAGCGCCGAGCCGGCCCTTCAGGGCACGGGAAGGCGCGGCGATCGGGCGCTTACTGTCGCACCGTCCCACCGGTATAATCTGACTCCCCGCGCTCTCCGGGAGTCGATGATGCTACCCTCACTGGTCCTGCTGACCGTCGCCCTCGCCCAGCAGCCCATGCAGGACTCGGCGTACACGCGCACCGAAGCCATGATCCCGATGCGCGACGGCGTGAAGCTCCACACGGTGATCGTGGCGCCGCGGGGCACGACCGGGTCCCTCGGCATCCTCATGGACCGCACGCCGTACGGCGCGGACGGCGCCGCGGCCGGCGCGGCGCGCAACGCCGGCTACCTCGGCCTCAGCGGCCTGATCATCGTTGCGCAGGACATCCGCGGCCGCTTCACGTCCGAGGGCACGTTCGCCATGAACCGTCCCCCGCACTCCGGCCCCCAGGGCACCGACGAGAGCACCGACACCTACGACACGATCGACTGGCTCGTGAAGAACGTGCCGGGCAACAACGGCCGGGTCGGCGTGTTCGGCATCTCGTATCCCGGCTGGCTCACCGCGGTGGCGGGGATCGGCGCCCACCCGGCGCTCAAGGCGATCAGCCCCCAGGCGCCGATGGGCGACGCCTGGATGGGCGACGATTTCTTCCACCAGGGCGCGTTCCGGCAGAGCTACGGGCTCGAGTACTCATGGATGATGGAGGCGTCGCCCGACCTGTCCGTGACGCCATCGCCGGCGCGCTTCGACACGTACGAATGGTACCGCTCGTTCCCGACGCTGGGGGCGTTGGCGGCGGCGGTCGGCGCGGAGCAGTGGCCCACGTGGCGCCACTTCGCCGAGCACCCCGCCTACGACAGCGTGTGGCGGGCGCGCTCCCTTCCCCGCTACTTCACCCACACG
This sequence comes from Gemmatimonadota bacterium, assembly GCA_003222205.1. GTDB lineage: Bacteria > Gemmatimonadota > Gemmatimonadetes > Gemmatimonadales > GWC2-71-9 > QHVC01. The sequence continues at coordinate 5,517 of QHVC01000002.1, read as the reverse complement.
ACCGTCCCGACGCTCACCGTGGGCGGCTGGTGGGACCAGGAGGACGAGTACGGGCCGCTCGCGAGCTACGCGGCGCTCGAGAGGACCGACACCGCGGGCGTGAACTTCCTGGTGATGGGTCCCTGGTACCACGGGCAGTGGTTCGCGGATTCCGCCACGGCCCTCGGCAACATCCGATTCGGGCGTCCCACGGGCGTGGACTTCCGCGCGCTGCAGACGCGCTGGTTCGCGTATTGGCTCAAGGGCGAGGGCGACGGGAAATTCCCGGAGGCGACGGTGTTCGACGCCGGGACGAACGAGTGGCGCAGCTTCGATCGCTGGCCGCCAGCGGCGGCCCAGACGAAGCACCTCTTTTTCCGCGAGAACGGCGGCCTGTCGTTCGATCCACCCACAGCGGCTACCGGCGCCGACCAGTATGTGTCGGATCCGGCGCATCCAGTGCCGTATCGACCCCGCCCCGTCGAGCGGACGTATTCTCCGCCGTCCCGCTGGCGGCGCTGGGAGACGGAGGATCAGCGCTTCGTGGACGGCCGGCCGGACGTGCTCACGTGGCAGACGGCGCCGCTCACCGCCGACGTGACGGTCGCGGGGAACGTGGTCGCGCATCTCTTCGCGGCGACGACGGGCTCGGACGCCGACTGGGTGGTGAAGCTCATCGACGTCTACCCGGACACCATCCCCGACCGGCCAGGGATGGGCGGCTACGAGCTGATGGTGACGGGCGACGTCATGCGCGGCCGCTACCGCAACAGCTGGGAGCACCCGCAGCCGATCCCGGCGAACCAGGTGACGCCGTTCACCGTGGACCTGCACCAGCAGGCGTACACCTTCAGGAAGGGCCACCGCATCATGGTGCAGGTGCAGAGCACCTGGTTCCCGCTGTACGACCGCAACCCACAGACGTTCGTACCCAACATCTTCAGGGCGACGGCGGCGGATTACCGCGCGGCGACGCACCGCGTGTATCGCACGGCGCGGCACCCGTCGAACGTCACGATCGACGTCGTGAGCCCGTAGACCGGAGTCCGGCGGGCGCCAGACTACCCGCAGGCGCCGACCTTGCCCGACCCGCGGCTGCGGCCCGCCGCGCCCCCGAAGCTGCGCTGCAGTCGGCGCAGGGGGGACGTGGGCGCGACGGGGGAGATGCCTGAGAACACCGTCCCCAGGCCGACCGAGACCACCCAGCGGGGCGACGCAGTGGTGAGGCCGTGACTCGCGTCCACCGTGACGGCGAGGGCGCCAGCGATGGCGTGAGTGATCCCCGCTCCCGCGATCCGCGTGAGCGCCTGGGTCGAATCGCCGCTGCCGACGTCCGCGCCAACGGAGAGGCCGATCGTCCAGCGTGGGGCGACGTCCGCCGCCGCCTCGAGCCGCACGGCCGTCGCCTGCGACGGCGTGAGCGAAGATTGGCCCGCGAGTCCGGACAGGTTACGACTCGCATCCGCCGAGAACCGCAGGTTCGCCGTGGGCGCGATGCCCACCCCGGCGTCGATGCCGAACGTCGTCTGGCCGCTGCCCAGCCCGCACGCGGCGTCCCCCGTGGGGAGCGACATGATGAGCGCTCCGCCGATGGTCGGGGACCACCGCGCGGGCAGGGTGACCGCCGCGCCGGCGACGAGGGGGAGGTCGCCGAGCCCGCCGCTCGACGCGCTCGTTCCGCTCGTGTCGTTCGCCACCCGCACCACCGAGGGAATCGCCGACACCGTCAGCCACGGCGCCGGCCGGATTTGCAACACTCCCGTCATCACCCGCTCGCTGCGCTTATCGGAGAGCCGCGCCGCACCCACCGTGAGGCCGGCGCCGACGGGGGTCTGCGCCGCGCTGCGGACGGTCCCAAACAGCGACACCGCGACCACCAGCGTCCTCCGCACCATCGTTCCTCCTCATGGGCCCCAAGTTTCGCAGCGAAACGCTCTGTGACCTCGCCGCGCCTGGTCGGTTCTTAGTAATGAACTCAGTGGCCGGCGCCCCGCGCCGGCTGCTCCCTAGAGACGGAGGAAGCCCCATGAAGGTCACACGGATTCTCGCATCCACCCTGGCCGCCACGCTGCTCACCGCGGCCGCCCTGGCCGCGCAGCACGCGAGCCGCGTCCAGACCCCCAAGCCGACCAGCCACCGGCCGGCGACCATGAGCCATCCGACGACGGCGCCCAACACGCCCCGCCCGATGAGCTTCAAGGGCATTGCCAATAAGCTCGGCACGACGCCCGACATGCTCGAGAGCGCGTATCAGACGGCGCTAGCGGCCAACCCCAAGCTCACGCGCGGGCAGTTCGTCGCCGCGAACGTGCTGGCCAAGAACCTGGGCGACAAGAATCCCGCCATCACGACCCAGGCGATTCTCGACGGCCTGAAGAGCGGCAAGAGCATCGGCCAGACGCTGCAGGCGCTCGGGGTCAAGGCGAAGGACGCCGGCGACGCCCAGCGCACCGCCAATCGGGAGATTCAGCAGAGCCAGAAGGATTCGACGGACTGACGTCCGGAGTAACGGATACTGAAGGCAGCGGGCAGGTCCAACCGGGCCTGCCCGCTGTATGTTTGGTCCCCATGCTCCAGACCCTCACGTGCCTGGCTCTCGCGGTCTCCGTCCAGCGTCCCGCGGGTTGGCCCGCCTTCACCCGAGCCTTCGACGCCTACGCCGCGGGCGACAGCGTCGTCGGCGCCAGCGTGCTGGTCGTGACGAACGGGCGGGTCGCCGCTCATCACGAGTACGGCGCCGCCGACCGCGCCCTCGGCCAGCGCGTCGACACCGCCACCATCTACCATTGGGCGTCGATCACCAAAACGCTCACGGCGATCGCCATCCTGCAGCTGCGCGACCGCGGCCGCCTGTCGCTCGACGATCGCGTCACCAAGTGGATCCCCGAGCTGCGGCAGGTGCACGACTCCTTCGGCTCGGTCGACGACATCACGATCCGCATGCTGCTGTCCCACGCGGCGGGCTTCCAGGGGCCCACATGGCCGTGGACTCGCGGACAGCCGTGGGAGCCGTTCGAGCCGACGCGCTGGGAGCAGCTCGTCGCCATGATGCCGTACCAGGAAGTCCTGTTTGCGCCCGGCTCGCGCTACAGCTACAGCAACCCGGGATTCATTTACCTGGCGCGGATCATCGAGCAGATCACGGGCGATCCCTGGGAGACCTACGTCCAGAAGAACATCCTCACACCGCTCGGACTCACCCGCAGCTACTTCGGCGTCACGCCCTACCATCTCGCGGCGGCGCGGTCCAACAACTACACCGTGACGAAGGACAGCACCGGCCGCGTGAGCGTGGTCGCCAACGGTCGCGATTTCGATCCCGGCGTCACGATCCCCAACGGCGGCTGGAACGCGCCGCTGGGCGACCTCGCCCGCTACCTCGCCTTTCTCGGCAACGCCTCACCCGGCAACGCCGTACTCGGTCACGGTTCTCTCGAGGAGATGTGGCGGGCGCGGTATCTCGCCGTGGAGCCGGTGGCGGGCGAACTGACACCGGCGGATTCAATTGGGCTGTCCTTCTTCATTCTGCGGCGTGGGGGAACGCGGTTCGTCGGCCACACCGGGCACCAGGCGGGGTTCCGGTCGTTTTTCTACATCAACCCGGCGACAGGGAGCGGGGTGGTCGCCGCGTTCAACACCACCAACGACGCGGACAACGAGCGGTCAGAAGCGGGGTTTCGCGCGGTGCGGGATTCAGCGCTGGCGCTAATCGCGCGTTGACGGGTGAATGCTGGCGGAGTGTGCCTAACACCCGCATCATTAATGGTTGCTCCAGGTGCACATGTTCTGCCCGCTGTACCCTGAGGAAGGAGGGCCACCATGCCCTCTGCACGCCTAACGTCTCTCGCCCTGCTCGTGCTCATCGCCACACGAATCTCAGCGCAGCAGCCGGCCAGGAGGGGGAGCGTCGAAGTCCTCGTTGCGTTGGTCGCCGACGAGCTGCAGGTCCGACCAGTTCCGCTATACGGACTTGAGTTGCTGCTGAAATCCGACACCACGGTACGCACACCATTACGTACTGGACTCGATGGGCGGGTGAGTTCTCCGGTCGCGTCCGGGACCTACGCATTACGGAGCGTCGCACCTGCTATTCTCGGTGGACTCACGTTCCGCTGGGTAGTCCCTGTGGTCGTAGAACGCGGTAAGACCACACACATCGAGCTGAGCAACGCCAACGCGCAAATCGACTCAGTCCCCGTTAGCCCGGTCACGACTAGCCGTCAAATCGCCCCGGAGATCGCCGTATACGAGAGGGTCAAACGAGCCGTCGTTCGCATCGACGCTGACCTGGTCCACGGAACCGGGTTCCTCCTCGATACGCTCGGCGGTCTCGTGGTCACCAACGAACATGTGGTCGATCGCGCCGAGCAGGTCAGCGTTGTTCTCGACTCTGCAACGCGCGTGCGAGCTCAGGTGGTCGCGCAAGACCACGATGCAGACCTCGCTCTCCTCAGGTTCGATTTGGCTCTCTGCGGGGGGTGCCCCCGCCTGCACCTCGCCCAGCCAGACTCCACCGGGGCCACGGTCGTGCCTGGCGAGCGCGTGATCGCAATCGGGTTCCCGCTCAACCAGCAATCGACAGTCACCTCGGGCATCGTAAGCGGGGTTCGGGAGCGGGCGATCATTTCGGACGTAAACATCAATCACGGAAACTCCGGTGGCCCTCTCCTCAACACAGCCGGCGACGTCGTGGCCATCAACACCTTCGGAGATTTTTCCCAGAACGGTGGGCCGGGTGTGTCGGGGTCCATCATTGCCAGCCGTCTCGCGCCCCTCCTGAGTCGCGCCGCTGACACGTTGCCGCGCGTCTCCGTGCCGGAAGGCCGCCTCCTTCCGGTGCTCCGCGGCCCTGCCTATACGTTGTCGCTCGTGAGATCGATTGCGGACACGGCTGACATAAACGCCTACGAGAAGTTCTCAGAACTCCGCTACGGCGATTTTCAACTCACTACGACGACCAACCTCTCTCAATGGATCGCTCTGAAGCAGCATGAGAACGAGGTTGCGCATGATCGGAGAGCTCGGGAGCGGCGGGCGGGGTTAAGTGAGGAGCAGCGCTACACCGAATTCGCCCAGTATCACGACTGGGGCGAGTATGTCGGCGACTTCAGCGTTCCCGCTGTCGTCATCGATGTGCATCCACGGGTCGGCGAGAAAGGCAGCAGCCTCTTCGGCCGGGTATTCTCTGCCGCCCTCACCGGCTATGCCGGGCGCGCGAAGCTCGAGTTCAAAGGAGACGTCCAAGGCGTCAGATGGTACCGCGATGGCGAACCCGTGATTCCCGCCATCGGCGGCCGGGGGCCCCAGAGTGTGTACGAAAATAATCAGTGGCTGGAGATGAAGGACGTTGCTTACCGAGGTCTCTACGTGTTTCCTCCCTCCGTGTTCGCTCCCGACAGTACAGGAGCTCCCCCGAGTATCGTCCTTCAGATCGACGATCTAAAGCATTGGGACCGCATGCTGCTCCGCGAGCTCCCGGCGGAGCTCGTTGCGAGGATCTGGAACGATTTCGGCCCGTACTACGCTGCGGTTCATCCG
>QHVC01000211.1 GCA_003222205.1 Gemmatimonadota bacterium | reverse complement strand
GTTCCCCGCCAGGGCCCCGGCCACGCGCACCCGACCGCCCGCGGCGTCCACCGTCACGCCCACCGACGTCTCAAACCCGGCCTCGGGGGCGCCGGTCTTGCGCGCCAGCTGGATGCCCCGCTCCTCGGCCAGCAGCAGCGCGTTGACGAGACTCACGGGGCCGGCGTCCTGCGCCGAGAGCAGGCCCTCGAGCGCGGCCGAGAGCACCGGCCGCGGCGCGCCCTCGTCGCGACCGCCGTAGGCGACCTCCACGGCGCGCACCGGGCCGTCGGCGAGCGCCACGGCGAGCCGGCCGAGCCGCCGCGCGAGGTCGAGCAGGGGTCCCAGGCGACGCAGCACGTCGGCGGTGATGCCGGGGACGTTGACCGCCGTCGAGAAGTCGCCGTGCAGCAGCGCGTCGCGCACCGCCGTCCCGATCTCGACGCCGACGCGCTCCTGGGCGAACACATCGATGGCCGCCCCGGCGATGCGCTGCAGCGTCACCGCCTCGACCAGGGCGGCCTCGTCCACCAGCTCGCCGCGCGCCGTGTTGAGCAGCACCGCCTTGGGCTTCATCAGCGACAGCCGCTGCGCGTTGATCAGGTGGCGGGTCTGATCGGTGAGCGCGACATGCAACGTGACCACGTCGGCGACCTGGAGCAGCTGCTCGAGCGGCAGCATCCGCACCTGCAGCTCGCCGGCGCGCTCGGGCGTCACGTAGGGATCGTGCGCCACGACGGTCATGCCGAACGCGCGGGCCAGCTGGGCGACGTGCCCGCCGATGCGACCCAGCCCCACCACGCCGATGGTCTTGCCGCGCAGCTCGGTGCCTTCGAAGCGCTTGCGGTCCCAATCGCCGCGGCGCATCGCGTCGGCCGCCCCGGGGATGTGCCGCACCAGGGAGAGCAGCAGGCCCATCGCGTGCTCGGCGGCGCTGACCGTATTCGCGCCCGGCGCGTTCATGACCGCCACGCCGCGCCGCGTCGCCGCGTGCACATCGATGGTGTCGACCCCGATCCCCGCCCGCGCGATCAGCTTCAGGTGCGGCGCCCGGTTCATCAGGTCCACCGTCACACGGGTCTCGCTGCGCACGATGAGCGCGTGCGCCCCCGCCAGGGCCCGGTCCAAGTCCTCCCGCGGCTTCCCGGCCACGTTCACGACTTCGAGCTCCGGCGTCGCGCCCAGCAGCCGCAGGCCGCTCTCGGCCAGCTTGTCGGCCACAACGACGCGCCAGATCATGCCAGCTGGAGACCGACGAGCGGCAGCAGGCGGTTCAGCCCCTCGACGGAGTGGTCGCCCATGTGCCCGATGCGGATCGTCGTGTCCTTGAGCGCGCCGTAGCCCGACCCGATCACCCACCCCTGCTCCTTCAGCGCGCCGACGAGCTGCTTGGCGCTCTTCCCCTCGGGGAGCCGGAGGCACGAGACCGTCCAGCTGCGGCGGCCCTCGCACGGCAGGAACGCGACGCCGCACTCCTCGGACCACTGCTCCACGCGCCGGCGCATCGCCTCGTGGCGGCGCCAGCGGCCCTCGACGCCGCCCTCCGCCGCGATGCGCTCGAGCTGGCGGTCGAGCGCGTACAAGAGGGAGATGGCGGGAGTGTTCGTCGGCTGGAACTTGGCCGTCGCCTGCAGGAAGCTCGGCAGGTCGAAGTAGAGGCCGCGGGCCTCGAGCGTCGCGATGCGCTCGAGCTGGCGGTCGAGCGCGTACAAGAGGGAGATGGCGGGAGTGTTCGTCGGCTGGAACTTGGCCGTCGCCTGCAGGAAGCTCGGCAGGTCGAAGTAGAGGCCGCGGGCCTCGAGCGTCTTCGCGCGCTCGAGCATCCGCTCCGACGCGACGCCGAGCGCGAGGCCGGGCGGCAGGGCCAGGGCCTTCTGCGAGCCCGTGAACACGAAGTCGAAGCCCCAGGCGTCAGTTTCGACCGGCGAGCCCGCGAGCGAGGTGACGGCGTCGACGAGGACCAGCACGTCGTCGAACTCCCGCACGACCGCCGCGAGGGCCGCGACGTCCTGGAGCACGCCGGTGGAGGTCTCGGAGTGGACCATCGTCACCGCGTCCACCGGGCTCCGGCGCAGCGCCTCGCGCAGCTGCTGGGGCTCGACCGCGGCGCCGAGCGGCACTTCGAGCCGCACGCACTCTTTCCCCACCGCCGTCACGAGCTTCGCGAACCGGTCGCTGAAAGCGCCGTTCACCACGGACAGCGCGCGGCGGCGCACGCCGTTGCGCACCGCCATCTCCATGAACCCGGTCGCGGACGTGGTGCCGATCAGCACGTCGCGGCGGGTGCGGCACAGGGCCCGGAGCGGGCCCGCCATCTTCTGGAGCAGCTGCTCCATGGCGCCGGAGCGGTGGCCGATCATCGGCCGCTGCATGGCGGCGAGGACGTCGGGGTGGACGTCGGTAGGGCCCGGCAGGAAGAATCGGCCGAACGCCGGCGCGGCCGGCGGCGGGGAGGCGGTCATGCCGGCGAGTGCGCCAGCTGCTCGACCAGCCCCCCGACCACCACCTCACTCGTCTTCACCATGCGCACGCCCTCTTCCCCCCACTCCTTGAGGAGGTGCTCGCCCAGGTCGCGGTCGATCGCCTTCATCGCGTCGGTCACCGCGAACAGCCGCGTGTGCGGGCGGTGCTCGAGCAGGCCCTCGATCGCCGCCTTGTCGCAGACGTCGAGGGCGACGCCGTACAGCACCACGTCCTGCGGGTCGAGCACCTCGAGCACCGGGAGGACGTTGGCGTTGGTGAAGACGTCGAAGCGGTGCTTGTGGAAGAGAATGTCGCCGTGGTGGCGCCGCAGCCGCTCGACGAGCGTCTTCGTGTTCTGCGGCTCCGGCTCGATCACCAGCGGATCGCGCAAGGCTGTTTCCGGAATCTTCTTCTGACCCGCCGTGCCCCGCAGGCAGTGGGGCGGGAAGGTCGTCTTCCAGTCCGGCGCGTCGGAGATCTCCGGATCTTCGGGGACGTGGTCGTCGGCGCTGGCGACGATGCGCACGCCGTGGCCGTGCGCGTAGTCGGTGAGCTTGCGGAGGTTGGGAATGATGTGCTCGGCGTCGGGAACGTACAGCTTCCCGTCCGCCTTCATGAAGTCGTACTGGGTATCGACGTCCCAGAAGATGACTCGGGCCATGCGTCGGGCTCCGGCAGAGGGCTAAGCACCGGGGAATCTCTCCGCGGCCGTGGCGGAGTGTCAACCGCCCCGCTCAGAAGGCCCACCACTCCGACTGCGCGAGTGCGCGGTAGCGCGAGCCCGCCTCGATCCGGCCCTTGAAGTCCCCGGTGGCCGCGGCGCGCGCGGCGGCCAGGGTGGCAAGGAGCGCGGGCGGCAGGCGCTGGTGCGCCAGCTCGTCGAGCACAGCGCTGCGGTGCGCGTCGATCCCCGTGGCCATCTCGGCGCCGTTGTAGGCCCATCCGAAGCCGATCGCCAGGACCATTTCAGCGCGCAGCGCGATCGGCCAGTCGGAGTCTTCAACCGCGGCAGCGAGCGCGGCGGCGTGCTCGGGGAGGACGGCGGCGGTCTGGATCAGCCGGACCGCGTCGCGCCAGCGGGCGACCGCCGAGTCGGCACGGCTCGCGGCCGCGCGCGCGCTGTCCCGCGCGGGGGCGCGGTCCCAGCGGGCGTACATGCCGGCGAGCACGTGCAGGGCGTCGCGCTCGAGCCGCAACCCGAGGTTGACGTGCGGCGTGGCGACGTCCTGCTGCAGGCGCCGCCCCAGCGTCACCACCGCGCGCACCATGGAGTCGGCGCGCGCGCGCCGGCCGAGCCGCTCCTGCAGGCGCGCGCCGCCCATCAGCTGCCGGGCGGTACTCAGAACGGCGACCTGCGAGAGCAGGCCGCGCCACACGCGCTCCGCGTCCGGCGTGGCGAGCGGCGACCAGCCAGGGCGCCACGGCCGCCGGGCGGCGGCGAGCAGTGAGTCGACGTCCTGCCAGTCGACGTCCTGCCCCCAGGCCCGGAATTGCCGCGAGTCGGGCGGGAAAGTGTCCCCGAAGGGAACCCACACCACGCTGGCGGTATCGCGCCAGATGCTGAGCGCCGCCCGCGCCCCGTCGCCGGCACCGGCGGGCCGGAGGGCGTAGGCGGTGCCGGCCTGCGGCTGGCCGTGGTACCAGGCGCGCACCGCCGCGAGCGAGTCCAGCGCGGCGGGCGAGTGCAGCGTCGAGGGCTCGTCGCGTATCAAGCGGCCCAGCCCCCCGTGCTGCGTCATGAGAACCGCCACGATCAACGCGATGACGAGGGCGCCGCCGCACCCCATCGACGTGAAGATGATGTACTTGTGCGTGTTGGACGGCATCGCTCAGGGCGCGCGGATCCCCAGGTTCGCGAGCGCGAACGCGAACTCGTCGGCGATCTCGGCGATCACCCGGTCGGTGGGGCGGTAGCCGTGACTCCCCGCCTTCTCGACCCGCAGCAGCACCGGGCGGTCGCACGCCTGATCGGCCTGGAGCGTCGCCGCGAACTTGAACGAGTGGCCCGGCACCACGCG
>QHVC01000210.1 GCA_003222205.1 Gemmatimonadota bacterium | reverse complement strand
TGTAGCGCATGGGGGTGTCGCAATGTGGCGAAAGGGCGGCGGGGGACGCAATACGGCGAGGCGGGTCCCCCGCGTTTTATCCGTCCCCTGAAGGGGCGGCTCGGCCAAATCGCGCGTCCTCATGAGGACGCCCGTCGTCGCCGAGCCGGGGCTTTAGCCCACGGTGAAACGGGGGCGCGACGCGTCTTTGCCAACCCCGGGCGCCAGCCCGGGGTTCACGAATGCGCAATCGGGCTCCTCTGGGCCCGCCGTCGCTATTTTCTAGTCAATGTCCGCCTCTGCCGCCCCTGCCGCCGTAGCCGCCCCTCCTCCCCGCTTCGGCGCGTTCTCACACCGGAACTTCCGCCTCTTCTTCTTCGGCCAGGGCATCTCGCTCATCGGCACGTGGATGCAGAACATCGCCGAGGGCTGGCTGGTGCTGACGCTCACCAACTCGCCGTTCTACGTGGGACTCGTCTCCGCGCTGAGCTCGCTCGGCGTGCTGCTGTTCACCCTGTACGCGGGCGTGCTCGCCGACCGCACCGACAAGCGCCGCACCATCCTCATCTGCCAGGCGCTGTTCATGGCGGAGGCGTTCGTCATTGCCACCCTGGTGTGGACCCACGTCATCACCGTTTGGCAGGTGATGGTGTTCGCGACCGTGCTCGGCATTGCCAGCGCGTTCGACATCCCCACGCGCCAGTCGTTCATCGTCGAGCTGGTCGGCAAGGACGACCTGATGAACGCCATCGCCCTGAACTCCTCGGCGTTCAACGCCGCCCGCGTCGTCGGCCCCGCCATCGCGGGCGCCCTGATTGGGCTCGTCGGCATCGCGTGGTGCTACTTCCTCAACGGGTTGAGCTACATCGCGGTCATCGTCGGGCTGCTCGCGATCAAGCGGCCGCCATTCCAGCCGCACCCGAGTCAGGGTTCGGCGTGGAGCGGGTTCCGCGAGGTCGTCCGCTTCCTCGGCGCGGATCGCCGCCTGCGCACGCTGGTGCTGCTCACGGCGACGCTCAGCGTCTTCGGGTTTCCCTATATCACGATGATGCCGGTGTTCGCCCGCAACGTCTTGCACCGCGGCGCCGGCGGCTACGGCATCCTGACGTCGTCCGTCGGCATCGGCGCGATGCTCGGCGCCCTGGGGGTCGCGGTGCTCGGCCGGCGCATCACCCACAAAGGGCGCACCATGCTCCTGGGCGGCGTCTCCTTCGGCCTGCTGCTGGTGCTGTTCTCGGCGTCGCGATCGCTGCTGCTGTCGATGGCGCTGCTCGCCCTCGCGGGCTGCGCGATGATCGTCAACAACAGCCTCACCAACACGCTGCTCCAGACCGCCGTCCCCGATCACCTGCGTGGGCGGATCATGGGCTTCTATTCCTGAGCACTACGGGGCGCCGGTAGCCGTGGGGGCGGGAGGAGTGTTGGTGACGCTGGGGGTTGCCGGTGCGGCGTGGAGGGTGCCGGAGCTGCGGACCGCTTAATGCGGAATGTGGAATGCGGAATGCGGAATTTTGGGGGGCGAGTTCGAAGATGGGCTTCCGGTTCGACCTCACCATGACATTCCGCATTCCGCATTCCACATTCCGCATTGGACCATTCCACATTCCGCATT
>QHVC01000001.1 GCA_003222205.1 Gemmatimonadota bacterium | reverse complement strand
GTGCATTCCCGCCGGCGTACAGACGTGCACGACATCGGGCCGAGCCTCCGAGAGCAGCTGGGGCAGGGAAGCGTAAGCCGCGCCGCCGCCGCGCCGGGCGAAGGCGTGCACCGCTTCGGGCCGAACGTCATGGACGCCCACGACGGTGTGCGGTGTCGGGACGCGCTTCAGCGCGCCGAGATGCAGCCGGGCCATGTTGCCGGCGCCGACGAACGCGATTCGCAGGGGTCGGGAGCCGGGCATCGCCGGGCTCACTGCGCCGGGCTCTGCTGGGCCACCGCGCTGACCAGAAACTCGCTCACCCCGAGGACCGCCTTGATGCGGGCTCGCAGCTCGGGAGCGGCGAGATCCTCGCGCCGGGCGACGGCGTAAGAGCCGACTTCGAACTGCAGCGGGGTGAAGCCGTGGTCCCGGAGCAGCGCTGCGGCGCGGCGGGGGGTGAATGTGTGAGGATGGCCGGCGTCCACGCGCAGACGCGAAAGCGCGCGATGCACCACGAAGCCCCAGGCGGTGCGGCAGTTGACTGTGAGGTAGAGCGCACCGGTACGGCTGAGCACGCGCTTGATCTCACGCATCCCGGCGCTCACATCGCGGACATGGTCGATGCAGTTCTCGATGATCGTGAGATCGAAACGCCCGCTCTCGAACGGCAGCGCTTCCACCGACCCCCCCCGGTATTCGACTGACGGGCTGCGCAACGCCGTAAGGGTGGGATTGGCGGCGTAGTAGGACTCGAGGGGATCGATCGCCACGCGCTCGGCGGCCGGGAAGAAGCCCACGATGCCGACGGGCCCGCTCCCCACCTCCAACACGCGGGCGCGCCCCGCCGTCAGGCGCCCGAGGCCGAGGGCGCGGAGCCGATCCACGAGCTGGTCGGATCGCCACCGATACCAGTCCAGCTGCGACACGGTGCCACCTGCGATATTGGTCGCGAGCGACTCCCAGTAGCCGCGCTCGTATTGCTGGGCACGTTGCCACCGCGCCGCACTCACCATGCGCCTTGCCTCGTCCCGTGTGTGCGACTGGTACCGCAAGACCGAAGCCACGGAGCGGCCTGTGGTGGGTTCGGTGCGGGGAACCCCCGCCTGTGGCGCAGGCGCCATACCGTGAGCCCTATGCCTTCGGGGCCCAGGGGTAAGCGACGACCGGCCCGCATGTTGCGTCGGGTTACAGGACGACCATGCACATCTTGATCACCGACGGAAACGAGCGCGCCGCGCTCGCCGCCGCTCGCTCGCTGGTGCGGGCGGGGCATGCCGTAAGCGTCGCCGCTCCCACGTCGCTGTCCCTCGCCGGCGTCTCGCGTGGGGTGCGGCCACTCCGGCTCGCGACGGATCCCCTTCAAGATCCGGCCGCATACGCGGCGGAGGTGGGTCGTGCGGCGCAGCGAGAGCGAGTTGGGCTGCTGTTGCCGATCACCGACCCGTCGCTCGGCGCAGTGCTGGAGCATCCGGAAACGCTGCCGGCGGGGGTGGTCTTGCCGTTTCCCGACCTCGCAACCTACCGCGCCGCCTCGAACAAGGCGCACGTGCTCGAGCTCGCTCGGTCGTGCGGCTTCGGCGCGCCCGACACCCGGATCATCGCGACGCCTGGGGAGTGCGACGCCGCCGTGGCCGAAGCTTCCTTTCCGGCAGTCGTGAAGCCCCACCGCTCCGTCGTCACGGTCGGGGCAACCCGGCGCAAGCTGGGGGTGGTGCCGGTCGCCGACGCGGCCGAGTGTCGCCGCGCGCTGGCCGCCCTACCGGCGGGCGCGTTCCCGGTGCTGCTGCAGCGTCTGGTCTCGGGCGATGGCGAGGGGTTCTTCGCGCTGCGCTGGCGCGGTCGGACCGTCGCGATGTTCGCCCATCGCCGCCTGCGGGAAAAGCCGCCCACCGGTGGGGTCAGCGTCTACCGCGAAAGTATCCCGCTGGAGCAGCGGCTGGTCGGTCCCGGGCTTCGCCTCCTGGAGGCACTGGACTGGAGCGGCGTCGCAATGATCGAGTGCAAGCGGGACCTGGCGACCGGGCGGGAGATGGTGATGGAGGTGAACGGCCGGTTTTGGGGCTCGCTGCAGTTGGCGATCGACGCCGGAATCGATTTTCCCGCACTGCTGGTCCGCTGCGCGGCGGGGGAGACCGTGCCGCAGACCGGGGATTACCGTGTGGGCGTCCGCAGTCGCTGGTTCTGGGGTGACGTCGACCACCTGTATCTCCGCCTGCGCCACGACCGGAGCGGGTCGCGTCTCCGAGCGCTGCGCGACTTCCTGCGCGTCTCGCCTGGCCGTGACCGCAGCGAGGTGTGGCGCTGGCGGGATCCGGCGCCGTTCCTCGTGGAGACTCTGCAGTGGCTCGGCCTTCTGAAAACGCGCCCGCCGCTCACTCCGCGTACAACCGGTGCCAAGTCGAGAAGCAGAGCAGCGCCCACAGAATCCGCTCCTGATTCTGGCGTCCGGTGAGGTGCTCCCCGAGCAAGGCCCCCACGGTCGACGGCTCGAAGTAGCCTAGGCGACGCTGGCGCCCGGGCGAGAGCTCGTCCGCCAGCATGTCGCCGAGCTCGTGCCGGAGCCAGGCGCTCGTGGGGCCCACGAACCCGCGCTTGGGCGCCCGGAAGTGACGGGCTGGCAGGCGGGGGCGCAGCGCGCGTCGCAGCAGTCGCTTGCCCCGCCACCACGCTCCAATCTTCACCCGTTGGGGAATCGGAAACACGGCCTCGACCAGCATGTGGTCGACGAAGGGGACGCGCACCTCGAGGGAATGCGCCATGGCCAGCCGGTCGCTGAGCGCGAGGATGTCGTCGGGGAGAAACGTCATGTAATCCAGGTACAGGCCGGCGGCGAGTCCGGCGGGGCGACCTTGTGCGGCGAACACTTCGCGGAAGCGGGCGCTCGCAGCGTCTCCCGTGATGTGCGCCCGAAGGCTCGGCGTGTACAGGGCCAGACGCTCGCCGTTCGACAGACGGCTCATCAGCCCCAGGAACCGATCCGGAACGGCGCCGTTCCCGGAGCGCAGGAAACGCTTGAGGCGGTCGATGCCGAGCGTCCCATTCCGCGGCTCGGGGAGCAGCCGGCTCGCGGCGCCAGCGATGCGCCGCACGCCCGCGGGCAGTTTGGCGTACCGCTCCGCGGCGAGGAGGCCGATATGTCGCCGGTACCCGGCGAACAGCTCGTCGCCTCCGATGCCGGTCAAGGCCACCTTGTAGCGACTCCCCACCGCCTGCGACAGGAGCCACGTGGGGATCGCCGAGTCGTCGGCGTGAGGCTCGTCGAGCGCCGCGACGATCGGCTCGAAGATGTTGCGAATGTCGGGGCGGATATCGACAAGCGTAAGCTCGGCGCCGTACCGCGTCGCCAGGGCGCGGGCCAGATCGGTTTCGTCCGTCGCCGTCGCCCCGGAGCCCGAATAGCGAGCCGTGAACGCGTGGGGCGCGTTCCCCGCGACCGCCATGCTCGCGGCGACCGCGGAGGAGTCCAGCCCGCCGCTCAGGAACACGGCCACCGGCACGTCGCTCACCAGATGCGCGGCCACCGAGCCGTCGAGCCACTCGCGCACGCACGCCTCGGGGTCGCGAGGGCTGGGCGCGCTGTCCAGCGGGAACTGCCAGTAGCGACGGGTGGCGACGTCCCCCTGCCGCCGCCACACGAGGGTGTGCCCGGGCTCGAGCTTGCGCACGTCCGCAAACGGGGAGGCGGGGGCCGGGATGTAGCCCAGCTGGAAATAGGTGTCGAGTGCTTCCCAGTCGAGCTCGCGCGAGGTCAATCGGGCGGCGTGCAGCGCCTTGAGTTCCGAGGCGAACGCGATCCCCCAGGGGGCGGTGACGACATACAGCGGCTTGATCCCGAAGCGGTCTCGCGCGAGCAGCAGCGTCTCCGTGGACGCGTCCCAGATGGCGAAGGCGAACATCCCGCGCAGGGGTGACACGCAGTCGGGGCCGCGCTCCTCGTAGAGGTGGAGTACGGTCTCGGTGTCGCCGGCGGAGCGGATCGTGTGCCCGCGGGCCACGAGGCCGCGCCGCAGGTCCTGGTAGTTGTAGATCTCTCCGTTGAAGACGATCACCTTGGAACCGTCTTCGGTGAAGATCGGTTGGCGGCCGCCGCTCAGGTCGATGATGCTGAGCCGGCGCATGCCGAGGCCGACGGCGCCGTGGAGGTAGAGCCCCTCGTCGTCGGGGCCGCGATGCCTCATGGCGCTGCACAAGCGGCGCAGCAGCGACTCGGGGACGGGGCGCTCCCGCTGCCGGTACACAATTCCCGCAATGCCGCACATGTCGCGTGGCTCCAGCGCCGATAACTGAGGGATCACTGAGCAAGAGTGACGCCACCCACGCGAGGGTCTCACCGCGCATCGGCTTGTGGCGGCGGCGCAACATGTGCGGCACGGCGTGGTCCTTGCGAAAGAAAACTCAATGTCGATCGGGAGGAACCGGGAGTGGAAGGTGTGTCGTTGACCACGGGGCTCGCCGCTCGCCGCGACGACGTCCGTGCCTTGCATCACCCTGTGGCCGGCTCGCGAGGCGGGGTGAAACGGGTGTCGCTGTCCGACGCCCTTGCGTTGGGGTCCGCCGTGTGGGATGGCCTGCTCGGGCGCGGCCGATCGCCGTCGCCGTTCATGAGCTGGGCGTGGCATCGCGCGTGGGCGGATTCCGCCCCGTCTGAGGAAGTGGGAGCGAGCGAAGCCTTGCTGCTCCACGGCCCGGACGGATCGCTCGAGGCGTTGCTCCCCGTCCGACTGTCCCGCGTGCGGTTTCATCGGGTCTGGGTGCAGGCGCTGACCTGGGCGATCGGGGATGTAGGCTGCCCGGATGACCTCGACGTGCCGGCCCTCCCGGAGGCCGACCTATCGGCCCTCGCGGCGGCGCTGGAAACACTGCCGTGGCAGGTGCTCATCCTGAGCAACCTCGTCGCGGGCGCCGCGAACGCGGATCGACTGTGCGCCGCTCTCGTGAGACGCGGGCACGTGGCACGGCAACGCGCGCTGTGCCCCTGCCCGGAGCTCGAGCTACCTGCATCGTGGGACGCTTACCTCGCGACCTTGCGTCGCAGCCGCCGGCAGGCCCTGCGCTACATGGAGCGCAGTCTGCGGCGGCATCACGCCGTAGCGCTTACGGATTACGACGAGGACCGGCTGGAGGAGGGGTGGCGCTGCCTGCTCTCGCTGCACGAGACGCGCTGGGACGGCGGCGGGGCCTTCCAGGACCCGCGCAGCCAAGGCCTGCAGCGGCGCTTCGCTCGCGAGATGGCGAAGCGCAAGCGCCTGTGGCTCACGACGCTCGATCTGGACGGGCGCCCCGCGGCGGCTTGGTACGGCTTTGTGTCCGGGGACACGGTCTACTTCTATCAGTGCGGGCGGGACCCGCGGTGGGAGCGGGAGAGCGTCGGGCTCGTCCTGGTCAGTCTGATGATCCAGCGCGCGATCGAGCGAGGCTACCGGGCCTTCAACTTCCTGCGCGGCGGCGACAGCTACAAGCAGCAATGGACGCCATCCCGGCGGATGACCGGTGAGGCGGTGATCTTTCGGCCGGGGTGGGGAGGGCGGTGCCTCCGCGCCCTGGATGCGGTGGCCACCCTGCGGGCGAGGGCCGGACGATGATTGACCGCCGCGACCCGCCCACGGACGGCGTCTTGCTGATCGTCTCCGTCGACACCGAGGAGGACAACTGGCACCGCAGCCGCCACGACGTGACGACCGAAAACATCCAGGAGCTCCGGCCGCTGGCCGCGTTCCTCGGGCGGCTGGGAGTGCGGCCGACCTATTTCACGGCCTATCAGGTCGCCGTTGAGCACGGCGCGGCGGACGTGCTGCGCGAGGTCTGTGACGGGGGCCGTGGGGAGATCGCGGCCCACCTGCATCCGTGGAACACGCCTCCCCTGACGGAAGCGTTCGTGCCCCGCAACTCGATGCTCAAGAATCTGCCGGCCGAGCTGCAGTTGTCGAAGCTGCGCCGGCTCACAAAGGCGTTGGAAGAGGCGTTCGACTCCACACCCCGGGCGTTTCGCGCAGGTCGCTATGGCCTCGGCCGTGACACGGTGGCCGCGCTCTTGTGCTGCGGCTATCGCGTGGACAGCAGCGTCAGCCCGTTCCTCAGTTTGAAGAGGCTGGACGATGGCCCAACGTTCGTTGGCGCGCCCATGGTGCCGTATCGTCTGGCGCCGGACCGCGACGTCCGACAACCGGCTCCGGATGGGAAACTGCTGGAGGTTCCCCTGTCCCACGGCTTCAACCGTGGCCCCTTCAGCTTCTGGGATCCCGCCAGCCGCTTCCTCGACGCGGCGCCGTTCCGCTGGCTTCACCTGGGCGGCCTGGCGGCCCGCGCCGGCCTGGTCAAACGCATCGTCTTGTGCCCCGAGCTGGCGTCCGTCGCCGACATGCTGACGCTATCGCGCCGGCTGCTCGAGCAGGGTGTGCGGCATCTGCAGTTGTCCTGGCACAGCCCGAGTCTCAAGCCCGGACTGAGTCCCTTCACCGCCACGACCGCGGACGTCGCGCGCTTGTACGCCGCGGTCGAAGCTTACCTCGAAGGTTTGTCGCGGATCACCCCGCTCACCTTTGCCACGGTCAGCGAGGCGGCAGCCTTGCTGGGTTGATGTCGAGCCCACGCAACACTCTCCAGCGACCCTCCACAGAGCAGGCGCTGGCACAACACGTGCACTTTCTGCCCTAGAAGCCACGATTTGGGGTGCGATCCATCACCGGGGACGGTGACCCGTGCTGAAGAACGTCGGAAGCAACTGGATTGTCACCGTGGTGACGGTGGTCGCGGTCTACCTGCTCACCCCCTACACGATCCACAAGCTCGGCGACGACGGGTACGGGACCTGGAACCTGATCAACTCGATCACCGGGTACCTGGGGCTGCTTGTGCTGGGCGTGCCGATGGCGTCGGTGCGCTACTTCGCGCAGCACGTCGCCCGGGGCGACACGACCAAACTGAACCAGGCGATCGGCAGCTGCACCGCGCTGTATCTGATCCTCGGGGCGGTCGCGCTGGTCATGGGCGTCGGCTTGTACGCCTTCTTCACGTTCACCTACCACATCCCCGCGGCCCTGCACGGGGACGCCGGTTGGGCTTTCTTCTTGATGGTGCTGTTCGTATCGAGTGGGTTCATCTCGCTCCTTCCCAGCGGCGTCCTCGCGGCGCACGACGTCTTCGTACCTCGCAACGTCGTCCGCTTGTGGGGTGTGGTGCTGCGGCTCGTGCTCACGCTCGGGCTGCTGGCGCTGCGGGCATCGCTGCTGCTGCTGGCCGTCGTCCAACTGGTTTGCCAGGCCTTCGACTTCCTGCTCTGCTGGTTGCTGGTGCGGCGGCGATATCCGGCGACCCGGTTCCGGCTTGCGGACTTCGACTGGACAGCGGCGCGCGGCATCTTCGCCTTCAGTATCTATGTTCTGATCCTGAACGCCGGCGCGCGGCTCTCGTTCGAAACCGATTCCATGGTCATCGGCGGGTTCATGAACGTGGGGTCGATTCCGTACTTCACCGTCGCCAACAGCTTCATCATTTATCTGATGGAGTTCCTGATCGCCATTGCCGCGGTCGTGATGCCGATGGCCACGAGACTGCAGACGCAGGGGAAGAAGGCGGAGCTGCAAGAGATCTTCCTCAAGTGGTCTAAGATCGCGCTGTCCATGACCCTGGCGGCCGGTCTGTTTCTCATCGTGCTCGGCCCGCGATTCATCGCGTGGTGGGTCGATCCGACGTTTGAACGACCGGCGGGGCAGGTTCTGCAAATCCTTATGGTCTCGTATCTCATCTTTCTGCCCATGCGCGGCGTGGCGCTCCCGATGCTGATGGGCCTCGGCAAGGCGGGCCTGCCGACGGTCGGGTTCCTCGTGGCCGGCGTCCTGAACCTGGGGCTGAGCCTCCTGCTGGTGCGCCCGTTGGGGCTGGCCGGCGTCGCGCTCGGCACCGCGATCCCGAACGTGCTGTTCGCCGTGCTGATCTTCGGGCATGCCTGCCGGGTGATGGAGGTCTCCATCTTGGCGTTCATGCGCTACGTCATTCCCCGCGCGGTGCTGGGCGCCGTGCCCGTACTGGCGCTGCTCCTGTGGTTCAAGCTCGGTCTCGAGGTCCGGAGTCTGGTCGAGCTGGCCGTGGCGGGGGTCGCCATGACGTTGCTCTTCGGCGTGATGTGGGTGTTCTACGTTTGCCGGAACGACCCGTACATCGACCTGTGGTCCTGGTTGCTGCCGCGGCTGCGGGCATGGGGCAGGGTATGACGATCTGGATGCTCGTCGGGTTGGCGGGGCTGGCCCTCCTGGCCGCCGAAGCGGGGTGCCGCTGGTGGATCCGCCGGCGGAGCCGCTACTACGTGTGGCCGCCCGGGCAGCGGCTCGAGGTGCGGCAGGACCCTGGCGTGTTTCCGGAGGTGGAGCCGCGCGTCCATGTCGACATCAACGCGGACGGGGAGCGCGGCGGCGACGTGGGCGGGGATGAGGAGGGGCTCTACCGGATCCTCGTGGCGGGAGGGAGCGCGGCTGAGTGTTTCGCGCTCGACCAGCCGACGAGCTGGCCGGGGCAGCTCGAGCGCCTGCTCAACGCGCCGGACAGCCTCCACGCTCTGGGCGCCCGTCGGGTCCACGTGGGCAACATCGCCCACTCGGGGGTCGGGTCGGCTGACCTGGACCTCATTTTCGAGCGCGTGCTCCCGCAGTACCGGCGCCTGGACGCGATTCTCATCATGGTCGCGGCCAGCGACGTGTACCACTGGCTGGAGGACGGCGCTCCGCCGTCGCGCCCGCCGTCCACCGTACCGGAGCTGATGCTGTTCTCGTGTCACCCGAAGCAACGCTTTGGCTGGAAACCCGGCGCTCTGGCTCTCGCCGAGGTGGTCCGCCGGCTGCGCCGCACGCGGTTCCGGCCGGTGGAGGTAAAGGAGGGCGCCGGGGCCTGGGTGGTGACTGCCCGGAAGATGCGCGCCGAGGCCCAGGAGGTGCGGCCCACCGTGCCGGACCCGGCTCTCCTGCTGGACAACTTCGAGCTCCACTTCGGCCGGCTCCTCCGCAGAGCCATGACCCACGCCGATCGAGTGGTCGTCGTGCGTCAGCCGTGGTTCGAAAAGGACTACACACCTGAGGAAACCGCGCGGTTCTGGCACGGCGGCGTCGGCAAGCCCTGGAAGGAAACGATCAAGGTCTATTACAGCCTGGACGTCATCAACGGGCTGTTAGCGCGCGTCGACGCTCGCGCCGCCAAGGTCGCAGACGCGCTCGGCGTCCCGCACCTCGACCTCCGAGTGGTGCTGACCGGGGGTCTACGCCATTATTACGACCACGATCATCACACGCCCGCTGGAGCGGCGGTCGTCGCGCGGACGGTCGCGGCCGCCCTGTGCAGGCGCCGCCGGTCTCAGCACAGCGTCGGGGCCGATCACACCGGCGCGTCGCCGTCCTTCAACGCCACGGGCGTCACGTAGCGACCATGATTGTGGGCGTTGGGCTGGACATTGTGGACACGGAGCGGCTAGCACGAGCCCTCTCCGCGCCGGGCGGCTTTGCGGAGCGGGTATTCACCTCTGGCGAGCTCGATGCCTGCGCGATTCGTGACGATCGGGTCCAGGCGCTGGCCGCGCGATTCGCCGCCAAGGAAGCCTGCCTCAAAGCACTCGGCGTCGGCGTTCTCGAGGCGGCGCTCCGACAGGTGGAGATCACCTCGGACCCGACTGGCGCGCCCCAGCTCCGCCTCGCCGGAGCGCTCAGAGCATGCGCCCGGGATCGCGGCGTGCGGAACGCGCACGTCAGCCTGACCCACGAGTCGGGCCTCGCCGCCGCCGTGGTCATCCTCGAGGGGATCAAGACGCCTGCACCCTCGCGCCCCGCGCGCCGGCGCGACGCCGGTGCCTGGACGCTGGAGACGCTCCTGTACGGCTCATGGTGATCGTGCACGTGGTGGCGCCCGCCGAGTTCGGCGGTCTCGAACGGGTGGTGCAGATGCTGGGGCGCGGCCTGGGCGGCCTCGGACACGATGTGCACGTGCTGGCGGTCGTCGTGGACGGGGAGACGGCCGACGTGTTCCTCGCGCCACTGGCGGATGGCGGGGTATCCACTCGAACGCTCGCAATGCCGGGCCGGGCGTACCTGCGGGAGCGCGCCGCCGTCGGCGAGGTGCTCCAGGAGCTCCGTCCCGACGTCGTCCACACCCACGGCTACCGACCGGATGTGCTCGACGCGGGGGTGGCGCGGCGTCTCGGATTTCCCGTCGTCACGACCGTCCACGGCTTCACCGGCGGCGGGTGGAAGAACCGGTTGTACGAGTGGTGGCAGTCGCGGGCGTTCCGCCGCTTCGACGCCGTGGTCGCGGTGAGCCGGCCGCTGGCTGAGCGTCTCGAGCGTTCCGGTGTCTCCGCGTCGCGGATTCACGTCGTGCCCAACGCGTGGCAACCGATCGTTCCGGCGCTGGACCGGGAAACCGCGCGCCGTGCGTTGGGCCTGCCGCCCCACAGCTTCGTGGTCGGCTGGGTGGGCCGGGTGAGCCATGAGAAGGGCCCCGATGTGCTGCTCGACGCGCTGGTGCAGCTCCGCGACCTGCCGCTCCTCGCCTCCGTCGTGGGGAGCGGCGTCATGCGGGTCGCGCTGCGGGCCCAGGCCGATCACCTCGGCCTGAACGGGCGCGTCCGCTGGCACGGCGCCGTCCCCGACGCGGGGCGGCTGCTCTCTGCCTTCGATGTGTGCGTACTGAGTTCGCGCACCGAGGGTACGCCGATCGTGGTGTTCGAGGCGATGGCCGCCGGCGTCCCCGTCGTCGCCACGTGCGTGGGTGGAATCCCCGATGTCGTGTCAGCGGCGGAGGCGGCGCTGGTCCCATCCGAGGACCCGGTCGCGCTGGCGGCGGGGATCCGCGCGGTGTACGGAGACCCGGCGGCCGCGCGCGCCCGGGCCCTGGCCGCGCGCGCCCGCCTGGATCGCGACTTTGGCGTTGCCCGGTGGCTCGACCGCTACGAGGCGATCTACCGGCTTGTCAGCCGCCACACATCCGCGCCGGTGCCGACGTGATGACGGTCGCTCGCCTGCTGCTCGCCGTGGCGGTGGGATTGTGCCTGTACACCTACGTCGGCTATCCCGCAATCCTGAAAGTGCTGAGCCTCTGGCGTCGCCCCGGGACCGCCGGGGGACCGCTGTCCGGATGGCCCCGGATCAGCATCGTACTGCCTGTCTACAACGAAGCGGGCGTGATCGCCGGCACGCTCGAGCGCCTCCTCGCCCTCGACTATCCGGCGGAGCTCCGCCAGATCCTCGTGGTGTCCGATGCATCAACCGACGGGACCGACGAGATCGTCGCGGGCTTCGCCGATCGCCGCGTCGAGCTGTTGCGGCTGCCGCGGCGCCAGGGCAAGACCGCGGCGGAGAATGCAGCCCGCCGGCGCTTGACGGGTGAGATCGTAATCAACACGGACGCCTCGGTGCGCATTCACCCCGCCGCGGTCAAACACCTCGTCGCCGCGTTCGGCGACCCGTCGGTCGGCGTGGCCTCGGCACGCGACGTGAGCATCACGAATCTCGAGCAGCAGGCGAATGCCGGTGAGCAGGCGTATGTCGGGTACGAGATGTGGATTCGCGACGTGGAAACGGCCGTGTACGGGATCGTCGGCGCCTCGGGCTGCCTGTACGCGATTCGCGCCGATCTGCACATGGGCCGCGTCCCCGAAGATCTGAGCCGAGATTTCGCCGCGGCGCTCACGGCCCGCGAGCACGGGCGACGGGCGGTGTCCGTGCCCGCAGCGCTCTGTTTTGTGCCGCGTGGTGCGTCGCTCCGACAGGAATACCGGCGCAAGGTAAGGACCATTACGCGCGGCCTCGCCACGTTGGCGCACAAGCGCGCATTGTTGAACCCGCTCCGGTACGGCGTGTTTGCGTGGATGCTGTTCAGCCACAAGGTCTGCCGCTGGCTCGTCCCGGCCGCCGGACTGCTGCTCCTCGCCGCTCTCCTGGCTCTGGCGGTCCATTCCTGGTGGGCCCTGGGACTGCTCGCCGCACTCGGCGCGTTGGGGGCGCTCGCCGCGATCGCGTGGATGCGGCCCGATGGCGAGCCGTTGCCGCGGCTGCTGGCCCTGCCGGCGTACGTCGTCGCCGGCAATGTCGCGGTGCTGCACGCCTGGCTCCGGCTCCTCGCCGGCCGGCCGGCGCCCGTTTGGGAGCCTACCCGCCGCGGCGCGGCGGGCTAGCCGCGCGCCGGCCCGCCGTTGCCGCGCTTGGCCATCACGTAGCGCGCGATGTCCGCCAGGGTTCCCAGATTCTGCTCGGTGATGTCCTCATCTGCCACGACGACGTCGAACTCGCTGCGCAGGAACCCGATGAGCTCCATGACGCCCATGGAGTCGATCACCCCGCGTTGTAGCAGGCGGTCGTGGTCTCCGAGCGTGAATCCGGGTCGCATGTACAGAAACGTGTCGAGCACGTAGGCGCGCGTGCGCGTCAGGATGGCGGATTCGTCCATACGAGACGGTAGCTCCGATGGGTGAGGGTCAGGCCGGGGCCGTCACGCCGTCCGCCAGGGCGACATCGGGCACCGGGAGTCGTCCGGGCCGTACCTGCGCGGCGTCCGTGAAGAACTGCCGGTACCACAGCTCCGCGGACACGATGGCGACGAGGGCCTGGTTTTCGCGGAACCCCGTCGCGACGCCCGCCTGACAGCGCCGCATCAAGCCCGCGACGGCCCGCGGGTCGAACATCCCGCTCCGCGCCAGGTTCGCCTCATGGAGGATCTCCCGCACGTACTCGACGGGTTCCGGGCTGAAAAACGCCGGGATGTCGGGGGCCCGGTAAGGTTGCTTCGGCCGCTGCTGCACCTCGGCCGGGACCTGGCCCTGCGCCCAGCGCCTCAGAACGGCCTTCTCGCGGAAACCCCGGAGCTTACTCGAGGTCGGCAGGCGCGCCGCGAACTCGAACAGACGGTGATCGAGGAACGGGTAGCGACTCTCCACCCCGTGCGCCAGCGACATGCGGTCCCCCTGTGCCGCGAGGAGGTACGGGGAGAGCAGCGTGACCATCTCGAGGTACGCCGCCCGGTTGAGCGGTGACCACGCGGCGAACCGGGACGGCAGGCTCGCCCGCAACTCTTCCAGCGGGTCCGCCCCCGAGAGCGTGGCGCGCAGGTCGCCCGTGTAGAAGTCCTTGATCCGTGACGTGAGCGAAAACCGCGGCAGGTGCGAGAATAGCGGATCGTCCGTCGTTCCGGCGTCCAGGAAGAACCGCCGCCAGAAATCGCCGCGCCGGGCCGCGGGGTCGAGGTATGGATAAAGGCGCTCGAACAGGCGCGGCCGCAGGCGCGATTGCGGCTGCCGCAGACAGAACAGCCGCAGAGCCGTCTCCTTGAACAGGTCGTATCCGAGGAACAGCTCGTCGGAGCCCTCTCCCGTGAGCACGACCTTGATGTCGTGCTCGCGCGTGAGGCGCGCGAGGAGGTACATCGGCGCCGGGGCGGTGCGCACGAGGGGCGATTCCGCGTGCCACACGACGTCGGGGAACACCGACGCGACATCGCCCGGCTTGATGGCCTGAATGAAATGCTGGCTGCGCAGCTGGCGGGCGACGAGCAGCTGGAACTCCCGCTCGTCGAGCCGCGGATCGTCGAACGTCACGGAAAACGTGCGCAGGGCGTAGGGCGATTCTCGCGCCGCGAGCGAGCACGTGATCGAAGAATCCAGCCCACCGCTGAGATAGCCGCCAACGGGAACATCGGAGCGCAACCGCAGCGCGACGCCGGTTCCGAGCAGATCGCCCAGGGCGGGGAGCGCGTCGGCGGGCTCGTCGCGGGCCTCGGGGTAGTCGAGCTCGTAGTACCGGCCGCCGCGCAGCCGCCCATCGCGCCAGATGGCGAAGCCGCCGGGCTCGAGGGACTGCACCCCGCGGAACACCGTGCGCGGGGGGCGCGCCGCCCAGAAGGTGAACACTTGGTCGAGTCCCACGGGATCGGGCGCCGGCTCGACCTCGCCGCTTGCGAACAGGGCCTTGGCTTCGCTCGCGAACACCAGGTCGCCGCGGACGACGCTGTAGAACAGCGGGCGCACACCGAACCGGTCCCGCGCCAGGAACACTGATTCCGTGCGGCGATCGTAGATCGCGAAGGCGAACTGCCCGTTCAGGCGGCCGAGCATCGCGGTGCCCCACTGCTCGTACGCGTGCACCAGCACTTCGGTATCGCTGCGCGTGCGGAAGCGATGCCCGGCGGCGGCCAGCTCCTCGCGCAGCTCCAGGTAGTTGTAGACCTCGCCGTTGTACACGATGAGCACGGAGTCGTCTTCATTGCCCAGCGGCTGGGCCCCGCCGGCGACGTCGATGATGCTGAGGCGCACGTGGGCCAGCCCCACCCGCGGCCCGGCGTACCGCCCGCACCCGTCGGGACCGCGGTGGCGGAGGGCCGCCGCCATGCGGTCGAGGGTTCCCGCCGCGACGCCGCGCGGCTCGTGGCGGGCCAGTCCCGCGAACCCGCACATCAGACCGGCTCCCGCTCGAGGTCCGTCAGCTCCGGAACCGGCTCGATCAGCAGCGGGGGGAGGTGCAGGTAGCGCGTGGTCGCCCGTTTCTGATCGACGTCCTTGAGCGCGCGCGCCGCCTCTTCCGGCGTCCGTCCCAGCTCCGCGGCGACGGCCGCCGGGTCGCAGCCGAGGTTGTGCGCGAAGAGCACCAGATCCAGCATGGCCGCCGGCAGCGCGAAGAAGAACTCTTCCTGCGTTTGCGGCAGGGAATAGGTGTCGGTGGTCGGCGGCCGCGAACGGATCGCGGCGGGCACTCCCAGAAACTCGGCGAGCGCGTAGACCTGGGACTTGTACAGGTGCGCGATCGGCTTGACGTCGGCGAGCCCGTCGCCGCCTTTGACGAAGAACCCCTGGTCGTACTCCAACCGGTTCGGCGTGCCGACCACAGCGAAGTGGAGCCGGTCGGCGTGGAAGTACTCCAGCATCTTCCGGGCGCGCTGCTTGAAGTTCGTGGCCGCGACAATCTCCCGGTACTCGGCGGCCGGAAGCCGGACCCGGCGCACCTCGCCGCCCGGGACCTCGACCGCCAGGTACGACACGTTCAGGCGTTCGGAATCGAGCCGTCCGCCGGACAACACGACCTTGCACCGCCAGTCGTCCTGAAACTCCGGCATAGCGCGGCGGATCGCCGCATTGCGCCGGCGGTAGCAGCCGAACGCGTCGAGCATCGGGGTAATGTCTTCGACGGCGTAGGCGATTCCCAGCGCTTGCGCCCAACCCGTAGCGAGTCCGAGACTCTGGCCATCGGATTCTCGCTCGGGGAGCATCAGCCCGAACACATGGCCGGGGCCGACGGCGCGCGCGGCGAGTGCGGCGCACACCGAACTGTCGATCCCGCCGCTCATGGCCACGACAAGACCGCGCCGTCGCAACGTCTCGCCGACCTGTTGGCGCAGCGTCGCCGTGATCCGCTCCGTCGCCTCCGCCGGATTGAGTTGCAGTCCGCTCGCCAAGCTCACGTCCGCCCTCGCGTCAGGGTGCCACCGCTACGCCGAAGGCTGTATTGCAAGGATGGCGCCGCGAGGCCGCGCCGGGCCGTTGGGCGGACGGAGCCCCACATGCTGCGCGCACGCCACACCGGGGGCCCACCGGCGGCGCCACGGCATGTGGCACAGGTGATGCGACACGAGCCGGCACCGAGACTTCGCGAGCCTCCAAGAGTGGATGCGACTCCCAACATCGCCGGTCTGGTCTGGCGGACGGCCGCGACCGATCCTGCGCGGCCAGCGGTGATCGCCGATGGGCACATCACGGACTATGCGTCCCTCCAGCGCCGCGCCTCGGCGATCGCTGCGTCGCTGACGAACGCGGGACTGCTCCCCTACGACCGAGTCGGGATCTTCCTGGACGGCGGCGCGGACGCTGTCGCGGCGTTCTTCGGCGTGACCGCTGCCGGCGGGATCGCCGTGGTCATCAACGAGTCGCTGCGGCCGCGACAGGTTGAGCACATCCTGCACGGGGCGGGGGCGTCGACCCTGATTACTTCTGAAGACCTCCTCGCGCGGCAACCCCGTCCGCTCGAGACGCCCAGCCGCGTTCTCCCGATCCACGAGGTGCCGTCGCAAGCGGGTTTCGCGCCCCTGCCGCGGGTCGGGATGGATCCTGCCCAGATCGTCTACACGTCGGGCT
The DNA here is from genome assembly GCA_003222205.1 of Gemmatimonadota bacterium. Classification (GTDB taxonomy): domain Bacteria; phylum Gemmatimonadota; class Gemmatimonadetes; order Gemmatimonadales; family GWC2-71-9; genus QHVC01. Next base: position 11,924 of record QHVC01000001.1, on the reverse strand, counting down.
CCACGGGGCTCCCCAGGGGAGTCACGGTCACCCACGCCAATTTGCTGGCCGCAGCGGCGACGGTGATCGACTACCTGGGCATCGTCGCTTCGGACCGGATCGCGAGCGTGCTTCCCTTCAGCTTCGTGTACGGAATGAGCCAGGTGCTGTGCGCGGCCGGCAGCGGCGCCGCCCTCGTGGTGGAACGGTCCCCCCTCGCCGCGCAGCTGGTCGCCAACCTGCGCGCGCAGGAGATCACGGTACTGGCGGCCGTACCGCCCCTGTGGCAGCAGCTGCTCAACGTCCCGGCGTTTCGCGACGAGCGGCTCAGCTCGCTGCGGATCGCGACGAACGCCGGCGGACACCTCCCCGTGCCGGTGGTGCGCGCGGTCCGCCAGGCCCAACCGCAGGCCCGGCTCTTTCTCATGTACGGGTTGACCGAAGTGCTGCGCAGCACCTTCCTGGCGCCGGAGGAGGTGGACCGACGGCCGGACTCGATTGGCCGGGCGATCCCCGGGGCTGAAGTGCTGGTGCTCCGCGAGGACCTCACGCCGTGCGCGGTTGGGGAGGTGGGGGAGCTGGTGCATCGGGGGCCGACCGTCGCGCTCGGGTACTGGAACGACCCCGAGGCCACCGCCCGAGTCTTTCGCGCCTATCCGCTGCGCGCCGCCGGTGCCCCGGACGCCGAACGCGTCGTGTTTTCGGGGGATCTGGTGCGCCGGGACGCCGACGGCTGGCTGTATTTCGTGGGGCGCCGGGATCGGATGATCAAGACGCTGGGCTACCGGGTGAGCCCCGATGAAATCGCGACCGTCCTGTACGCCTCGGGCGAGATCGCGGAGTGCATCATCACGGCCGAGCCGGACGATACGCGCGGGGAGCGTATTGTCGCCTTTGTGGTGCTGGCCGGAGGGGGATCGCTCGAGCGATTAAAGATGTACGGCGCCTTGGAGCTGCCCCGGCACATGCAACCGGCGCGGTATGAGCTGCGAGAAGCCCTGCCGCGACTACCGAGCGGCAAGCACGACGTGGCCGCCCTACGTGGAGAGCCGAGGCCGGCCTGACCGGGGGGGGTCGCGTGGAACGGATCCGGGCTTTCCGCAGGGAGGATATCCCCCCCGTGCTGGAGCTCTTTCGGACGGCGTTCCTCAGGACGGGGAAGAGCGTCCCGCTGGAGCTCGACACGTATTTCGACCGAGTCTTCTTCGAGAGCCCGTGGTACGACGAGGAGCTGCCGTCCTTCGTACATCTGGATCGGAGCGGGCGCATCATCGGCTTCGTCGGGGTGCAGCCGCGGCCGCTGCTCCTGCGTGGGCGCCGCATTCGAGCCGCGGTCGCGACCAAGCTCATGGCGGCGCCCTCGGCTGGCGAACCCCTGGCAGCGGTCCGGCTGCTCAGCAAGGTGTTTGCCGGGCCGCAGGACCTGCTGCTCTCGGACTTGAGCAATGATGCCGGGCGTCGCATCTGGGAGGGACTCGGAGGAACCACCGCCCTGTTGTACAGCCTGCAGTGGCAGCGGCCGGTGCGGCCCGCCCGCCACTCGCTCTCCTGGCTGCACGCCCGCGGCGTGCCTGCCCTGGTCATCGGGGGGCTGAGGCCGTTGGGCTCAGTCGCCGACGCGCTCGTGGCACGAATCGCCGCTGGTCGCTTCCGCGACGCCTTTCCCGGGTACACGACCGAAGACCTGCCCCTGAGCGTGTTGGTCGCTCGGTTTCCCGAGCTGTCCTCCGATCGGGCGTTGCGACCGGAATACGACGAGCGGTCGCTGGAGTGGTTGCTGCACATCGCGCAGAAGAACGAGCCCCACCGCGTGCTGCGACAGCGACTGGTGCGCGACGGTCACGGGGAGCTCGTGGGGTGGTTCCTCTATTTCCTCGAACGTGGCGGCGAGAGTGAAGTCGTCCAGCTCGTGGCCCGCAAGGGCGCCGGCGACGCGGTCTTTCACCTGCTCCTGGCCGACGCCTGGAGTTGTGGGGCGGTCATGCTGACGGGCCGTCTGGAACCGAACATGGTGCGGGAGATGTCCGTCCGGCACTCCTATTTCCGACAGGTGGGCCCCTGGATGGTCGCGCACTCCACGCAGCCCGATATTCTGGAGCCGATCCGGAGCGGGAGCGCGTTCTTGAGTCGTTTGGAGGGCGAGTGGTAAGCGGCACCAGCTGAGGGGCGAGGTGCCGGAACGGTCTCACCAGCCGGGTCGCCGACCGATGCCGAGCATGACCGCCGGTGTTCGCAGCATGATTGCGAAGTCTGCGAGCAGTGACTGGTGCCGGACGTACTCGAGGTCGAGGGCGAGCTTGCGGCGCACGTCGTCATCGGTGCGGTCGTAGGGCAGGTTGACCTGGGCCCAGCCGGTGATGCCGGGACGCACCCGCTGGCGCCGCTGGTATCCCTCGATGCGCTCGCGCAGGTAGACGAAGATGTCAGGCTGCTCGGGCCGCGGACCCACGATATTCATGTCGCCCTTCAGTACGTTCCACAGCTGCGGAAGCTCGTCCAGCCGCAGACGCCGCAACACCCGTCCGATCGCCGTCACGCGGTCGTCGTCGGGGCTCGCCCACACCTGGCGGCCGCGGTCGGCCTCCACGCGCATCGTCCGGAACTTGATCATCGTGAACAGCACCCCGCCGTGGTCGAAGTGGCGGCGGGTGTTGCCGCGAGCGTAGGAGAGCGCGCGGCGATCCACCCCGACCCGCGGCTGCCGGTAGAACACCGGCCCGTGGGACGTGAGCTTGACCAGTGCGGCGATGACCGCCATGAGGGGCAGGGTCAGCACCAAGCTGGCCGCCGCCACGGCGACGTTGAGCCAGCGGCGTGGGCCCTCGCGTTCCACCCACGAGAGCGCAGGCGCCGGTTCCACCAGCCAGGGGAGAGTCGTTGCCATGCCCTGACGCATGGCAAGGGTCGTGCGCGGAGCCCGGGGCGGGACCCGCAGGGCAACCCGCCGCGCCCCAAACGGTTCCGCGATTCGCGCCGCCGCCGCAGGCCAGGCGCTACGTCGCGCGACAACGGCGAGTGTAGGCAGGTCGCTACGCGAGCGCATCCTCACTCCTCACCTGCCGGGGGCAACGCCAACTCGAAATGAAACCGGGTGCCGCGCTTCGGGAGCGAGTCCACGCGCAGCTCCGCGCCCATCGCCGCGACGAGTTTGCGGCAAATCGCCAATCCCAACCCCGAGCTCGAGAAGTGCTGGCGCAGACCCAGCCGGCCGTGTGGGAATGCCTGGAAGAGGCCCGGCAGCGCATCGGGGGCAATGCCGGGCCCGGTGTCCCGCACCGACAACTCCACCCGTGCCGTGTCCAGCGCGCGCGCGCCGATGACGACGCGGCCGCGCTCGGTGAACTTGATGGCGTTGGTTGCCAAGTTGAGCAGCACCCGGCTCAGGGGGCGGGGGTGACCCAGGCGCCGGTCGGGCTGGGGCGTCCGCACCACCAGCTCGAGCCCCTTTTCCTCCACCATCGGCTGGATTATGCCGCGCACGGCATCGAACAGGTCGCTCAGCGAGAAGGAGACAGGCGACCGGTCGGCTAGGCGATCGGACCCCCGCATCAGGTCCGTCAGGTCACTGGCCTCCGCGCACAGATACAGGGCGGCGCTGTAAATCAAGCCGAGCTGGCGTTTCTGGACGTCGTTCACCCCGCCGCTGCGCCCGTCGCGCAGCGACTCGGCGAGGACGAGGATCGAGCTGAGCGGTGAGCGGAGATCGTGCGCCATCTCCACCACCCACTCGAGGTCCTCGGATCCAACCGGGGGCGGTGGAGCGCCGTCGCGGTCGAGCGGGAGCGGCTGGGCCAGGGTGCTCATGCGGCTCCTTCCGGGGGCAGGGCCGGCTGCGACTCCATGCCGGGGATCTCCTCCGTCGACGCCTCAGCTTCCCGCTCCACCAGCCATGCCGCGCCCGGATTACGCTGCAGCCCGTGGCGCTCCATCAAGCGGTACAGTGTGGTCCGATCCACGCCGGCGACGCGGGCGGCCTTGGACATGTTCCCGCCGGCCCGTGACACCAGCCAGGTGAGGTACTGCTTTTCGAACTGTTTGATCACGCGCTCCCGCGCCGCGTGATAGCTCTCTTCGCGCAGCGTCGCGACGAGCGAGGCGGGGTTCGCCGACAGCGTGGTGCGCGCTTCGCCGGTCAGGGGAATGTCCTCCGGCCGGATCGCGCCCCCCGGCTCCACCAGCACCGCCGTGTGCTCGATGACGTTCTGCAGCTCGCGCACATTGCCGCGCCACGGGTGCGAGCACAGCAGTGCCAGCGCTTCCTCGGTGAGGTGGGGCATCACCTCGCCCTTGCGCCGGTGCCGGCTCCAGAACGTGGTCAGGAAATGCTCGGCGAGCAGCGGGATGTCCTCGGGACGCTCCCGGAGCGGCGGTACCTGAATGGGGACCACGCGCAGCCGGTAGTAGAGATCCTCGCGCAGATCGCCGGAGCGCATCGCCGCTTCGGGGTCCCCGTTGGTCGCGGCGATGAAGCGGACGTTCACGACGGCATCGGTCGTTTCGCTCCCCACCCGCCGCACCACGCCGTCCTGGATGACGCGCAGCAGCTTGGCCTGGATCGCCTTCGGCATCTCGGCCAGCTCGTCCAGCAGCAGCGTGCCGCCGTTGGCGGTTTCCAGCAGGCCCGGCTTGTCCCGCACGGCCCCGGTGAACGCCCCGCGCCGGTGCCCGAACATCTCCGACTCCAGCAGCGCCTCCGGCATCGCAGCGCAGTTGATGGCGACGAAGGGCCGGCTCGACCGTCGGCTGTGACTGTGGATGAACTGCGCGATCAGCTCCTTGCCGCTGCCGCTCTCGCCCGTCAGGAACACCGACGCGTCGGTGGCGGCCACACGGCGGGCCAGCTCCACCGTCCGCTGGAAGGCGGGCGCCTCGCCGAGCAGCACGACCCCGTCGTCTCCCGCCGGCTGCCGCTCGCCTTCGACCAGCTGCTCCTCGGTCTCCTGGGCGACCAGCAGCGTGTGGGCCGCCCGGCCGATCAGGATCTGCAGGTGCGTCGCGGAAAACGGCTTGGGGAGGTAGTCCCAGGCGCCCTCCCGCAGCGCCTCGACGCTCGATTCCACGCTGGGGTTGCCCGTCATCATGACCACCAGCACCTGCGGGTTCGCAGCGAGGGCGGCGCGCAGCAGCTCCAAGCCGTCCACCTGGGACATGTAGCGATCCACGAGCGCGACATCGAAGGGGCGTCGCTTCAGCAAGTCCAGCGCTTCCTGCCCGCGAGCGCACGCGGTCACGTCGTACCCTTCGAGCTGCAGCACGCTGGCGCAGGTCTCGCGCAGGGTATGCTCGTCATCGACGACCAACACCCGGATCCGCGCTTTCGCTTCCGGGCCGATCGGCAACAATGCGGCGAGGCCCTGCGTCGCCTCGCGCGTCGCGAAAGTCGAAGAAGTTGGTCGGGTCACGGTTGATCGATCCTCAGATAGGGTGGTCCCAGACCCGGGTAATGCAGGGATCAGGCCATCCCTGTCGCGACCTTGCAGCAGCGCGGCATCTTGTGATGGGATGGGCACATGCAGGGATGGTCGGCGGGGGAGCGCCTACTCTCGGGATGCACCGTTCTGCGCCCGGATGCCTGCCCTCCCTGCCCTGAATTGCGGCATCGGTGCAGCAGGAGCGCCGAGCGCGAGCGGACCGCCAGCGGTACCGGACTTGCTGTGGAGGGGTCGCGACACAAGGAGACACCCAGCAAATGGAGAGACAGCTTCCCGAGCGCGTCGACCCGGCGGTGCTCGGCGCCCCGCGCCCATGGGTGGCGGAAGAAGTCGCCACAACATCGCCGGAGGGGGCGCTGGATTGGCGGCGCATCGCCCAGGTGGTGACGCGCTTCAAGTGGCTCGTCTTCGGGATCACGGTGGCCGGCGGTGCCGCGGGGTTCGCCGCGACAAAGGTCGTTCGCCCGCAATACCTGACCCAGGTGACGGTGTTCATCGACCAGCCCGATCCCCGCGGCAACGACCGCGGCGGGCCGATCCGTTCCGGGCAGGTCCTCGATCCCGAATCGTGGATCGATTTGCTGCGCTCGTACGCCGTCCTGGACCGCGTCGCGCGCGACCTGCGCCTCTTCCTGCAGCTGCCCAAGGGCCCCGACCCCGCCCTCCGCTCTCTCAACGTCGCGGATCAATTCCGCCCCGGTGCCTACCGCCTCACAACCGACGCGGCGCGCGCCTACGTGTTGGCAAAGGTGGACGGTGCCGTGTTGGAGCGCGGGACGGTGGGTGACTCGATCGGGCGGAGCATCGGGTTCCTGTGGGCGCCGCCTGCCGAATCGCTACCACCCGGGCATACGGTGGAGTTCCGGCTGCAGACGGCGCGCGAAGCCGCGCTCCACTTGAGCGACGCGCTCGACGCCCACATGGACTACAACGGCAACTTCCTGAAAATCGAGCTGCGGGGCGGCGATCCCGCGCGCATCACGAGGATCCTCAACGCGGTGGCGGAGCGCTACGTGGAGGTCGCCGCCGAGCTTAAGCGGGGCCGGCTCACCGAGCTGACGAGCATCATCGGCGATCAGGTCCGCACGGCGAAGCAGAGTCTCGACTCAGCCGAAGGTGATCTGCAGAGCTTCCGGCGGCGCACGATCACACTGCCGCCGGACGCTGTGGCCGCTGGGGGCGATACCCCGCGGGATCCGGTTCTTGGGGACTTCTTCGAGCAGCAGGTGCAACGACAGCAGGTGGCGCGGGACCGTGCGGCGCTGACCCGGGTGCTCGCCCAACCAGCGGACTCCGGACTGGCTTCCGCCCTCGAGGTGATCGACGCGGTGCAGCACTCGCCGGAACTGAAGGGCGCGCTCCAGGAGCTGACGACCAAGCAGGCGGACCTGCGCAACCTCCGGTATCACTACACGGAGGCGTACCCGCCGCTCGCTCGCAAGGCCGCCGAGGTAGCGACCTTGGAGCGGCAGACCATCCCCACTCTGGTGCGTTCGCTGATCGACGAGCTGGGGACGCGCATGGCCGAGCTGGATCGCCGGATCGGCTCCGCCTCACAGGAGCTGCGGCGCATTCCGGCGCGGTCGGTCGAGGAGGCGCGCCTGCGCCGGTCGGTCACAATCGCCGACAACCTGTACACGTCACTCCAGCAGAATTACGAGGCCGCCAAGCTGGCCGAGGCGAGCAGCATCCCGGACATCCGCATCTTCGACAAGGCCGTCGTACCGCTGCAGCCGGTGAAGAACACGGCGCCCCGGCTCCTCCTCCTGGGCTTCCTCGGTGGACTAGGACTGGCGCTGGCCGGGGTGGTGCTGCTGGACCGCTTCGACCCGCGCGTCCGGTATCCCGAGCAGGTGTCGCACGATCTCGGATTGCCGATCCTCGGAGCCGTGCCGCATCTCAAGGCGCGTACGGGGGGCCAACTCACGCGCGAGCAGCGCGTCCAGCTGGTGGAAGCGATGCGCGGCGTCTGCCTGGGTGTTTCGTACACCTACGGAGCCGCCGGACCGGTCGTCGTGGCCGTCAGCAGTCCGGGCCCTGGCGACGGGAAGTCATTCATCACGGCGAACCTCGCGGTCACCTTCGCCGATGCCGGGCGGCGCACCCTCCTCGTCGACGGCGACCTGCGCCGGGGGGCGCAGCACCGGCTCTTCGGAGCGGACCGGCGTCCTGGCCTCACCGACGTGCTCCGCGGGGACGTGCCGCTGGAGGCTGGGCTCCGCCCAACGGGCTATGACGCTCTGACGTTGCTGCCCTGCGGTGTCCGCACGTCGGATGCACCGGAGCTGCTGGGGTCGGCGAAGATGCCCGAGCTCCTGGCGCGGCTGCGGGGAGACTACGACACGATTCTCGTCGACAGCCCGCCGCTCGGAGCGGGGATCGACCCGTTCGTCCTGGGAACGCTCACCGGCAATCTGCTGCTGGTGTTGCGGACGGGAGTGAGCCACCGGGAAGTGATGGCGGCGAAACTCGAGGTGCTCCGACGGTTGCCCGTACGGCTGCTCGGCGCGGTGCTGAACGACGTGCCGCCGGGCGCGGCGTATCAATACTACTCGTACTACACCCCGGGATACGAAGCGACGGACGAAAAGCCCGCGCGGCTGACGCCGAGCGTCGGCTAAGCGGTAGCGGTCGGCTCGAAGCGGCGCAACCAGTCGAGCCCGGGCTCCGGGCGGCCGGTCCGCAAGGCTGAAGTGGCGCGCGCCAGCAGCTCCATCGGCTCCATCGGCTCGTAACCCACGTTTGCCACCGACTCGTAGCCGGCCCGGAGGCGCAGCGCCGGCGCCCCCGGCCAGGAGTGCGCCGCCGCGGCGCCGAGTGAGCGAGCGAGTCGCTGCGCGAGCTGGACGGCGCCCTGCGGGCCCGTGGACGGGGCGACCACGGCAAACTCCTGCACCGCCAACCGGCCGACGACATCCGAGACGCGGGCGGCCGTCTTCAGCGCCTCTGTGCAGCGGCGCACGACCAACTCGGCCTGGGGCCCGGACGGCACCTCGAGGCCGAGGGCGACGCAGGCGAGGGCGCTGCGCTCGCGGTAGGCCTGCGACCCGATCTCGCGCACTCGGCGCGCGAGTCCTTGGCGGTTGTACAGACCCGTCGCAGGGTCGACCAGGCCGGCCCCGCGCTGCCGATCCGCTTCGCGTTTCCCCCGCACGAACGCTTGGATCCTCAGCAGCAAGTCCTCCGGCGTGATGGCCGGGTCGACGCAGTCCCACGCGCCGGCGCGCAGGCCGTCGAGCCGGTTGGCGCCAAGCGCTGGAGAAGGGCTGACGAGCAGGACGGGCGTCGCGGCGCTGACGCGCACATCGTCCCGGAGCAGGCGGCACAGCGTCACGCCGTCCATGTCGGCCAACTGCGCGTCAATCGCAATCACGTCGACGATCGCACTGCGGGCCACGGCCAGCGCCTCCCGGCCCGCGGTCAGGGTCAGGGCGCCGTAGCCATTGGCTTCCAGGAGGTGGCGGAGCCACCCGGTGCCGCGCGGCGCATCGCCGACAATCAGCGCCAGCGGCAGGGAGCCAGGTGGCGTGCTGTCGCTCTGCAATTCGACCATCGTGTTGTGCAGCGAGTTACTGCAAGTGTGAGACCGGCACAACCCACGGGGCGGTGGCGGCGTCAGTCGTTGCGTGTCCGCAACGTTCGTGCGACGGTTGTCCGATGCGGGGGTGCCGCCGCGCCGCGGCCCTAAACTTGAAGTGCTGCGGTGCGGCCATGCGCGGCACCGACCGCGCGCGGTACAAACACGATGCTGTGCCACGAGTGTGCGATCCGACCGGCCGATCACCGTCGCCTCGCATCCAGCGCCTCGGGCGCGCGGGTGTGCCGGTGGTGCGGCGCGCCGCTCCCGGCCCTGGATGGGACCGGGTGGCTGGACCGATTCGCGCTCGCCCCCGACGGCCAGCCGCTGCTCGAGCTCGTGAAAGAGGAGAACTGAAGCGATGTGTGGGATCGTCGGATACGTCGGGCCACGCGAAGCGGCGCCGATCCTGCTCGAGGGCTTGGCGCGGCTCGAGTACCGCGGCTACGACTCCGCGGGGCTCTCGGTCCTGAACGGGCACGGGATCGAAACGTGCAAGCTTGCCGGCCGCGTCGCGGCGCTCGGCGCGGCCGTGGCCCGGGCGCCGCTGCGCGGGGCGTGCGGCATCGCGCATACGCGCTGGGCGACCCACGGGGCGCCGACCGAGCGCAACGCGCACCCGCACGGCGATTGCGCCGGGACCCTCGCGCTGGTGCACAACGGCATCATCGAGAACGCCGATGTGCTGCGTGGATATCTGGCGCGCGCGGGGCACCAACTGGTCACCGACACCGACACCGAGACGTTGGTCCACCTCATCGAAGAGGCTCCGGGCGACACCCTGGAGGAGCGTGTCCGCGCCGCGCTGCACCACGTCGTGGGGACGTACGGCGTCGCGGTCCTCTCCGCGAGCGAGCCGGGAAAGATCGTCGCGGCGCGGCGCGGCTCGCCGGTGTTGCTGGGGGTGGGCGAGGGGGAGCTGTTCGTCGCCTCGGATGCGAGCGCCGTCGTGGCGCACACCCGGTCGGTTGTCTACCTGGAGGACGGCGACATCGCCGTGCTCACCCGTGACGGGTATCGCGTCCTCGATGAGCACGCACGCGAGCGACAGCCGCAGGTGGACGCGGTGGACTGGGAGGTCGGCGAGCTGGAACTTGACGGCTTCCCGCACTTCATGTTGAAGGAGATCCACGAGCAGCCTACGAGCGTGCGCAACACGCTGCGGGGACGGCTGCTGTGGCGGGAGGGGGACGCCCGTCTCAACGGCCTCAACCTGCAGCCCAATGAGTGTGAGCGCATCCGGCGCATCGTGATCCTGGCCTGCGGCACCTCGTGGCACGCCGGGCTTGTCGGCCGGCACGTGATCGAGGAGTTGGCGGGCATTCCGGTAGAGGTTGAGTACGCGTCCGAATACCGCTACCGCCGCTCCGTGCAGCCGCCGGGTGCCCTCGCGGTTGCGATTTCTCAGTCCGGCGAGACGGCCGACACCCTCGAAGCGCTGCGCGCCGCCCGCGCGGCGGGTTCGCGCGTGTTGGGGCTCGTCAACGTCGTGGGCAGCACGATCGCCCGCGAGGCCGACGGCGGGATCTACCTCCACGCCGGTCCCGAGATCGGGGTCGCGTCGACCAAGGCGTTCACCTCGCAGCTGGTGGCACTCACCCTCCTGGGCTTGTACCTGGGGCGGCGCCGGGGTCTCGACGCCGCCGCGGGACGGAGGCTGGTGGAGCAGCTCGACGCGCTTCCGGAGCTGGTCGCGCAGGCGCTCGCGGAGGACGCGGCGGTCCAGGATCTCGCCACCCGTTTCGCGGCCACCTCCAACGCGCTGTACCTAGGCCGCGGCGTCAACTACCCGGTGGCGCTCGAGGGTGCCTTGAAGCTCAAGGAGATCAGCTACATCCACGCGGAGGGATACCCGGCGGCGGAAATGAAGCACGGGCCCATCGCGCTGATCGACGAGAACATGCCGGTCGTGTTCGTGGCCCCGCGGGACCCGGTGTTCTCGAAGGTGGTCTCCAACATGCAGGAAGTGAAGGCGCGGGGCGGACGGATCATCGCGGTCACGACGCAGGGAAACGACGACCTGCGGGGGCTGGTTGATCACGAACTGCGCGTGCCCGCGACCGCCCCCCTGCTCACTCCGGTGCTGACGGTGATCCCCCTGCAGCTCCTGGCCTATCACATCGCCGTGCGGCGCGGCTGCGACGTGGACCGTCCGCGCAACCTGGCGAAGAGCGTGACGGTCGAATGAGCGCCCGCGTATGGTTGCTGCTCCTGATGCTGGCGGGTGCGGGCGCGGTCCGCGCCCAAGGCGGCGGCGACGTGCAGGTCGGCGATCGCATCCTCCTTCAAGTCGAAGGCGATGACTCCCTGACGGACACGTTCACGGTCGAAGCGGGACCGGCCCTGAAACTCCGGGCGATCGGCACGGTGTCACTCGCCGGCGTGCGCCGGGCCGACCTCGAATCGTACCTGGCGCGCGAGCTCGCCAAGTACCTGCGGAACCCCGTGGTCCACGCCCACGTGCTGGTCCGAGTGGCGATCCTGGGAGAAGTGGAGCACCCGGGCTTCTACGCGGTGCCCGCGGACCTGGTGCTCGGCGACGCCTTGATGCGCGCGGGCGGGCCGACCCGCGACTCGCGGGTGGAGCGGCTGCGGGTCGAGCGCGACCGTACCGTGATCTGGGAGGGCGAGCGGCTGCGACGGGCCATCGCCGAGGGCAAGACGCTCGACCAGATGGGCCTCAAGGCGGGGGACCAGGTCGTCGTGCCGCGGCGGGGCGACCCCGAGACCAAGTTCCGCGTGCTCGCGATCCTGGTGACGCTCCCCGCAGCTGTGTACGGTCTCACCCGGTTGTTTCACTGATGCTTACCGACAGGAGAGGTGTCTCCATGCGCAGGCCTGGGACGTGGACGCTGTTGATCGCCGCCGCGGTCGTGGGGGCGAGTTGCAGCGAGCCGAGCAGTGGCGCGCGCCACTCGGCAAGCGCGACCATCGCG
>QHVC01000124.1 GCA_003222205.1 Gemmatimonadota bacterium | reverse complement strand
CGGTGCGGCCGCCTTCGCGGATCGCAAACCGCAGCCCCTCTTCCATCGCAATCGGCGTGATCAGCTCGATCGTCATCTTCGTGTTGTCCCCCGGCATCACCATCTCCACCCCGCTCGCCAACTCCACCGTCCCCGTCACATCCGTCGTCCGCAGGTAAAACTGCGGCCGATACCCCTTGAAAAACGGCGTGTGCCGGCCCCCCTCCTCCTTCGTCAACACGTACACCTCGGCGTCAAACAGCGTGTGCGGCGTGATCGACCCCGGCTTCGCCAGCACCATCCCCCGCTCCACGTCCGTCTTCTCGATGCCCCGCAACAGCAACCCCACGTTGTCCCCCGCCTGCCCGTCCTCCAGCAGCTTGCGGAACATCTCCACCCCCGTCACCACCGTCTTCTTGTCCGTCCCAAACCCCACCAGCGCCACCTCGTCCCCCACCTTCACCTTGCCGCGGTCGATCCGCCCCGTCGCCACCGTCCCCCGCCCCGTGATCGAAAACACGTCCTCGACCGGCATCAGGAACGGCTTGTCGACGTCGCGCTGCGGAATCGGGATGTACTCATCCAGCGCCTTCAAGAGCTCCCAGATCTTCTCCGCCCACGCCTTGTCCCCCTCCAGCGCCTTCAGCGCCGCCCCCCGGATCACCGGCACCTGGTCGCCGGGGAACTGGTACTGCGACAACAGCTCGCGCACCTCGAGCTCCACCAGGTCCAACAGCTCGGCGTCGTCCACCAGGTCGCACTTGTTCAGGAACACCACGATCGAGGGCACGTTCACCTGCCGCGCCAGCAAAATGTGCTCGCGCGTCTGCGGCATCGGCCCGTCCACCGCCGAGACCACCAGGATCGCCCCGTCCATCTGCGCCGCCCCCGTGATCATGTTCTTCACGTAGTCGGCGTGGCCCGGGCAGTCCACGTGCGCGTAGTGGCGCTTCTCCGTGCTGTACTCGACGTGCGCCGTCGCGATCGTCAAAATCTTGGTCGCGTCGCGCCGCCCCTGGGCCGCCGAGGCCTTCGCCACCTCGTCGTAGGAGATGAACTTGGCCAGCCCCTTGGACTCGGCCACCTTGGTGATCGCCGCCGTGAGCGTCGTCTTGCCGTGGTCCACGTGCCCAATCGTCCCCACGTTCACATGCGGCTTCGTGCGCTCAAATTTCGCCTTGGCCATGAATACCTCGAAAAACGTTGAACAGCGTCGTCCAGCGAACCCTCTCGTCGCCCGAAGCTCGCGACCGGGATTGAACCGGTGACCTCGTCCTTACCAAGGACGCGCTCTACCGACTGAGCTACGCGAGCAGGTCCCGAGCACAGCGAGGGACCTCCTCGCCCAGGCTGGTGCTCCGGTCCGACTCAACCAAGATCCCACGGGTCCTGCGGACCCTCGGGAGAGCGGGCGACGGGGCTCGAACCCGCGACCCTCAGCTTGGAAGGCTGATGCTCTACCAACTGAGCTACGCCCGCGCGCCAAGTGGTGGGGGAAGGATTCGAACCTTCGTAGCGCGTAAGCGCGGCAGATTTACAGTCTGCTCCCTTTGACCGCTCGGGCACCCCACCACGCCCACGCCGCGAATCGCCTTCCCGCCGTTCGAGTCCGCTTCCACCCCCAGCGACAAAGCACCCCGCGGCCTTCGCGCGGGGTGATGGGTTGTCGCACTGCGACAGTCGGGGCGCCGCTCCTCGTCGGCAACGTGAGCTGACGAAGGGACTCGAACCCTTAGCCTGCTGATTACAAATCAGCTGCTCTACCAGTTGAGCTACGTCAGCTGGTCGACCGCTATTTCTATCAGACTCGGAGCATAAACGGGGAAGGGTCGTATTGCAAGGGACGTGCCGTTAAGAACTTAGACCACCCGCCACCGGGTCCCCGCGGGGGTATCCTCGATCTCCACCCCCCGCGCCTTGAGCTCATCGCGGATCCGGTCCGCCTCCTTGAAATCCTTGGACTTACGCGCTCGGTCCCGGGCAGCAAGCCGCTCGTGCACCCACCGTTCCAGCTCGGGAGCCACCTGTCGGCCCCCTGGCAGGACCGCGAACAACCCCATCACCCGGTCGAAGACCGCCAGGGCCGCCGCGACACCGGACCCACCAGCGCCCCGGTCCAGCTCGCCGTTGGCCGCACGCACGAAGTCGAACACCCGGGCGAGAGCGTTCGGCGAGTCGAGGTCGTCATCGAGCGCCGCGCGGACATCGGCCTCAAGCTGGCGAGCCAAGTCGCCAAGCCGGTCGCCTGCGTCCGCCCCCGTCCGCCTCCGTCCGTCCTCGTTCTCGAGGCGCTCCCGGAACTCGCCCAAACGCAGCGACCCCTTCCGCGCCGCGTCGAGCGCCTCGTCGGTATAGTCGAGCGGCTGGCGGTAGTGCGTCTGGTAGACGAGGGTGCGGAACGTCCCCGCGTCCACTCCCTGCTCCTGGAGATCGCGGGCCGTCAGAAAGTTGCCGTACCGCTTCGACATCTTCGTCCCCTTCACGTTCAGAAACGCGCCATGCAGCCAGGTGCGCGCGAACGGCTGTCCTGTCGCCGCCTCCGATTGGGCGATTTCGTTCTCGTGGTGCGGGAAGATGAGATCGATCGCCCCACAATGGAGATCGAGGGTTTGGACGCCGAAGCGCTCCCCGATCTCTGCCAGCGACATCGCGGAGCACTCGAGGTGCCAGCCCGGCCGGCCGCGGCCGAAGGGGGCATCCCAGGCCGCGCCGACCTGTTCGTCCACGGCGTCGGTCTTCTTCCAGAGGGCGAAGTCGCGCGGATCGTCCTTGGCATACTCATCACTCGCCACCCGCGCCCCGACCTTGAGCTGGCGGCGGTCGAGCTGTGACAGGCGGCCGTAACCGGGAAACTTGGCGATGGCGAGATACACCGACCCGTCCTCGCCGCGGTACGCGACGCCGCGCTCCAGCAGGCGCTGGACCAGCGTGATCATCGCCGTCATGTACTGCGTGGCCCGCGGGTAGACGTGGGCCGGCTTGATGCGTAGGAAGTCCCGGTCCTCGAAAAACGCTCGCACGAACGGCTCGGTGAGCTCGGCGAGCCGCTTTCCGGCCGCGGCGGCCGCCTTGATGACCCGGTCGTCCACGTCGGTGAGGTTCATGATGTGGAAGACGTCGTACCCCGACCATTCGAGGTGCCGGCGCAGCAGATCCTCGAACAGGAACGTCCGGAAATTTCCGATGTGCGCGAAGTTCCACACCGTCGGGCCGCAGGTGTACATCGTAACCCGCGGCGGCTCCAGCGGCGCGAACGGCTCCACCTGCCGCGTCAGCGTGTTGAAGAGGTGGAGGCTCATGGGGGGGGAAACGTAGTCAGCGCGCCGTGTCGTCGTCCAGCGCGTCGAGCACCACGTCCTCCAGGGACTTGAGCCGTACCCGCGACGCACGCACCGCGAGCCGGTGCGCCCGGCACAGCGCCAACGCCGCTTCCACCGTGCCGCCGCCCAGCTCGGTTTCGAGCCCGAAGACGGTGACCCGGAAGCCGGGGGGCGGCTCGCGCGGCGGCGCGTCGAGCACCACCTCGAGCACGCGCTCGCGCAGCAGCCCCGGCATCGATCCTTCGCGCACGACCCGCCCCCGCGCGAGGATCAGCACGCGCGAGGCGAGGCGCTCGACCGCGGCGAGGTCGTGCGAGGACAGCAGCACGGCTACCCCTGTGCCCGCGAGCGCCATGAGCCGGTCGCACTGGCGGCGCCGCACCAGGGGATCCAGACCGGCGAGGGTCTCGTCCAGCAACAGGATGCGGCGGCCGCCCAACGCCGCCTGAGCGAGCGCCAGCCGTTGCACATATCCGCGCGACAGCAAGGCGGCCCGCCGTCCGGCCACCTCGTCCAACGCGCCGAGATCGAGCGCCTCCGCCACGAGGGCGCGGCGCCCCGCCCCGGCGGCGTGGAGGCGAGCGTAATAGTCGAGGACCTCGCGAACGGTGAGGGTCGGCGGGAACACCGCGCCATCGGGCGCGAACCCCAGCGCCCGCCTTGCTTGGAGACTCCCGGCGCCGTGCCCGGCGACGATGATCGTGCCGCCGTCCGGGCGCAGCGTTCCCGCGAGCAGACGCAGCAGCGTGGTCTTCCCCGCGCCATTCGGCCCCACCAGCCCTACGATCTCACCGGGGACCAGGCTCAGCGACACTCCGGCCATGGCGTGAACCGCGCCGAAGCTCCGCGTCACGTCGCGCGCGTCGAGGAGGCTCATCGCCGCGTCCGCCGTGCGAGGACGAGCGCGGCCGCGGCCACGCCGCCCACCGCCCAGCTCCCGGCGTGGAGCCAGGCGCCGGAGTCCCCTCCCGCCAGCCGTGCGTAGCGCCACACGCCGGGTAAGACCTCCACGACCACACCGGCCATGCGGCTCGCGAGCCCTCCGCCAAGTACAACAGCGACCGCCGGCGGGCCGAGGCCGCTGATCACGAATACATAGAGGAAGAGGACGCCCGCGGCAGCGTTGCCCCCTGCCCAGACCAACGCGAGCGCGCACGCAGCGGTCGCGCCCGCCGCCGCAGCCCCGCCGGCCGCCGCGCGCCACAGCTCCGCGGCGTCGCCATCCCGCAGGCCCGCTTGCGCGCCGCACGCGAGGCCGACGCAGATTCCCGCGACGATACTCGCGGCCAGCCACCGCCCCGCCGCCACCGCGAGGGGCGTCGTCGGGTGGGTCAGCGTGAGGGCGAGCGCCGCGCGATCGCTGTCGGCGCCCGCGGTAAACGCAACGGCCAACACCGCCGCGAGCATCCCGGTGTCGAGCGCGAGGATGACGGGGTGGCGCCCGACGAGCACGAACCCCGTGACGAGCAGCAGGAGCCACAGCCCCAACCGCGAACGCACCAACCGGGTCCGTGCGAGCTGCCATTCGGCCAGAATGCACCGGAGCATTGCTCCGGCACTATAGAAAGGAAAGGGGCGGCGACCGTACCGAATCGCCGCCCGGCGTACCGAATCCTTGCCGCCCTACCGGTGCTTGCCCTGCCTCGCCGCGTTGAGCACCGCGGCAACGAGCGGCTCCGGATCGTAACGCACGGGGTCGGTGGCGGGGAGGCCCGTCTCCTCGGCCGCCCGGGCGATCGCCCCGCGCGCGTCCCGGTCGCTCATGTCGTAGGTGTTCAGGCAAACGCCGATCGTGCGCGTCGGCCGCACGGGGGCCATCGCCCGCTCGTAGATGTCGATGAGCTCGCGGTACGGCGGGATCTTCACCCACGGCTCGCGGCCGTGGTAGTCGCCGATGTACTCACGCGTCGCCTGGTGGCAGAGGATCAAGGCGTCGGGACAGGAGCCGTGCAGCAGGCCGAGCGTGACGCCGGAGTAGCCGGGATGGATGAGGCTCCCCTGCCCCTCCACGAGCACGATGTCATGGCCCTCGGCGCCCTGGAGCACGAGCCGCTCCGCCGCACCGGCGATGAAGTCCGCCACGACGGCATCCACAGCGATGCCCCAGCCCTCGATGAAGATGCCCGTCTGTCCGGTGGCGACGAAGCTGGTCGTCTTCCCCCGGGCGACGAGCGCCCTTCGCAGCTCCAGCATCGCGGTCATCTTGCCGACGTTGCAGTCGGAGCCGACGGCGAGCAGCACGTAGGCGTCCACGTCGGCGGCGCGGCCATCGGCGATGGGAAGGTCCGCCGGAGGTTTCCGCGCGTCGAGAATGCGGACGTGTCGCGCCCGGGCGAGGGGCCCGAACTCCGGATCGTCGCCGATGAAGGTGTGGAGCCCGCTCCAGATCTCGAGCCGCTGCTCGATGGCGGTCTTGAGCCAGCCACGCCACTCCGGCGGCAGCTGCCCGCCGGCCGGCGCGATCCCGATGAGCACGGCCGTCGCACCCAGCGCGAGCCCCTCCGCGAAGTCGCCCACCACGGGGATGTTCCCGCCGAAGCCGAGCACGGCCTCGACGGTCTTGCCGGCCTCACGACGATCGAGCACCGCGACGATCCGCTCGGGGAAATAGCGGAGGCAGGAGTTGGCGGTCTTCGAAGTCAGGGGGCCGAACTGGCCGTCGGCGACGATGAGAAAGCGGTGCGTGTTCGGCGTCGTCATCCGGAGGATTTGGTCTTAGGCACGCGGAACTGGCCGCTCACCTTGAGGACGGCCGGCTCGAGGTGACTGGTGTCGCCGTAAATCTCGCCTTGGACGATGTGACGAAGGAAGACCATGGTCACCGCCAGCACCGGCACCGCCACGATCAGGCCGATCACGCCGAGGAGGGTGCCCATCACCAGGACGCTGGCGATGGTGAGCACCGGCGGCAAGGAGACTTTGCGCTCCATGATGAGCGGCGCGACCAGGTTCGCCTCGGCGACGTGCACGAGGACGCCGAGGCTGATCACCGCGACCACCTTGACCCAGTCGCCCGTGCCCACGACGAACAGGGCGGGCAGCAGGGTCGAGACGATGGTGCCGAAGAACGGCACGACCGCGACGAGCCCGGTGAACGCGCCGAACGCCAACCAGTACGGCACGCCGAGCACGAGCAACCCCAGCGCCGTCAGGCTCCCGAGCACGAACATCGCCAGGATCTGCCCGGTGAGCCAGGCGCGCAACGTCGCGCCGGCATCGTCGAGGACGCCGACCGCCACCGCGCGGCGCCTGGGGGCGACGAGCGACACCACGCCGTCGCGGTAGAGCGCCGGGGCGCGCGCCAGGTACAGGGCCATCACCAGCACGCTGACGCCCTCGATGAACAGCTTCCCGCCGGCGCGCAGGTACGGAACCAGGGAGCTGGAGAGGTAGCCGGTCGCGTCGTTGATGAGCTTGGCGACGAGGCCCGACTGCGGATCGGCGAGCTCGGTGCGGCGCAGGAACGGATACCGTTGCGCCCAGTCGGCCATCACGTTCTGGACGTTGGTCAGCGTCTGGGGTAGGCCCGACACCAGCGCCTGCGTCTGATCCACGACCGGGGGAAAGATCAGCGCGGCCAGACCCGCCACGATGATGAACGTGCCGGCGCAGGCAATCGTGAGCCCCACCCAGCGGCGCATCCGCATCCGGCCCTCGAGGTAGTCGGTCAGGGACGACAGATACACGGCGAGCAGCACGGCCAGAAACAGCAGCAGCAGCACGTCGACCACCCGGATGAGGAACCAGATGGCGAGGGCCGCAACGAAGAGCGCCACAACCGTGGCGCTCGTGGTTCGCGGGGACGAAGCGTCAGCGGTCAGGGGGTGTGCCCGGCGTCGTCATCCTCGACCAGCTCGGCTTCCTTGGCGCCCTTGCCGAGCTGCTTCGACTCCGGCGCGCCCGGCGCGAGCAGCCCCAGCTTCTGTTTCAGGGCGGCGAGCTGCTGATCGGCGTCGTAGCGGTGCTCGAGGCTCTGGAACTGCTTGACCAGGGAATCGCCCGACAGATCCTCATTCACCTCGGCGGCGGCCAGGAGCTTGCGCTCCTCGTGCTCGATCTGCTCAGCCATCCGCTCGAACGTCTCGAACGCGCTCTTGTCCGACATCGAGGACATCGTTTCCTGAATGCGCTTGTGCGCTTCCGCCCGCTTCTGGCGCGCGATCAGGATGTTCTTCTTGCGCTTTGCTTCCTCGATGCGGTCGTTGAGCTGGCGCAGCGACACCTTCAGGCGGTCGGTCTCTTCCCGGTGTTTGACCCACGTCTCGTGCAGGCCGACGTAGTTCTGGGCGTGCTCGTTGTGCCGCAACAGCGCCTGCTTGGCGAGGTCGTCGCGCCCTTCCTGCACCGCCAGCACGGCGCGCTTCTCCCAGTCTTCAGCGAGTTTCTTCTCCTGCTCGGCCTGGGCCGAGAGCCGCTTCTCGTCCGCGATCGCCGACGCCACCTGCTGCTTGGCTTTCGCCAGCTGGGTGCGCATGTCGACGATCAGCTGGTTGAGCATTTTTTCAGGGTTCTCGGCGCGTGAGATCAGGTCGTTGATGTTCGACCGGATCAGCGTCGAGAGACGGTCAAAGATCCCCATACGGCCTCTCGGAATGGTGGCGGGCGCTCACGGCCCCGCGCCCTACAGGTCCTCGGCGAAATCTAACGAGCGCGTCGCTTCTCGCTCCCTTACGCCCGACTCGGCAACGGCGTTTCACGCTTCGACTTACGTCTTCGGCGCCCGCAGCCGCTCCGGCTCCCGGGACTGCGCCAGCAGCCGCTCGGCGAAATCTACGCGCTCGGCCAGCTCCGCAAGCTGGCCCCGCAACGCGTGCACCTCGGTCTCGAGCTCCGCGACCCGGTGCTCGCCGGTCGCGGACACGTCCGTCCCGTAGCGGCGCTGCCGGCGCATCCGGATGCCTTCGGCGATTGCCTCGCCGATCGGGCTGCGGAACAACCAGCGCAAGGCGATCGCGCCGACGATCAGCACGGCCAGGACGCCGATGAGTGGGATGATCTGCTCGACGAACAGATTGGGATCGAGCCCCGGCGGAGTCGGGAGCGGGGTGGGCCCCTGCATCACGACGGCAACCCCTGGCGCTGGTCCCGCCCCTTGGCGAGCAAGCGCTCGGCGAAGTCCATACGCTCGGCCAGCTCGCCCAGCTCGCGCCGCACACCCTCCAGCTCCGCCGCCTGCGTTTCCTTGTGGTCGGCCAGCTCGGCGCGGACATCGTCGCCCGATCCGGACACCTTGCCGCGGATCCGATCCGCGACCGCCCGGCCGATGGGCGAAAACGCGATCGCGCAGGCCGCGCCGCCGCCGAAGATCAAAATGATCGCGAGGATGTCTTCCATCAGTCGTGAGCGGGACCGATGCGTTCGGCGCCGCGCTGCTTGGCCAGGAGGCGCTCGGCGAAGTCGAGCCGCTCCTGCATCTCGGTAATCTCCTGACGGAGCTGCTCCACCTCCGTGGCGATCGCGTCACGCTGCGGTGGATCGGGGACCGGCGACCGGTGCTCGCCGGCGATGCGCTTGGCAAGCGCGGCCACCAGGGGACGGAGCACCCAGACGCTGCCGATCACCATGAGGGAGATGACGATCGCATCTTCGGCCCTCATCGCCTCACTCCCCCCTCCCGATCCTAGGAGTCTCGCGCTGCCTGGCGAGCAGCCGCTCGGCGAAATCCACGCGTTCCTGCAGCTCGGTCACGTCCTGACGGAGCTGCTCCACCTCGGCGACCAACGCGTCGCGCTCTTGTGGGTCGGCAGCCGGTCGCCGATGCTCGCCGGCGATGCGCTTGGCAATCGCCGCCGCCACGGGGCGGAGCACCCAAAAGCCGCCGCCGAACACGAAAAACAAGACGAACGCGGCCAGCCATCCCTTGT
>QHVC01000209.1 GCA_003222205.1 Gemmatimonadota bacterium | reverse complement strand
TCACCACCTTCCTCCTCACCGTGCTCGTGGATTTGACGGTGGCGATCGAGGTGGGGATGGTCCTTGCCGCTTTCCTCTTCATGCGGCGCATGGCCGAGGTCACGAACATCAGCGTGTTCACGCACGAGTTTACGGATCCCAAGGACGACTTCGAGACCGACCCCAACGCGGTGCGCCGGCGTGCGGTGCCCGACGGGGTGCAAGTGTACGAGATCAGCGGGCCGTTCTTCTTCGGCGCCGCCGAGATGTTCAAGGACCGGGTGGGCCGGATCGCCGGGAAGCCCAAGGTCCTGATCCTGCGGATGCGCCACGTGCCGGCGATCGACTCGACCGGCCTGCACGCGCTGCGCGACCTCGTGCGTCGCAGCCGCCAGGAGGGGACGCTCGTGGTGCTCGCCGACGTGCACGCCCAGCCGATCGTGGCCCTGGAGCGCTCCGGCTTCCTGGACGAGATCGGTGAGGACAACCTCACGGGCAACATCGACGACGCCCTGAACCGCGCGCGAGAATACTTGGGGCTCGCGCCCGAGCCGCGGCCTATTTTCGCGACGCCCACGGTGGCGCGGGAGACGCCGGCGATGGGCGTCCCCCGCCCGCCCGAGGCCTAAGGGAGCTGCCGGGAATAGGAGCCGTCGGACGCGAGCGTCCAGGCAGCCGGGTCGGCGAGCTCGTCCTCCAGCAGGCGGTCCAGCGTCGCCATCGCGCTCGGATCCCGCACCGGGGTGATCACCTCCACGCGGCGTCGCAGATTGCGGGGCCGCCAATCGGCGGAGCCGATGTAGTACTCGGGCTCGCCGCCGTTGGCGAAATGATAGATCCGGCCGTGCTCGAGAAACCGGCCCAGCACACTCACCACGCGGATCCGCTCGGAGAGGCCCGGCACGCCCGGGCGCAACATGCAGATGCCCCGCACGATGAGATCCACGACCACGCCGGCCTGCGCGGCCCGGTACAGCGCGCGGATGACCGTGACGTCCGCGAGACCGTTGAGCTTGGCGCGGATGCGGCCGCCGCGACCCGCGTGCGCGTGGTCGGCCTCACGCGCGATGAGGGCCAGGAAGCGATCCAGCATGTCGGTCGGGGCGACGAGCAGACGCCGGAACTGCGCCTGTGGCGGCCGCGACGATCCGGTGAGCTCGTTGAACAGGCGATGCAAATCGTCGCCGATCGCGGCGTCGGCCGTGAACAGGCCCAGGTCGCTGTAGGCGCGGGCCGTTTCGGGGTTGTAGTTGCCGCTCCCGATGTGCGCATAGCGGCGCGTGCGCCCCCCCCCGCCCGCGCGGCGGATCACCAGCGCGATCTTGGCGTGTGTCTTCAGGGTGGCGAGGCCGGTGACCACGTGGATCCCGGCGGCCTCGAGGCTCTGCGCCCAGCCGATGTTGAGCTGCTCGTCGAAGCGCGCCTTGAGCTCGACGAACACCGAGACGTCCTTTCCGGCAGCCGCCGCCCGCCGCAGCAGTTCGCCGATGCGCGACGGTCCGCCCGGGCGGTACAGCGTGAGCTTGATCGCCGCGACGTCGGGGTCCTCCGCCGCTTCGGCGATGAAGCGCTCGAAGCTCGCCTCGAACGAGTCGTACGGATGGTGCACGAGGACGTCCCCGTGGTCGAGCACGCCGAACACGGAGCGCGCGCCGGCGAACGGGTCGCTGGCGGTGAGCTCGGCGTAGTCAAGCCCGGGGCGCGCGGCCCCCCCGGTCCCCCCGGTCCCCCCCGCCCGCGTGGCGAGTTCGCTCAATGCGCTCAGATCCAGGAGCCCCGGGGCCTCGTACACGTCCGACGGTCCGAGCGCGCTCTGCATCCCGCTTTCTTCGAACCGCAGCTCACGTTGCAGCAGCTCGCGCAGCGCGGGCGGCATCGTCTGTTCGACCTCGAGACGCACGACGGGGCCCCACGGTCGCCGCTGCACCTGCTCGGTTACCGCCTGGAAGAAGCTCGCCGTCGCCAGCTCGTCGAGCTGGATGTCCCCGGCGCGCGTGACCCGGAAGGCGTGGGCGGCCACCACCTCCCGGCCGGGGAACAGGGCGGCGAGCCCCGCGCGGACCAGCGCCTCCAGCGGCACGATCGCGCCCGGGGAGCACTGCAGCCGGGGCACCGACGCCGGGAGCTCGACGACGGCGAAGTGCTGCGGCCCGCCCGGCTCGTCCCGCAGGACCACGGCCAGGCTCAGGCGCCGGTCGCCGCAGTGCGGGAACGGGTGCCCCGGGGCGCGCGTCAACGCCTTGGGCGTGAGCAGGGGCGCGATCTCCTCGGCGAAACGCCGGTCGAGCGCGCCGCGCTCGTCCGGCCCCAGCTCGTCCCAATCACGGACCCGGATCCCGTGCGCCGACAGCTCGCCGCGCGCCAGATCGTGGAAGCAGCGGTACTGCCGCGCCACGAGGGCGTGGAGACGGATCGCGATGGCGTCCAGCTCCTCGGGTGGGGTGAGGCCGTCCGGAGAGCGCTCGCCGATCCCGGCGGCGACCCGGTGCTTCAGGGCCCCGACTTCGACCATGAAGAACTGATCGAGGTTCGTGCTCACGATCGAGAGAAAGCGGAGCCGAGCCAGGAGCGGCGTCCCCGGGTCTTCCGCGAGCGCCAGCACGCGCGCGTTGAATTCGAGCGAGCTCAAGTGCGCGTTGATGAGCTGCTCGGGGGCGGGCCGGTCCGCCTCGAGCGCTCGCGCGGGGAGCGCGGGCACGCGGAGCTCGCTGAGCGTGACGCGGCTGCCGTCGTCACCGCCGCTCGCGGAGTCGCCCCGCCCCCAGTGCTGGAGCGGCGCCGCTGACCACTCCGGGACGAGCTCGGAGCGGGCGGCCACGGCGAGCGCCGCGAGGGTTGTCGGCTCGCGCAGCACGGGGGAGCCGACACGCGCGACGACGTCGTGTGGGGCGAACCATTGCAGCTCCCCCGGCGGGGCTGCGGTCAGATCGCGGCGCAGCCGGCGAGCGAGCCAGACTTCGATGGCGGGCCGGGCGTCGGTTGCCGGCACGACCCCGAGGAGGCGGATCTCGCCCTCCGCGTGACCGAAGCAGCGGCGCAGCGCCCGCCGGCAAGCTTCCTCGCCGCCGCCGTCCTCGGTCGGGAGCTGGAGGATCGTGCCGGCCCGGCACAGGGCAACGCGCCCGTGCGCCAGCGCCAGCAGGGCCACCTGCCGCTTCGTAGGCGCCGGGGACGCCTCGCCGCGCTCCAGGGCCTGCCGCAGCTCGGCGGCGCGCTCCGCGCGCCCGGTTGCGGTGGGGGCCGCCAGGAGTCCGTAGCGTCGCTCGAGCGCGCGCGCGACGGACGCGACGGGAA
>QHVC01000123.1 GCA_003222205.1 Gemmatimonadota bacterium | reverse complement strand
GCGCACGGGCGGCACGTTCCGCGTGCACGTCGACGGGCGCGAGCTCCCGGCCGCGCTGAGCGGCAAGCTCAAGCACGCGAATGAAGACCGCGTGGTGGTCGGCGACGTGGTGGACCTCACCCTCGCGCCCGACGGGGAGGGCCCGGCGACGATCACCGGGATGCACGAGCGCCGCTCGGCGTTGGTGCGTCGCGCCGGGGTCGGCGGGTCGGGCGCTCGCCGCGCCCAGCCGATCGCGGCGAACGTCGACCAGGTGGTGGTCGTCGCCGCGGTCCGTGACCCTGAAGCGGTGCCGCGTCAGCTCGACCGGCTGCTTGTGATCGCCGAGGCGAATGAGCTGCCGCCGGTGGTGGTGGTCAACAAAATCGAGCTGGACCGCGCGGCCGGCGCGGCGCTGGCGCAGCGCTACGCGCCCGCGGGTTACCAGGTGCTCCTCACCTCGGCGAAAACGGGGGAGGGCCTGCCGGCGCTGCGCGACCTGCTGCGCGGCCGCGAATCGGTGCTCACCGGCGCCTCCGGAGTGGGTAAATCGAGCCTCCTGAACGCCATCGAGCCGGGACTGAAGCTCCGCGTGGGGGCGATCAGCGAGAAGTGGCGGACCGGCAAGCACACGACCACCGCCGCCGAGCTCGTGCCGTTGGCGTTGGGAGGCTACATGGTGGACACCCCGGGCCTGCGCGAGGTGGGGACGTGGAACCTCGACCCCGACGCCCTCGGCTTCTGCTTCCCGGAATTCCGGCCGTACCTCGATCAGTGCCGCTTCGACAACTGCCGGCACCTGGCGGAGCCGGGGTGCGCGGTGCGCGCGGCCGGGCAGGCGGGGCGGTTCGACGCGGACCGTCTGGTGAGCTACGAGCGGATCTACGAAGAGGTTAGCGTGCCGGTGTGGGAGAGCGGGAGGTCGCGGGAGCACTAGGCCGCGCCATCACTTCTTGGTCCAGCGCCGGTCGTCCCGCGTCCGCACCTTCTGCATCATCGCCGCGAACGCCTCGTCCAGGTCGATCCCCTGCGAGTTGGCGAGGCAGATCACCACGAACACGATGTCCGCCAGCTCCAGGGCGAGGGATCCCTCGGCCTCGCCGGCCTTCTTCGGCTTCTCGCCGAAGCGGTGATTGATCTCCCGGGCCAGCTCGCCGACCTCTTCGGTGAGGCGTGCGAGGCTGGTAAGCGGGGGGAAGTAGCCTTCCTTATATTGGCCGATCCAGCGATCGACCGCCTGCTGGGCGTCGCGAAAGCTCATGGGATCCTCTGACCTCGTCGTGCCCTTCCGCGGGGAGCGCTACCGCGCGACCGACCGGCTCAGCGCGCTGATCGCGCCGCCCTACGACGTCATCAGCCCCGAGCAGCGCGGGCGCTACGCCGCGTGGGACTCCCACAATATCGTCCACGTCATGCTGCCGGAAGCGATGGCCCACGAGGATCGCTACGCGCGGGCGGCGGCGCTGCTCGCAGCGTGGCGTGCGCGAGGCGTGCTCGTGACCGACGCCGAGCCCTCGGTCTGCGTGCTGGCCCAGGAATACCAGCCGCCGGATGGCCCTGCGCGGACGCGTCTCGGCGTATTCGCCGCGGTCGCCGCCGAGCCGTACGAGGCGGGACGCGTCAAACCCCACGAGAAGACGCACGCGGGTCCCAAGGCCGACCGGCTGGCCCTGTTGCGGGCCACGCGGACCAATCTCGAGTCGATCTTCCTGATCGCGCCGGATGCCGACGGCGCGCTGGCGGCGGAGCTCGTGGGCATCGCGAAGACGGCGCCCACCGCGCGCGCCGAGCTTGACGGCGTGCGCGTGCGAGTATGGGTGGTCGGGGGAGAGGTCGCATCCCGGATCGCCCATCTCGCGTCCCGTTCCCCGCTGTACATCGCCGACGGCCATCACCGTTATGAGACCGCCGTCGCCTACGCGCAGGAGAACCCCGCCGGCGACCGCGTGCTCGCCCTCCTCGTATCCGCCCGGGATCAGGGACTCACGATCCTGCCGACGCACCGCATGATCTTCGGTCCGGGGCGGGATCCGCTCACGCTCCTCGATCGCTGGGCCCGTTTCTTCGAGGTGGGCAGTCTCCCCCCCCGCGTGGACCCCGTCGCGGGGCTCGCCGCGATCGGCGCCCGCGGGACGGCCTGCCTCATGGCGCTTCCCAACGGCCAGCACCTGACGCTCGTCCTGAAAGCGAATGCGCCGCTCGACGCGGTCCCGGGCCTCCCGCCAAGCCCGGCGGTACGCGCGCTCGACGTCGCCGTCTTCGAGGAGCTCGTCGTGAAGGAAATCCTGCTCCTCGACACGTCGACGCCGACGCTCACCTACACTCCCGACGCGCGCGAGGCGCTCCTGGCGGTGCGCAAGGGCGCCGCGACGTGCGCCGTGTTGCTGAATGCGCCGAAGGTGGAACAGGTCTTCGCAGTCGCGGACGCGGGCGAGGCGATGCCGCAGAAGTCGACGTATTTCATCCCGAAGGTGCCGAGCGGGCTGGTGCTGCGGCCTCTGGTCTGAGCTAGATTCAGGCCATGCCTCGCAGTCGCGACCGCATTCTCGCGAACCTGGAATCCATTTACCGGGAAGCCTACGACCGTGCTCGCGCCACTAAGGATGAGCACCGCATGGCGGATCTGGATGCCGCTTTCCAGCGCGAACAGCTTCTCCTCGAGGTGCTCCTCGATATTCGCGATGCCGTCTCCGCGAAGCCCGCCGAGGCCGCGCGGTCCGGGCCGGATCCGATCACGGCCCTGCAAACCGTCAGCAAGATCATCAAGCGCTAAGGGGAACCCTATGACCCGTGGTGCGTCTTTCGCGGCCTTGCTCGCCGTCTGCCTCAGTGCCGCCTGCAGCCCCAAGGCCGATCTGCTCATCACCCACGGGATGGTCTGGACGGGATTGTCGACCGGCAACCCCCAGCCCGGCGCGGTGGCGATCCGCGGCGGGACGATTCTCGCCGTAGGCGACAGTGCGACCCTGGCGCGCTACGTCGGCCGTGGCACCAGGGTCATCGACGCCCGCGGCGGCCTCGTTGCGCCGGGCTTCGCCGACGGTCACACCCATTTCATCAGCGGCGGGTTCCAACTGGCTTCGATCGACCTCCGGGACGCCGCCACGCCGCAGGAGTTTGTGCGCCGCATCAAGGAGTACGCCGCCAGGCTCCGTACCGGCGAATGGATCCAGGGCGGCGACTGGGACCACACACTGTGGCGGGGCGCGCCGCTCCCCCGGCACGACTGGATCGACTCCGTCACGCCGAATAATCCCGTCTGGATCAACCGCCTCGACGGGCACGAAGGCCTCGCCAACGCCGCGGCGCTGAAGGCCGCGGGGATCACGCGCGACACCCCCACGCCCCCGGGGGGCGAGGTCCTGCACGACCGCGACGGCTCGCCCACCGGCATCTTCAAGGACCAGGCGGAAGGCTTGATCGAGCGGGCCATTCCGGACCCGACCGAGGAGCAGACCGATTCGGCGCTCGCCCGTGGGCTCCGTCACGCGGCATCCCTTGGGGTCACCTCCACGGCGTACATGTCCGCCTCCTGGGGCGCTCTGGCGAGTTTCCGGCGCCTCGAGCGCGCCGGCCGCCTCACCATGCGGGCGGCGTTGTACCTGCCGATCGAGAGCTGGCGCGCCGTGGCCGAGACCGTGCGCGCGCGTGGCGCGGGGGACGACTGGGTGCGCATCGGCGGCCTCAAGGGCTTCATGGATGGCTCGGCGGGCTCCCGCACCGCGTATTTCTTCGAGCCGTATGCGGATTCGGCGGGCTATTTCGGCCTGCTACAGCACCCCGAGCGGGACATGCGCACGTGGATCGGCAACGCCGATTCGGCGGGGCTGCAGATCGCCGTGCATGCCATCGGGGACCGCGCCAACGCCATCCTCCTCGACATCTACGACAGCGTCGCCAAGGCGCACGGCCCCCGCGACCGGCGCTTCCGCGACGAGCACAGCCAGCACCTGCGCCCGCAGGATGTCGTGCGCTTCGGGCAGATCGGCGTCGTCGCCTCGATGCAGCCCTACCACGCCATCGACGACGGCCGCTGGGTCGAAGGCCGCATCGGCCCAGTGCGCATCAAGTCCACGTACGCATTCCGCACGCTGCTCGACACGCACGCACACCTCGCCTTTGGATCCGATTGGACCGTCGCCCCGCTCGATCCCATCCTCGGCATCTACGCCGCCGTTACCCGTCGCACTCTCGATGGCAAGAACCCCAACGGCTGGGTACCCGAGCAGAAGATCTCCGTTGGGGAGGCGCTGCAGGCCTACACGGCGGGAAATGCGTACGCGGTGTTCGCCGAGCGCCAAAAGGGGGTGCTCGCGCCCGGCTACTTCGCCGACGTCGTCGTCGTGGACCGGAACCTGTTCTCGATGCCGCCGGAGTCGCTGAATACGGCGAAGGTGACGGTGACGATCGCGGGCGGGAAAGTCGTGTACTCGAGGCCGTGATTATCCCGAGTACTTGAAGCCCGCTTCCTGAAGCGTGAGTGGGGTGCCCTCGTGCTCCACCCCCGCCTCGATCACTTCTCCCAGCACCAGGGTGTGGTCGCCGGCCGGCAGCGTGGTCACGAGCCGGCATTCCACCCAGCCCAGCCCGTCGGTGAGGACCGGCGTTCCCGCGCCCGGCGCCGGCTTCGTCCTTATTCCTTTGAGCTTCTGCGGGGCCTGCGCGGAGGATCGGCCGAGTTTGCCCGCCAGCTCCCGCTGGCTCTGCTGGAGCAGGTTGACCGCGAAGTGGTGGGCGTCGCGGATCATGCCGATCGTTCGGGACGTGTTCTCGACCGCCACGGCGACCATCGGCGGCTCGAAGGCGGCCTGGGTGACCCAGTTCGCGGTCATGCCGTGCTCTTCGCCGCCGTGCGCGACGGTGACGACGTAGAGTCCGTAGGGGAACTGGCGCAGGACGGTCTTCTTCGCGGCGGCATCCATGGGTGAATATTGACCGCGACTGCGCCGGGCGACAAGTTGACTGAACTTGATGCCATGAAGCCGGTCGTCGTGTTGTGGCTCAGCACCTTGGTCGCCCTGGCCGCTCCCGCTCGCGCGATGCAGGGTCCTGACCAGCCGCTCGCCGTGGTCGAACAGGCTGCCCGGCGCGATTCTAACGATGCGGAGGCATTGTACGCCCTCGGCGTCGCCTATGCCCGTGTCGGGCGTGATGCCGACGCCAAGCGGATGTTTCTCGAGACCGTCCGCGTGGACCCGCAACACGCGCTCGGATACGTCGCCCTCTCCGGTTACTACCACAGCTCCCTGATCATCGTCTCCGATCCTACGCGGCCGGGCCACCTCCGGGTACTACCCAGCTCCAAGACGGACTCGGCCGGAATCTTCCTGGGCCGCGTGTTCCAGCTCAACCCGTTCATCGAAATCCATCACCCCGGCATCAATGAGCTGCCCGGGTACTGGCGGGGGACACTCCAGCAGGCGCTGCGCCATTTCCACGAGGGCAAGCTTCCCCAGGCGCTGGAGGAATTCGGCACCGTGATTCAGCGGACCGAAGAACCGGGTCATCCCGAGAAAATCCCGCCGATCGCATTGCGATACCACATGCTCACGGCGCTCCGGATTGCGCGCTTCGACGACGCCATTCGCGATGGGCAGCTCCTGCTGGACGTGGCCCTGCGTCTGGCACAGATCACCGACACAGCGCACGGAGCGCTGCAGGCGCTCCAGGAGGTTTCGGGTGGGCTAGTCAACGAGAACCGGTACGTCCTCGCCGAAGTGTATCGCGCCGCGGGGAATGGCCCGGAGGCTGAACGGCTATACCTCCAGCTGCTGGAGAGGGACCTCAGCTACTATATGGCCCACGCTCGTTTGGCCGCCATATACGAGGCGGAGCGCCGTTGGGCGGAGGCTATCAGTGAGCGTCGCCGCGCAGAGGACGCGAACCCCGAGGACGCGAGCCTCGTGTTCGATCTCGGGGTGACACTCGCGAACGCAGGCCTTCTCGCCGAGGCCGACAGCACGTTGCGGAGGGCGGAGGCCGCAAACACGCGCGAGGTTCGGGCCGCGTATGTCTTGGGCGTTGTGAACGCCGGCCTGGGGCGACCGGCGGTAGCCCGCGAGGCGTTCACCACGTTTCTGTCGCTCGCGCCCAGTCGTTACACCGAGATGATTGCCGACGCGCGTCAGCGCCTCGCGGCATTGCCGTAGCCGCTCGACCGAAGGAGGGTGCATCATGCTTCGCAGATCTGCCGGACTGGTGCTCGCGGTCCTCGCCACCGCCGCGCCCCTCGCCGCGCAGCGTATCCGACTGCCGGCGAAGTTGTCCGAGCTGGAAACCCGCGCCCGGCAGGACTCGAACGACGCCGCGGCCCAGTACAACGTCGCCCTGGGCTATTGGAACGACAAGCGGTGGGACGACGCGGACTCGGCCCTGCGTCGGGCGATCCGCATCGAGCCCCAGTTCGCCATGGGCTATTTGGCCCTGGGGCGTCTGGTGTTCGCCCGCCGGCCGCGCTTGTGGGATGAGATCTCCGACCGGCGGGTTCCCCCGGAGTGGAAGCCCCGGCTCGACGAAGCGAATCGAATGTACCGCCGGGCGTTCATCGTCGATCCGCTGGTCGACCTGCGGATCGAGTCCGCAGCGCGCCCCGGCAAGTCCATTTACTGGGAGCAGGACGAATTGCTGTCCTACATCTACGATCGCCTCTTCCAGGGCTTCGACGACGTCGAGAGCGGCAACTACGAGGCCGCCTACAACCACTTTGCGCGCCTCTACGACGACACCCGGCCGACCAGCTTGCGTGAGGGATTGCCGGATTTCGTCTTCTACTATTGGGGCCTGTCCGCGGCGCACATCGGACGCTACCCGGAGGCGATCGGTCATTTCAACCGGCTGCTCCAGCGAGCCATCGCCAACCAACATCCAGACTCGCTCGTCTTCTACATTCCCCTCGAGACCAACGAGTACCGGTACATCATCGCCGTCCTGAAGCAGCACGCGGGCCAAATCGACGAAGCGATCCAACTCTATCGGGAGGCGCTCGAGAACGACGCCGGCTTGTACATGGCGCACGCTCGGCTCGCGACCGTCTACGAGGCCGGTAACCTTTGGGACCAGGCGATTGCGGAGCGGCGCGCGGCGGTGAACGTCAACCCCGACGATCCCAGCCTCCTCGTGGATCTGGGCCGCACACTGGCCAACACCCGGCACACACTCGAGGCGGAGCAGGCGTTCCATCAGGCCATGGACGCCAATCCCCATGATGCCCGCGTCGCCTACTATCTCGGCCGGGTCGAGGAGCAGCTGAGCAAGCCGGCCGACGCCCGGGCAGCCTACACCCGGTTCCTCTCCATCGCACCGAGTCGCTATGCCACTCAGATCGCCGATGCCAAACAGAGGCTCGAGACCCTGCACTAGGGTCGGCCTCTCGGACCGTCGGACAGTCGGACCGATGCTCCTCGTGCTAGGTGCGTTGCTGTCCGGCAGTCCGACGGTCGGACTGTCCGACGCGGTGGCGCAGCAGCGCTCCGCCTACGAGGAGCTGCAGACCTTCTCCGGCGTCCTGAACCACGTCCGCCTCAACTACGTGGATTCGGTCACCTACGCGCAGATGGTGCGGGCCGCGATCGATGGCGTCCTGCACGCGCTGGATCCGCACAGTCTGTTCTTCTCCCGCGACGACTGGGAGCGGCGCAATGCGTTGGAGCGGGGCGACCTCGCCGTCACCGGCCTGTCGTTTGAGAACGTGGACAGCGCCATCACCGTGCTCAGCGTCTCCCCCCGCAGCCCCGCTGCCCGCGCCGGCGTCCTCCCTGGCGACCGCCTCACGACCGTCAACGACACCGCCATTGCGGGCCTCGACGTCGAAAAGATCGCGTTGCGCATGGCGGGGGAGAAGGGCTCCAAAGTGCGCCTGCAGTTCGAGCGCGGCCCGCGGCTCGAGCCCGATACGTTCACGGTCACCGTGAAACGGGATTACCTGCATCCCCTATCCGTGTCCATCGTGCGCATGGCGGATTCGGCCACCGGGTACGTGCGGCTCGACGAGTTCGGGCCCACCGCGGCCGAGGAGGTCCACCGGGGCCTCAAGGACCTCAAAGGCAAGGGCATGCGGCGCCTGATCCTGGACTTGCGCGCCAACCCCGGGGGCTACGTCATCGCGGCGGTCGAGCTCGCCTCCGAATTCCTCCCCAAAGGCACCGTGGTCTTCCGCACCCGCGGCCGCAAGAAGGACGTGGACACGACGTACACGACCAAGCGCAACGGCGACTTCCGCGACCTCCCGATGGTCGTGCTCATTGACGAGTACAGCGCCAGCGCCGCTGAAGCGCTTTCGGCCTCGCTCCAGGACCACGACCGCGCGTTGATCCTGGGCCGCCGTAGCTTCGGCAAGGCGTTGATGCAGGCCGACTTCCTCGTGCTCCCCAACGGCGACGACCTGCACCTCACGATCGGATACGTGCTCTCGCCCAGCGGCCGCTTCATCCAGCGTCGCTACCGCGGCCTCGCCGTCGAGCAGTACACCACCCTCGCGGGGAAAGGGGGCGCGGCCGAGGACACGCTGCGGCTGTTCCGCACCGACAGCGGGCGGCCGGTCCGCGGCGGCGGCGGAGTTACGCCCGACGTGGCGCTCGCCCCGCCGGCGCCGCTCCCCGTCTG
Source organism: Gemmatimonadota bacterium (assembly GCA_003222205.1). Taxonomy (GTDB): domain Bacteria; phylum Gemmatimonadota; class Gemmatimonadetes; order Gemmatimonadales; family GWC2-71-9; genus QHVC01. The sequence goes on along the minus strand of QHVC01000123.1, from coordinate 3,919 downwards.
GTGGAGCGTTGCCTCCGACAGCGGCTTCGATTTCGCCATCGCCGACAGCGTCGCGTTGACCTTGGGCCTTACGCCGGCCGGCCGCGACGCGTGGATGACGTCGCCGGAGCAGTGGCGGGGAATGCTCGTGGCCCCGTTCCTCGCGCGCGTGCGGGCTCGGCTCCATGTCGCGGCTCCCGTGGACACCGCGCTGGAAGCGCGCCTCGCGCGCATCCTGGCGTTGCGGGCGGCCGAAGTGCGTTGGGGGCCGGAAGCGCGCGACGAGTTTCTCGTGCGGGCCAGTGCCGACGTCCGGTCGGCGCTCGGCTACTTCCCGCGGCTCGCGGCCCTGCTTGCCGCGCCGGCCCGGTAGCGAGCCGCGCTTCGCGCCCGCTATCTTTCGCGTCATGGCCACCAGGACCCGCGCGCCGAGCCACCCCCGGACCGCCCGCCCGCCCTCCCCACTCGCCAAGGCGGACCTGCTCGACATCTACCGGCTGATGTACCTCTCCCGCCGGCTGGATGACAAAGAGATCCAGCTCAAGCGGCAGAACAAGATCTTCTTCCAGATCTCCGGCGCCGGCCACGAGGCCATCCTGGTGGCGGCGGGCAAGGCGCTGCGCCCCGCCTACGACTGGTTCTATCCCTATTACCGCGACCGGGCGCTGTGCCTCACCATCGGGATGACCCCGACGGAGATGCTGCTCTCGGCCGTCGGCGCCGCCGACGACCCCAACTCCGGCGGCCGCCAGATGCCGTCCCACTGGGGCCACAAGGCGCTGAACATCGTGAGCCAGTCGAGCCCCACCGGGACGCAGTTTCTCCAGGGCGTTGGCTGCGCCGAGGCATGGTTGCGGTTCTCGGCGCTCGACGTGGCCGATAAGCCGATCCACGGCGACGAAGTGGTCTACGTCTCCGCCGGCGACGGCACGACGAGTGAGGGCGAGTTCTTCGAGGCGCTGAACAGCGCCAGCAACCTGAAGCTGCCCGTGCTGTTCCTCATCGAGGACAACGGGTACGCCATTTCCGTTCCCGTCGAGGTCCAGACCGCCGGCGGGTCGATCTCCAAACTGATCCGCGGCTTCCCCGACTTGGCTGTCGAAGAAGTGGACGGCACCGATCCCGTCGCATCGTACGAGGCGATGGTCCGGGCCGCCGAGCATTGTCGCAAACGCCAGGGGCCCGCCCTCGTGCACGCCCGCGTCACACGACCCTACTCCCATTCGCTCTCGGACGACGAGATCCTCTACAAGCCGCCGCGGGAGCGCGAGGAAGAGGCCAAACGCGACTGCGTGGTCACCTTCCCCAAGCGCCTCGTGCGCGAGGGCGTCGCCACCGAGGCCGAGCTCGAGGTGATTCGCACGCAGGTGGACGAGGAGGTGCAAGTCGCCGCGGACGTCGCCCTCGCGTCGCCCCAGCCGAGCCCCGAGACCGCGCTGCTCTACGTCTATTCGCCCGACGTCGACCCCACCTCGGAGCAGTTCGACACCGAGGACGATCCTCAGTTCTCCGGCGATCCTACCACGATGGTGGACCTGCTCAACGCCTGCCTCAAGGACGAGATGGCCCGCGATCCGCGCATCCTCGCTTTCGGGGAGGACGTGGCGGACTGCAGCCGCGAGGAGTTCCTCAAGGAGGTCAAGGGCAAGGGCGGGGTCTTCAAGGTCACCTGGGGCTTGCAGCGCCAGTTCGGGAGCGAGCGCGTCTACAACTCGCCCCTCGCGGAAGCCAACATCGTGGGCCGGGCGATCGGCCTCGCCACGCGGGGCCTGAAGCCCGTGGTCGAGATCCAGTTCTTCGACTACATCTGGCCCGCGTATCACCAGATCCGCAACGAGCTGGCCACGCTGCGCTGGCGCTCCAACAACCAGTTCGCGTGTCCCGCGGTCGTGCGCGTCACGTACGGCGGCTACCTCAAGGGCGGCTCGGTCTACCACTCGCAGACGGGAGCCGTGGTCTTTACCGCCGTGCCGGGGCTGCGGGTCGTGTGCCCGGCCACGGCGCTCGACGCCAACGGCCTGCTGCGCACCGCCATCCGCTGCGACGACCCCGTCCTCTTCCTCGAGCACAAGCACCTCTACCGCCAGACCTACAACAAGGCTCCGTATCCCGGCCCCAACTTCATGATCCCGTTCGGGAAGGCGAAGGTCGTGCGAGAGGGGACGCACCTGACGGTGGTGACGTACGGCGCCGTCGTGCAGCGCACCCTCGTCGCCGCCAAGCAGCTCGAGGAGCAGGACGGCGTGAGCGTGGAGGTGCTCGACCTCCGCACGCTCTCGCCCTTCGACTGGGACGCCGTGGAGCGCTCGATCCGCAAGACGAACAAGGTGCTCGTCGCGTACGAGGATTCGCTGTCCTGGGGGTACGGCGCGGAGATCGCCGCGCGCATCGCGGACCAGGCGTTCTCCTGGCTCGACGCGCCGGTCAAGCGCGTTGCCGCCACGGACACCTTCGTCGCGTACGCACCGGACCTCGAGGACTTCATCCTGCCCCAGGTGGAGAATCTCGCGCAGGCGATGCGCGAGCTGCATGCGTTCTAGGGCGCTCGGCTACAGCGCCCTCTTTTTTCTTTCCGGGGCCACCGGGCTCGTTTACGAGCTCCTCTGGGTGCGCCTGCTCTACCAATCGTTCGGCTCCACGATCCAATCGGTCACGACGGTCGTGGCCGCCTACATGGGCGGCCTGGGACTCGGCGCCTGGCTGCTCGGCCGCCGCGCCGACCGCCACCCGCGCCCCGCCGCGCTCTACGGCCGGCTGGAGATCGCCGCGCGCATCGCGGACCAGGGGTTCCCCTGGCTCGACGCGCCGGTCAAGCGCGTTGCCGCCACGGACACCTTCGTCGCGTACGCACCGGACCTCGAGGACTTCATCCTGCCCCAGGTGGAGAATCTCGCGCAGGCGATGCGCGAGCTGCATGCGTTCTAGGGCGCTCGGCTACAGCGCCCTCTTCTTTCTTTCCGGGGCCACCGGGCTCGTGTACGAGCTCCTCTGGGTGCGCCTGCTCTACCAATCGTTCGGCTCCACGATCCAATCGGTCACGACGGTCGTGGCCGCCTACATGGGCGGCCTGGGCCTCGGCGCCTGGCTGCTTGGCCGCCGCGCCGACCGCCACCCGCGCCCCGCCGCGCTCTACGGCCGGCTGGAGATCGCCATCGGCGTGTTCGGGATCGTCTCGCCCGCGGTCCTCGGGCTCGCGCGCCACGCCTACGTCGGCGCCGCCGCAGCGCTGGGTGCCGGCTCCCTTGGCAGCCTCGCGCTGCGCTTCGGGCTCGCCGCGCTCGTGCTCCTCGTGCCGACCACCCTCATGGGCGGCACCCTCCCGGTTCTGACCCGCGCCCTGACCGGAACCGATCGTGCGGCGCTCAAGCGCTGGCTGGGGCGGCTCTATGCGCTGAACACCCTCGGCGCCGTGGTCGGCGCGGCCCTGGCCGGGTTCGTCCTCATCGAGCACGTCGGGATCCGCGTGTCCTTGTGGGTCACGGCCGCCGTAAACGTCGGACTGGGCGCCGCTGCGATCGCCCTGGCCCGGCCCCTCCAAGTGCTCCCCACCCTGCCTGACCCCGGGCGTAAGCCCGGGGAACACGGAACCCGGGACGCACTGCACACCGTCGCCCTGGTTCTCCTCGGCTGCACCGCCTTCGCCTCCCTGCTCGACGAGATCGCCTGGACCCGCGTGCTGGTAATGGTCGTGGGCGGATCCACCTACGCATTCACCCTGGTCCTCGTGGTGTTCCTGTTGGGAATCGGGCTGGGGAGCGCCCTGGTGGCTAGGCGCAGCACCGAGCGCGCCGTGACGGCGGCGTCGGCCGGGCTCGCCCAAGGGGTGACGGCGGCGGGCGCCGCGGGGCTGTTCGTCTTCTTCTCGTGGCTGCCGCTGTACATCCTCGCCGTGTTCCAGATCGACGGCCTCGGTCCCACGGCGCGGCTGCTGTTGATGGGA
>QHVC01000122.1 GCA_003222205.1 Gemmatimonadota bacterium | reverse complement strand
ACCACTCCCCGCCGGGGATTCATCGGCCGGCTCGCCGCCGCGATGGCCCTCGGCGTCACCGGCCTCACCCCGCTGCGCCTCGAGGCGCAGTCCGAAGCGCCGCGCACCACGGGCGCCAATCCCGATTTCGAGGCGTGGCTCAACAAGATCACCGGAAGACACAAGATGGTGTTCGACGCCCCCGAGCCGAACAGCGGCATGCCGGTCGTGTGGCCCCGCGTCTGGTTGAATACCAACAACGAGAACTATGCCACCACGGACGCGCAGAACTCCGCGGTGATCGTACTGCGTCATGGGGCGATCCCGATCGCGATGCAGGACGCGATGTGGGCGAAGTACAAGCTCGGGGAGGTGTTTAAACTGAACGACGGCACCGCGCCCGCGACGCGCAACACCTTCGCGAAGCCGATCCTGCTGCCCGGGACGGGCGTCGAGCAACTCCTCGTCAAGGGCGTGTTGATCGGCGTGTGCAATGTCGCGCTCACGGTGTACAGCGGCGCGGTCGCGCAGAACATGAACCTGGACGCCGCTCAGATAAAGCAGGACTGGATCGCGAATCTGTTCCCGGGCATCGTGGTGGTGCCCAGCGGCGTGCTGGCGGTGAGCCGCGCCCAGGAGAAGGGGTGCGCGTACTGCTTCGCAGGTTGAAAACCGTCGGATAGTCGGACAGTCGGACTGTCTGACAGTTGGGCGTTGACTGACTCCAGCCACCCAGGCCGCGCCCAACCGTCCGACCGTCCGACTGTCCGACCGTCCGTCAGTCTCAGCGCCATCCCCGGAGACTGCGCACGAAGTCGTGCAGCACCAGGAACTTCTCGAAGACGACCACTCCTTTGCGCTTGCGCCCGAACTCCCCGAACAGCTCGCGCAGCCGCCCCCGCCGCGTGACGTAAAACCGGAACGTTTCGGCGAAGTCCTCCTGCGGGTGGGTGCTGGCGTAGGCACTCACATAGTCCACCAGCGTCGTCGCCACGCGCCGCCGCTCGAAGTCCACCCAGTGCTCATCCGCCACCCGGTACGCCTTGCGCACTTCGCCGAACGCCCGGCGGAACCGGCCGCTGCGCGTCCAGCTCCAATGATGATAAAGGAAAGAGTGACCGAGCTCGTGGAGAATCAGCCCGGTGAGCATGCTCCACGAGACCTCGTCGCTGCGCCGCTTCCCCCGCACGTAGCGGCGGTCGATCTCGATCACCTTGGGCCCGTCGGGGGAGACGCCGGAAACGCCCGGTCGCAGCAGCACCCGGTAGTGCCACGCCTTGAGCCGCGACACGACGAGGAGCCGGTGCACGCGGCGCAACGCGCGCGGCAACAGGTCCCGCCCGGTCGCGTCCTTGCCGCACCACGGGCAGGTATCCATCCAGTCGTCCACACCGCGGTCGCAGTGCGGGCAGATATTCTGGAACTGGTAGTAGCCCCAGGTGAACGCCTGCGAACGCCCGCACCACGGACACCACTGCATCGGGTACATGAGCCCGCCGCGGCAGCGCTTGCACCGCTTGTGGAACAGGAACCCTTTGGGCGCCTTGAGCGGCTCGGGGCTCGAGTCGGCGTCGCGGATCTCACGCCCGCACCAGGGACAGAAGGAGTGACTGTCCGACACCATCCAGCGACAGTAGCGGCACTCGGTGCCGGTCTCGCGCTGCGCATCGCGCCATTGGAACCGCCGCCCGCAGTTCGCGCAATACGGCCAGAACCGCTCCACCTCGGCCTGGCAGGTCGGGCAGCGCAGCTCGGGTCGCGGGGTCTCGCGGCGCGGCATCAGCCCTCAGTCTGGCCTGGCATAACGGGCCAGCGCTTCCTTCACGATGCGCTCGATGAACGCCGGGTATTTCATCCCCGCCTTTTCCGCCGCGTCGGCCAACTCGTGCTCGTACGCCAGAAACGGGTTGGGGTTGACCTCGAGCACGTACACCTCGTCGTCGTGGGCCAGGCGCAGGTCGAGCCGCGCGTAGTCCTGGAGCGACAAGGCGTGAAACGCCGTCTCGCACACCTGGCGGATCTTCCCCTGTACGTCGTCCGGAAGACGCCGCGCGAAATCGCTGCGGATCCGGTGCCGCTCCCGGTACTCTTCGTCCCATTTCATTTTGTAGGTCGCGATGCGCCGTTCGGCCTTGGGCAGCTTGCCGAAGTCCAGCTCCACGATCGGCAGCATCTCCAGCTCCGCGTTCCCCACGAGCCCGACGTACAGCTCGCGCCCCTCGACCAGCTCCTCGGCGATCGCCGGCTGGTGAAACTGCTCGTGGATGAAGCGCGCCCGCTCCGCGAGCCCGGCGTCGTCCTCCACCACCGAGGCCTGCGAGATCCCTACCGACGCGTCCTCGAGCAGGGGCTTCACGATCAGGGGGAACCGCAGCGCCGACGGTCGCACGAACTCCGCGCCCGCATGGAGTACCGTGAAATCCGGCACGCGAATGCCGTGGAAGGCCAGAATCTTCTTGCTCATCGACTTGTTGCGCGCGACGAGCAGCCCCGTGGGCGGGCTCCCGGTGTGCCGCCACCCGTGCATCTCCAGCACCGCGGCCACCGCGTATTCATGCTGTGCGTTCCCGCGAAAACTCTCGCAGCCGTTGAAGACGAGCTCGGGCTGGAACGCCGCCAGCTGATCGACGAGAGGCCGGAGGTCGTCGCGGACCCCCACCATCAGCACCTCGTGCCCGTTCTTGAGCAGCGCGCTGCCGACGTCATACTCGGCCTCTTCAGCCACCCCACCTGCCATCTCCCGTTTGTAGTCGGCATCCGTCCACTCGGGGTGGATCGTATCGAACACGACCGCGATTTTCACTCCCCCACCCCCGTCGGACGGTCGGACAGTCGGACGGCCGGACCGGTAGGCGCCACTACAGTCCGACAGTCGGACGGTCCGACTGACCGACCGTTCACGCGCGCACCCTCGCCATGTCCCGTCCCACCGTACGCAGCGCCCCCAGTGTCACCAGCCCTCCCAACACCCCCGCCGCCGGGAGGACCAGCATCGCGGTGCGGATCCCGACGCGGTCGGAAATGGTGCCGATCAGGGGCGGGGCGAGCGCATCGCCGGCCAGGTGGGAGAACAGGACGAAGGCGCCGAGCACGGAGGCCCGCACCGCCGCAGGCACCACATCGAGCACGACCGACGCCAGCGGACCGTTGTACCACGTGTAGAGGAAGAACGTTGCGAACAACAGCGGCACGAACAGGCCGGGGCGGTCCACCAGCAACAGCGCCGCGCACACCGGACCCCCGAGCACAAACCCCACCCCGGACGCCAGCACGCGGCCGCCGACCCACCGCCGCATCAAGGCGTCGCCCATGCGGCCGCCGAACAGCGCCCCCAGCGAGGATCCGGCGAGCGCCCACAGGCCGAAGTTGCGGCCCACGTCGGTGACCGTCATCCCGTGCACCCGCTGCATGAAGCTGGACGCCCAGGCGATCAATCCGTTGACCGCGAACGTGACGAGCGCACCCCCCACGAACACCCAGATGAGCGTCGGCGTCCGCAGCACGACCGAGGCCGCCTCGAGGAAGTCCTCGAATGCGGTCGTCGCGACCTCGCCCGCCTCGGTGGTCCGTCGCACCGCGGCCGGGACGAGGCGCCAGACGGTCCAGGCGAAGCCGACGGTCGCGAAGACGCCGAACACCGCCGCGTCCACCTCGGAGGGCACGCCCTCGAACAGCGCGAGCACGCTCCCGAGGGCCGTTCCCACGAGCCCCAGGATCACCAGCGGTCTCAGATAAAAGGCGGCACGGCGCACGCCGCGCGCGACGGAGCGCCGCAGCGTGGTCAGGAGCGACGCCGCGCGACGCTGCAGCGGCTCGCGCAGCTGGGCGGCGAGCACCGCGAGCACGAACCCGGGAATCCCCATCGCCAGAAACGCCGCGCGCCAGCCGTACGCCTGCTCGAGCTCGCCCCCCAGCCAGATCCCCGCGACGCCCCCGAAGGCCATGCCCACCGAATACACGCCGATCGCGAACGCCCGCCGCTGGCCGCGGAAGTACTCGGCGATGAGCGCCTGCGACGCCGGCCCGTAGCCCGCCTCCCCGATGCCGACCAGCGCCCGGCACACGAACAGCTGCCAGAAGCGCTGCACGAGACCGCCGAGGGCCGTGAACGCGCTCCACAGGCCCACCCCCCACGCGATCACGCCGCGACGTGACTTGAGGTCGGCGAGCGCGCCGAGCGGCAGGGCGGCGACGGCGAGCACGATGATGTACGCGGAGGCGAGCCAGCCCAGCTGCTGGTCCGAGAGCGCCAAGTCCCGCTTCAGCGGCTCGAACACCGCGAAGACGACGTTGCGGTCGGTGTAGTTGAGGAAGTTGATCAGCGTGAGCAGCGCCAGGGCGTACGCCGCGTACGCCCCGGAGCCGGAGGCCGGTCGCTCGGCCTCAGGAGGTTGCGCGCTCGCCAGTGGCGGCCTCCGCGCGCGCGTCCCGGTCCGCCTTGGCCTCGAGGTAGGCTTCGGTGAGCTGACGCATCAGCTCGGCGCGCCGGTCATAGAGCCGCTTCAGCCGGCGCGGCTTGCGGCGCGCGAGCGCGTAGCTCGCCAGAATCGGAAAGCCCACCGTGTTGTCGAGATAGCAGACGACGGTATCGGGGAGCTTGTCGGGGTCCACCTTCCCCCAGCTCACCGCCTCCGCCGGCGTCGCGCCCGACAGCCCGCCGGTGTCGGGGCGGGCGTCCGTCATTTGGAGGTAGTAGTCGTGCCCCTTCTCGCTGATCCCCAGGACTTCCTGGATCTGCGGCTCCGTCTGGAGGACGAAGTTCTTGGGGCTCCCGCCGCCGATCAGCAGCACGCCGCTCTTGCCGCCCCGCACCTTGGCGTCGAACACCAGTGCTGACGTCTCGTTCACGTCCGCCGAGACGTCGAAGCGCAACTGGCTGCCCGCCAGCGCCTGCTCGGCGACGTTCATCCCGATCGACGAGTCGCCCGGCGAGGAGGTGTAGATCGGCACCGCGAGATCGTGGGCGGCGGCCAGCAGCGAGCGCCGCTTCAGCCCCAGCGCCTTTTCGCGCTCCTTCACGTAGCCGCCCAGCAGGTAGTGGTATTCCGCCGTGCTCATCGGCCGCTGGAACTCCGCTCGCGCGGACACTTCGCGGATGTAACGGTCGGTCGACAGCAACACGTCGTAGTCGAAGAAGATGTCGTAGATGCGGACGACGCCCTCCTCGCGCAGCTCCACGTCGTCGATGAACGGCGTCCCCCGATGCATCGAGAGGCCGAGCCCGAAGTGCGCGTCGTGATAGAGATTGGCGCCGGTGGACACGATCCAGTCGAGGAACCCCGCCTCCATGAGCGGGATGATCGTGGACATGCCAAGGCCCGCGGGCGTCATCGCGCCGGTGAGGCTCATCCCCACCGTGACGTCGTCCTCCAGCATCCGATCGGTGAACAGGCGGCACGCCTCGCTCAACCGGCCGGCGTTGTACGCGAGGAAGGCGTTGTCGACGAGCTCAGGCAGGGTCTCTTTGCCGGTAATCGGCTTGGGGTTGATCCGCGCCCCGCCGAGGTAGTCGGTGCGTTTACTCATCGTGGTCAGGCCCTGATCGCGCGCTTGCTGTGGGTGCGCCGCTCGCGGGCCTGCATGATGCGCTGCAGCGCCTCGCGGGGGTCGTCGGTCACGTGCAGGAGCTCCAGGTCCTTGGTGTCGATCTTCCCCTCGCCCGCCACCCGCTCCCGCAGCCACTCCGCCAGCCCTTGCCAGTAGGACCCGCCGAACAGCACGACGGGGAAGTTCTTCACCTTGCCCGTCTGGATTAGCGTCAGCGCCTCGAACAGCTCGTCCATGGTGCCGAAGCCCCCCGGAAAGACGACGAACGCGGTCGAGTATTTCACGAACATCGTCTTGCGCACGAAGAAGTAGCGGAAGTTGATGGCGCGCTCCACGTAGGGGTTCGTGCCCTGCTCGAACGGCAGCTCGATGTTACAGCCGATCGAGAGCCCGTTCCCCTCCTGAGCCCCGCGGTTCGCCGCTTCCATGATGCCGGGGCCGCCGCCGGTGATGATCGCAAAGCCCTCCTGCGCGAGCAGACGCCCGGTCTCGACCGCCTTCTCATAGTAGGGGTCCCCTGGCTTGGTCCGCGCCGACCCGAAGACGGTCACCGCGTTGCGGACGTCGGAGAGCGTATCGAAGCCCTCGACGAACTCTCCCATGATCCGCAACACCCGCCACGGATCGGTATGCGTGAACGACGTCCGCCGTTCATCCGACGGGATCTGCAGCAGTCGTTCGTCTTCAGTGACCGCGGTATGTGGCGAGCCGCTCGAGCGCTGTGACATGGTCTTCCTGCACGTTATAGAAGAAAGGCGAGAAGCGGACGTGCCCGGGGCGGGCGTCCGCGATGATTCCCCCGTCGGCGAGATGGCCGACCGCCGCCGCGGGGTCCGCGGCGGGCAGCATGACGATCGCCGAGCGCGCCGCGGGGTCCGCTGCCATCTTGGGGCGGAAGCTCAGGGCCTGCGCTCGCGCGATCAGGTCCTCCGTCAACGCGGCGGTGACCGCGCGGATCGCCGGCACGCCGATCTCCTCGACATACTCGAGGCCACCCAGCTGAGCGTGGACCGCCGCCAGTGCCGGCGTGCCCAGCTCGAAGCGCCGGGCGTCGTCGTGAAACGTGAGCCGCCGCGGGTCGAACGCGAACTGGTCGCGGTGGCCGAACCAGCCAGCGATCGTGGGCTCGAGGCGGCGCGCCAGCTCTTCCTTTATATAGGCGAACACGATGCCGGGCCCGCCCAGGAGCCACTTCAGCCCCCCCGCCGTGAGCACGTCCACGCCCGCCGCCCGGACGTCCACCGGCACCTGCCCGACGGACTGGTACGCGTCGATCAGACACAAGGCGCCTCGCGCGTGGGCCGCGTCTGCGACCCCGCGGAGGTCCTGGATCGCGCCGCTCGTGAAATAGACGTGGGAGGTCGCCACCAGCGCCGTGCGGTCGTCCACCGCTCGGGCGATCGCCTCGACGGGCACGCTCACCTGATCCGGGCTCTCCACCACGACCAGCTCCACGCCGCGCGCCCGCTTGGCGAGCCACTGGTAGGCCACCGTGGGGAAGTCGAGGGAGGTCACTACGACTTTGGGCCGCCGGCCGTAGTCGAGCGATTCCGCGACCGCCGATACCGCGACCGAAATGCTGGGGGCGAGGGCGATCTCCGCGGGCGCGGCGCCGATCAGGCGCGCGTAGCGCGCGCGCAGGTCGCCGAGGCCCGCCCACCACACGTCGTACCAGGCGGAGGCCCCGCGGCTTTGCCACACGTCCAGGAATTCGGCTACCTTCCGGCGGGTCCGCTCGCCCAGCGCGCCCAGGGAGCAGGTGTTGAGGTAGATCCGGTCCCGGAAGATCGGGAACTCGCTCCGGTAGCGGGCCAGGGCGTGCGGGGAGGCGGCAGCGGCGCGACCCCGCGCCAGGTCGCTTGCCAGGGTCATAAGCGGTCAATATACAGATGGAATGACGACGCCCGCGAGTTGGCTGGCCTTCTATGCGCGCCTGGCGCTCCGCGCCGCGCTGCGCCCGCGGCTCGCCCTCGATCTGCTGCGCCTCGCCTGGAGCTTCCGCGCGCGCGACTGGTGGCGCTTCCCGCCGTTCCTGCCGCTTCCGCCTCGCGAATACCTGCGCTGGCGCATGTTTACCGCCTACGGCGATGAGGACGCCATCCCGCCGGTCGAGGATGTGGTCAATTTCGCACGCTGGCGGCGCGAGACGATGGGATTATGAATGCATCGAGCAGAAGCGTCGAGCTCAAACGTCGAGCCCTCGAAATGGGATTCGACGCGGTCGGGATCGCCACCCTCGAAAAGAGCGCGCACGCCGCCGAGCTCGACCGCTGGCTCGCCGCAGGCTACGCCGGCACCATGTCGTACCTCCACCGCCAAGCCGCCAAGCGCAAGGACCCGGCGCGCATCATGCCCGGGGCGACGGTCGCTGTGGTCACACTCACCAACTACTTCCACGGTCCCACCTCGTCGTCCCCCCTCGCCGCGAAGCAGAGAGGGCGTCAGGGGGTGAGGCCCCGGGGCTCGAGGGCCCGGATCGCCCAGTACGCGTGGTCCTCCGACTACCACGCCGTCCTCGGCCGTCGCTTGGAGCGGCTGGCGGCGACGATCCGCGACCTCGCCCCCGGCGCGGCTACGAGGGGCTACGTGGACGCGGGACCCGTCCCCGAGCGCGAGCTCGCCCAGCGGGCGGGACTCGGCTGGATCGGCAAGAACATGATGCTCATCGATCCTGGGCGCGGGTCGTTCACCTTCATCGGCGTTGTGCTGACCGACGCCGCCCTGGCGCCGGATCTCCCCTTCGGTGGCGACCGCTGCGGCACCTGCCGCCGCTGCCTCGACGCCTGCCCCACCCAGGCCTTCGTCGCCCCGGGCGAGCTGGACGCGCGCCGCTGCATCTCGTATCTCACGATCGAGCGACGCGGCGCGTTCACCGCCACCGAGCAGGTCCAGGTGGGCGACTGGCTGTTCGGCTGCGACGTCTGCCAGGACGTATGTCCCTGGAACGAGAAGTTCGCGGTCCCCACGGAAGACCCCGAGCTCGCCTCGCGGCCGTCCGTCACCGCCGCCGCGGCTGACCCGGCGGAGCTCCTGGCGGTGGACGACGCCGCGTTCGCCGCGCGCTACGGCGACACACCGTTCGCGCGCCCCGGGCGGGCCGGGATGCGGCGCAACGCCGCCGCCGTTCTGGCGCCTCGCGCTCCATGAGCGACCGCGCGGTGGTAGCGAGCGAACGGATCTCCGCGATCCAGCAGCGCCTGGCCGAGGGGCTCGCGAAGATCGACCCGCATCATCGCCTGCTCGGCCGGCCGCTGAGCTACCGGGTGATCGACGGGCGCACCCTCGAGATCACCTACCGCGACGTCGCGGGCATCGCCGAAGCGGAAGTGCTCGGCGTGAAGCGCATTCTCGGGCGGGACTGCTATTGCACCGTGGCGCCGCAAACGGCGGAGAGCGTGACGGTGCGGTTCGTGGTGCCATTGGAATAGCTACGGGTTGTCGGTTTTCGGTGATCGGTTCTCGGTGACCGACGACCGACAACCAAGAACCGAGAACCTCGCGAGGAGTTCACCATGCGTCGATACATCCTCTCGCTTCTCATCGTCGCCGGCGGACCGCTGCTCCGCGCCCAGGCCCCCTACAAGACGCCGCCCCCCGACGTGGTCGCCATTCTCGACGCGCCGCCCCTTCCTGCGGTGAGCGTCA
>QHVC01000206.1 GCA_003222205.1 Gemmatimonadota bacterium | reverse complement strand
CACCGAGCACCTCATCGCCCGCGGCGTCCTGGCTGACCCGTCGCCCATGACGCGGCCGTTCGACCGCGCCGCGCTGGTGCGCGCGCTCCAAGCCGTGGACACGACGGCATTGTCGCGCGGGGAGCGGCGCGCCGTGCGCGTGGCGCTCGCCGATCTCGACGTCCGGGAGCGCGGGGCTTTCGGCCGCCTCAACGGGCACGTCGGCCTCGCCGCCGCCACCTATCCGGAGCGCGACCCGCTGGAGCTGGACCGCGGCGTGCCGGTGCGGCGCCCCGGCAAGTCCCGAGGCTTCGTGTCCGGCGGCCTAGACCTCACGCTGCTGTACGGCCCCATCACCATCGTCACGCATCCGTACTTCGACACCCGGCTCAAGTACGACCCTGACTACGAAGGAAAGAAGGACCGCATCATCGCGGGGCGGAACGCCGAGGCGTATGTACGGGCCGTGTGGCGTTACGGCGAGGTGTTTTTCGGGTCTGTGGATCGCAACTGGGGTCCGCCGGCCGCGCAGGGCCTGCTGGTGTCGCCGGCGCCGTACGGCTACGATCACTTCGCGGTCACGATCGGCACGCCGAGCTTCCATATAGAAGGATTGCTGACCCAGCTCGACGACCTCAACGACACCAGCGGCACGCCGAACCACCGCTACTTCGTCGCGCACCGGTTGGTCATCCGCCCGCCGGGGCGCACCACGCTAGTGCTGTGGGAGGGGAACGTGCTGGCGGGGCCGGCGCGCCAGCTCGAGCCCTGGTACGCGAACATCTTCACCTTGGGGCTTTTGCAGCAGTACGACCAGAATTCGCGGACCAACAGCCTGCTGGGGTTCGATCTCCAGACGCGCGTTGCGGGCGTCACGGCGTTCGGTTCGTTTCTGCTCGACGACATCCAAATCGACAAGAAGACGGCAGCCGACAGTGAGCCGCCGTCGTACGGGTTCACCCTCGGCGCCCAGGGCGGCGTGGGCCGCGCCGGCTGGAGCGCGTTCTACACGCGGGTCGTGAACCTCACCTACCGCACGCCCAGCCCGCCCGAAGCGGTGATGCGCAGCGGCGTGGGGCTGGGCCGGAACTTCTCGGACTATGACCAACTCATCGTGCGTGGCAGCTGGTACGCGGCGCCGGGCGTGCTGCTTTCCCCCGAGGCGACGCTGCTGCGGCAGGGCGCGGGCGATTTCCGGCTCCCCTACCCGCCGGTCACGGCGTATGATACGACGCCGACGTTCCTGGCCGGCGTCGTGCAGCGCACGTTGCGGCTCGCCGCCGCCGCCGAGCTGGCGCGGTCGCGGTACTCCGTGAGCGCCGAGGCCGGCGTGCACTTCGTGCGCAATGCGGGGCATGTGACGGGAGCGAGTGAGTCGCGGTTTGTGGGGCGGATCGCGGTCACGTACCGGTTAAGGAGAGAGAGCGTATTGCCATGACTCAAAACTCGGGATGCGGGATGGGGGATGGGGGATGCGTCCGCCCACCCGCCGCCCCCGCATCCCGCATCCCGCATCCCGCATCCCGAGTCTCCGGTTGATGACCGAGCCCCTGCGCTTCACCCGAGATCGCTTGGCGACGTTGCTCGGCGAGATGGCCCGCCGCCGCATCGTCGTGGTCGGCGACGCGATGCTCGACATCTACCTCGCTGGGGACGCCGAGCGCATCTCCCCGGAGGCCCCCGTGCCGGTGGTCACCGTGCGGGGGCGACGCTACGCGCTGGGGGGCGCGGCGAACGTGGCCGCGAACGTCGCCGCGATCGGCGCGGAATGCCGGCTCGTGGCGGTGATCGGCGACGACGCCCGCGGCGACTCGGTGCGCGGCGAGCTGATGCTGCACCGTCTCACCGATAAGCACCTCGTCGTCGCGGCGGCCCGGCCCACGACCTCGAAGACGCGGGTCGTCGCCCGGGGCCAACAGGTGGTGCGTATCGACGAGGAGGTCGAGGACGCGATCCCGGACCGTGCGCTCGACCAGGTGCTCGTCGCGCTGGACGCGGCCATGGCCGACGCCGACGCCCTGGTGATCGAGGACTACAACAAGGGCCTGCTGACCCCCGCGGTGATCGAGCGCGCGATGGCGCTGGGGAAGAAGCGCGGCGTCCCCATCGTGGTGGACCCCAAGTTCAAGAACTTCTTCGCCTACCGCGGCGCGGCGGTGTTCAAGCCGAACCGCAGAGAGCTGGAACAGGCGATGGGCGCGGCGCTGGACCTCGCCCACCCCGACGCCCTCCCCACCTCCCTGGAAAAGCTCGGCGTGCACAACCTATTGCTCACCCTGGGGGCCGAGGGGATGGTGCTGGTCACTCAGGACGGGCAGATCACCCGCATCCCCACGATGGCGCGCGAGGTGTTCGACGTCTCGGGCGCGGGCGACACCGTCACGGCCTGGGTGGGCACGGCGCTGGCGGCGGGCGCCGCGGTGCGCGAGGGGGCGCTGCTGGCCAACTACGCCGCCGGCATCGAGGTCGCCAAGGCGGGCGTCGCGACGGTCTCACCGCCCGAGGTGCTGGCGGTGCACGAGGCGGAGTATGATCAGCTGGGGAGACTCAGGCGAGGGGGGTTGTTATGAACGCGGAACGCGGAAGTTGGAACGCGGAACGGTAGGGCCGAGCTTCTCGCGTATGTTCCGCGTTCCGAGTTCCGCGTTATTTTGCCTCCCGCGGGCCCTTAGCTCAGCGGTTAGAGCATCGGACTCATAATCCGTAGGTCCCAGGTTCAAATCCTGGAGGGCCCATTACTACTGGACGCCTAGACGCGGAGAGGCCTAGGCGCCTAGGTTTGAGCGTTCGGGTGGTTAGCTCAGCTGGTTAGAGCGCCGGTCTCACATACCGGAGGTCACAGGTTCGAGTCCTGTACCGCCCATGCACCGCGTCCTCTTTCTCTCCCACGTCTACATCGACCCCGCGACACGCGGGAAGCTGCGGGCGCTCGCCGCGCGCGGTCTCGAGGTCACCGTCGCCGTGCCGCAGCGCTGGCGCGAGCGCGCCCTCGGCCGCGCGGTCGAGACCGCCTGGGAGCGCCAGGGCGGCGTCGAGGTGTTCCCCGTCCCCGTCAGCCGCTCCGGCGACCCCGCGCTGGCGCAGTTCGGGCGCCGCGCGCTCGGCGCGCTGGTCCGCGACAAGCGGCCCGACCTGATCCAGGTCGAGGAGGAGCCCACCTCCGTCGCCGCGCGCCAGGCGGTGACCGTGGCCGGCCGCCTCGGCATCCCCGCGGTGCTGTTCAGCGCCGACAACCTGAGCCGCCGGCTGCCGCTGTTCACGCGCTGGCGGCGGCGGCGTCTGTTGAAGCGTCTGCGCGGGGTGCTCGCCGGCAGCGTCGCCGCGGCCGAGCTGGTGCAGCGCGAGGCGCCGAACCTCCCTGTCGCCGTCGTCCCACAGCTCGGCGTCCCGGTACCCACTACGCCGGAGCACCAGCCGCACGAGGGGCTGGCGATCGGCTACGTGGGCCGCTTGGTGCCGGAAAAGGGAGTGGATACTTTGTTGCAGGCGCTGGCGCTGAACCGCGACACGCCGTGGCACCTGACGGTCGTGGGCGACGGCCCCGACCGCGAGCGCCTCGAGAAGCTGGCGACGCTGCACCGGCTCGCCGCGCGCGTCCGCTGGCTGGGCGCGCTGCCGCCGGCGTCGCTGCCGCGGGTGTGGACGGACGTCGACGTCCTGGTCATGCCGTCGCGCGGCGCCGAAGGCTGGAACGAGCCGCACGGCAACGTGCTGGCGGAAGCGATGGCCCACGAGGTGGCGGTGGTCGGCGCGGCGACCGGAGTGCTGCCGGAGCTGATCGGAGACGCCGGCGTGATCGTCCCGCCGGGCGAACCCAAGCCGCTCGCCGATGCGCTGCGCGGCCTCAGCGACCCGGAAGTGCGAGTCCCATATGCCAAGGCGGCGCGGGCGCGGGCGCTGAAACTGTTCAGCGATGATGCTGTCGCGGAAAGAACGATGGAATTCTGGACTGCCGTTCTCGGTTCACGGTCGTCGGTTCTCGGTAATGCCGACCGACAACCGATAACCGACAACCGATAACCATGCCGAGAATCCTCCTCGTCCCCGATCTCCCGCTCGATCACTCTCCCGTGATGGACAAGTACGGGCATCGCCTGCACGACTGGCTGGAAAGCGGCGAGCCCACGCTCGAAGTGCGGCTGGCGGCGCACATCGGGGAGTTGACGCGCGAGACGCGGGACGGGCGCAGCTCGGGGGGATTCGTCCGCTGGTGGACGCAGCCTGTGGACCCCGCGCGCGTCGTGCTCCCGGGTCCGCTGCAGGGACCGCAGCGCTACGTGGCGCGGTACTTCTTCTATCCGCAGCGGCTCAAGCGCGAAGCCAAGCGCGCCGACGTCGTTCACATCCTCGATCACGCCTACGCGCACATGCTCGCCCGCACGCGCCGGCGGCCCGGCGTCGTGACCGTGCACGACCTGATGCCGGTGATCGTGCTGCGCTCGCCGACCGGTGGCTGGCGCGAGGGCATCCGCAACCGGTTCCTGAAGGGCACCCTCAAGGCGCTACGGCAGGCCGATCGCTACATCGTCGGCACGGAGTGGCTGAAGCGCGAGCTGGCGACGTGGCTGGGCGACGACCGCAAGATCCGCGTCGTGCCCTTCGGCGTGGACCGCGCGTTTTTCACCGAGAGCCCCGGCGCGCGCGAGCGCGGCCGCGCCGATTGGCATATCCCCCAGGACGCGTTCGTCGTGCTGCACGTCGGCAGCACGGTGGATCGCAAGAACGTGCCGCTGGTGATCGACATCGTCGCGCGGCTGCGCAACGACGCCGACACGTACCTGCTCCAGGTCGGCGGGAAGTTCAGTGGCGAGCAGGAGCAGCTCATCGACCGGCTGCGGCTGCGCGGGGCGGTGCGCAGCCTGCGCTCGGCGGATGAGGCGGTGTTGCGCCGCGCCTACCGCGCCGCGGACGTGCTGCT
>QHVC01000121.1 GCA_003222205.1 Gemmatimonadota bacterium | reverse complement strand
TCGCCTCGCCCGAGGAGATCCGCGGGCCGAAGGACCAGAAGGAGCGCGAGCGCCTGGAGCTGCAGGGGCAGCGCGCCTGGTGGTCGTGGGGCGAGGTCACCAAGCCCGAGACGATCAACTACCGGTCCTTCAAGCCGGAGCGCGACGGGCTGTTCTGCGAGCGCATTTTCGGCCCCGTCAAGGACTGGGAGTGCCACTGCGGGAAGTACAAGCGCATCCGCTACCGCGGCGTCATCTGCGATCGCTGCGGCGTCGAGGTCACGCTGTCCAAGGTGCGGCGCGAGCGCATGGGCCACATCGAGCTCGCCGTGCCGGTGGCGCACATCTGGTTCTTCAAGACGCTGCCGTCGCCGATGGGCAACCTGCTCGACATGACGCTGCGGGACCTGGAGCGGGTGATCTACTACACGAACTACGTGGTGATCGAGCCCGGCAAGCAGGAGGTACAGGAGAAGGAGCTGCTCGACGAGGACCGCTACCTCGAGCTGCGCGCCAAGGCGCGCACCGATGGGGACGCGGCGTTCCGGGCCGACATCGGCTCGCCGGCGGTGCGCTCACTGCTCGAGAAGCTCGCGGTCGATAAGCTCGCCGACCAGCTGCGCGAGACGGTCGCGACCGAGACGAGCCAGCACCGCAAGAAGCAGATGCTCAAGCGACTCAAGATCGTGGACGCGTTCCGCAACTCGGGGAGCGCCGGGGAGCAGCGTAACGACCCCCGGTGGATGATCCTCGACGTGGTCCCGGTGATCCCGCCCGACCTGCGGCCGCTGGTGCCGCTCGACGGCGGGCGGTTCGCGACGTCGGACCTGAACGACCTGTACCGGCGCGTGATCAACCGCAACAACCGGCTGCAGAAGCTGATCCTGCACCGGGCACCGGAAGTGATCCTGCGCAACGAGAAGCGCATGCTCCAGGAGGCGGTGGACGCGCTGTTCGACAACGGCCGCCGCTCCAAGGCGATCCGCGGGCGCGGCAAGCGGCCGCTCAAGTCCCTGAGCGACATGCTCAAGGGCAAGCAGGGCCGCTTCCGCCAGAACCTGCTCGGCAAGCGCGTCGACTACTCGGGCCGCTCGGTCATCGTGGTGGGTCCGGAGCTGCGGCTGCACCAGTGCGGCCTCCCCAAGGCCATGGCGGTGGAACTGTTCAAGCCGTTCATCATCCACAAGCTGGTGGAGAAGGGCCTGGCGGAGACCGTCAAGCGCGCCAAGAAGATCGTGGAGAAGGAGAGCCCCGAGGTCTACGAGATCCTGGAAGAGATCATTCAGGACCACCCGGTGCTCCTGAACCGCGCTCCCACGCTGCACCGCCTCGGCATCCAGGCGTTCGAGCCGGTGCTGGTGGAGGGAAAGGCGATCCGCATCCACCCGCTCGTGTGCGCGGCGTTCAACGCGGACTTCGACGGCGACCAGATGGCCGTGCACGTGCCGCTCTCCTTCGAGAGCCAGCTCGAGTCGCGGCTCCTGATGATCTCGTCGAACAACATCCTCAAGCCCTCGGACGGGCGGCCGGTCGCCGAGCCCAGCCAGGACATGGTGCTGGGATGCTACTTCCTCACCAAGGAGCCGACGGAGTTCGAGGCACGGATCGCGGATGCCCGCTGCCCGCGGGTCGGCTCGTTCGCGGAGCTGGAGATGGGGCTCGCCACCAAGCGGCTCGATTACCACTCGCCGCTGCACTTCTGGGACGCGCCGCCGGCGGGCAACGCCGGGGGGACGGGCCAGTGGATCGGGACCACGGCGGGGCGGGTCATCTTCAACTCGATCCTCCCCGACGGGCTGCGCCGCGACCTGGGCTTCCAGAACCGCGTGATGCGCAAGCGGGATCTCTCGGATCTCGTGTTCGAGAGCTACCGCCGCGCCGGCCTCGCCAGCACGGTGGAGTTCCTGGACTATCTGAAGGAGTTCGGGTTCCGCTACGCGACGATGGGCGGCGTGTCGATCGGCATCGAGGATCTCGTGATCCCGGCCGAGAAAGCGCCGCTGCTCGCCGACGCGGAGGCGCGCGTCGAGCGCTTCCAGCGCGCGTACGCCACCGGGCAGATCACCTTCGGGGAGCGTTACAACAAGGTGATCGATGCCTGGACGCATGCCAACAACGACATCGCCGAGGCGATGGTCGGCACGATGCGGCGGTCCAAGGGTGGGTTCAACCCGGTGTTCATGATGTTCGACTCCGGGAGCCGCGGCTCGCGCGACCAAATCCGCCAGCTGGCGGGGATGCGCGGCCTGATGGCGAAGCCGCAGAAGAAGCTCACCGGCGGCATCGGCGAGATCATCGAGAGCCCGATCAAGTCGAACTTCCGGGAAGGCCTCTCGGTGCTCGAGTACTTCATCTCGACGCACGGCGCGCGCAAGGGCCTGGCCGACACGGCGCTGAAGACGGCTGACGCGGGCTACTTGACGCGCCGCCTCGTGGACGTGGCGCAGGACGTCACGGTGACCGAGGAGGATTGCGGCACGGTGCGCGGCCTCGAAATGTCGGCGCTCAAGGAGGGCGAGGACATCATCGAGCCGCTGCGCGAACGCCTCGTGGGGTGCGTCGCGTGCGAAGAGGTCACCGATCCGCACGAGCTCGACGAGTTCGGCAAGCCCAAGGTGCTGATCGAGGCCGGGCAGCTGATCAGCGAGGACACCGCCCAGGCCATCGAGGATGCGGGCATCGAGGCCGTGTCGATCCGCTCGGTGCTCACGTGCGAGGCGAAGCGGGGCATCTGCCGCATGTGCTACGGCCGCAACCTGGCCACCATGGACATGGTGGATCTGGGCGAGGCGGTCGGGATCCTGGCGGCGCAGTCCATCGGCGAGCCGGGCACGCAGCTGACGCTGCGGACGTTCCACATCGGTGGCACCGCGGCGCGCATCGCCGAGCAGACCGTGCGCAAGACCAAGGTCGAGGGCGTGATCGAGTTCGGCGACCGGCTGACCTTCGTGCAGCCGCCCGAAGGCCAGCGCATCGTCACGAGCTACGAGGGCGAGCTGATGCTCAAGGCCGCGGCCCACGGCGGTCCCACCGCCCTCGCGAAGCTGGCCGTGCACTCGCGCTTCCACGTCCCGCTCGGCGCCACGCTGATGGTCGAGGACGGCCAGAAGGTGGGCCGCGACGGCGTGCTGTTCACGTGGGATCCGTACACCAACCCGATCTTGACCGATGTGCCGGGCGTGGTGCGCTTCGTGGACATCGTCGAGGATGAGACGGTCCGCGAAGAGCTGGACGAGCTCACCGGGCGGCGCCAGCGGGTGATCATCGAAGACCGGGAGAAGAAGCTGCACCCGCACATCGAGGTCATCCAGAAGAAGGGCGAGAAGGAGAAGCGGGTGCGCGACTTCGTCATCCCCGAGGGCGCGCAGTTGATGGTGGAGGACGGGCAGGAAGTGTACGCGGGCCACGTCCTCGCCAAGGTGTCGCGCGAGGCGTACAAGACGCGCGACATCACGGGCGGCCTGCCGCGGGTGGCCGAGCTGTTCGAGGCCCGCCGGCCCAAGGACCCGGCCACGATCTCGGAGATGGACGGCACCGTCCGCTTCGGGGACATCAAACGCGGCAAGCGCGAGATCTGGATCCACCCCGAAGAGGGCGAGGACCAGTTGTACGAGGTGCAGGCCTCCAAGCACTTGCGCGTGCACGAAGGCGACCGGGTGCGCGCCGGCGACCGGCTCACCGAGGGCCCCGTCAACCCGCACGACATCCTGCGGATCAAGGGGCCGCGGGCGGTGCAGGAGTACCTGGTGAACGAGATCCAGGAGGTGTACCGCCTGCAGGGCGTCAAAATCAACGACAAGCACATCGGCGTGATCGTGCGCCAGATGTTGCAGAAGGTGAAAGTCGTGGATCCGGGCGACACCGACTTCCTCGAGGGCGAGAACGTCGACAAGAACGTGTTCCGCGACGTGAACGAGCGGGCGATCAAGAAGGGGGGCAAGCCGGCGACCTCGGAGCACCTGCTCCTGGGGATCACCAAGGCGAGCCTCACGACCCAGTCGTTCATTTCGGCCGCGTCGTTCCAGGAGACGACGCGCGTCCTGACGGACGCCGCGATCCGCGGCGCCCGGGACGACCTCCTGGGGCTCAAGGAGAACATCATCATCGGCCACTTGATCCCCGCCGGGACCGGGATCTACCGCTACCAGGAGGTCGAGGTCGAGCCGCCGCCGGGGTTCGAGCCGCCGCCGCCGCCGGTCGAGGCGGTGCCCGGCGCGGCGCCGAGCCCGTTCGTGGAGGAAGTGCAGGCGGAGTAACCGTTAGACGAGCCTGCCCCGAGCGGAGCGAGGGGGACTGTCGGACGGTTAGGCGAACGGCGCCCGGGGAGCATCCCGGGCGCCGTTCGTGTCGATCTCGATAGGCCGATGGCCTAGAGGTGGAACGGCACTAGTAGGGCGTCGGCACCGACGGTGGGCAAGCGAGGGCCCCGGTGGCGCCGACGCGTTGCAAGCACTCGGCCTGCGGCACAGGTTGCTGCACTTGACGGAACTGCCCCACCACGTCGAGGGGCAGCGTGGGAATAAGCCCGAAGCGCCTGACGTCCACCCAACGATGCCCCTCCCACAGCAGCGAGTACCGTCGCTGGAGCAGGAGTTCCGTGATGAAGTCGGCGGCGGTGGCGAACGGCCCGCGGTTCGCGAGGCCGCCCGATCGGTGCCGGATGAAGTTGATGTCCGCTAGCGCTCCGGCGGCGTCGCCCGTGAAGTAGCGCGCTTCCGCCTCCAGGAGGATCAGCTCTTCATTCCGGAAGATTGGAGCCGGCGAGGTGGTTGTCCCGTAGATCTGGAAGCCGAGGGTCGTGCATACGTTCTCCCCGCCGACCGAACACCGTTGCGCGGCCAGCGTACGGATCTTCGCCCGCTCGCGCGCGTCCGGTTGCCCCAGGGTGTCGGCGGGCGCATCCGTCAGAATCGATGGGTGCGCGAACAAGTTGGGGCCCGCGGCCTGGTTGAGGCCGTTCAATGCGTCCCCCGACTCCGTGGAGAAGACGTGGTAGACGCCGCGGTTCAGGGCTGCCGTGGTGTCCGTGCCGGCTTCCCCCAGCGCAGCCAGCGCGGCCGTATAGCAGGTGACGCCCCCGGCGCCACAGGCCGGATTGCCGAGCGCGGCGCGCCACACCTGGACCCGCGCCGCGATCGCCCGGTTGAACTGGACGAACGTAGCCGGCGTGTTGAACGTCCCATTCGTGGTGAAGCCGGCGTGCAGCGTGAAGGGGAAGGCTGCGGTGCCGGCGGCCAGCAGATGGGTGCGCGCTTCGTCGAGTCGCGCGATGATGTAATTCTGGGCCGAGTCCCGTGAGACGAATGGCGCGAGCTGGTTCGGGTCGTCGCCGAGTTGCACGACGGCGCCGTAGTCGTGGCGCTGGGCGGTGATGTAACTGAGCTCGAGCGCCTCCATGGTCTGGGCGAAGCCGCGAGCGGCCTCCTGGCTCGCGGGCGCGAGGGCTGTGGCGGCGTCCACGGCGTTCAGGAAGTTCTTGATGTTGCGCAGGTTCGCGTAGCGGGGATTCCACCCCCCCGAGGCAAAGCCAGCGGGGTCGAGCGGGTTCTGCTCCACATAGTGCGAGTACGTGCGCCCGTCGGTGGGGAAGAAGTTGTAGCTCTCCCGCCCGAAGATACCGACATCGCTGATGAAGCCGGCGTACGACGCGCGGTTTTGGAAAAGGATGCCTGTCGCGGCGAGCTGCAGCCCCGTTATCGGGTTCTTGCCGATGTCACCCGGCGTGGGGTCGTTGAGGGGTGGCACGTCGAGATAGTCGTGGCACCCTATCGAGAGCAGGGCGGCGACGAGCGCCGTGGAGAAGAGCCTGGCCATCGGGGGTTTCCTCGCAGTCCTGAGGTGGTCACACGATCGCTGGCGGCGCATGTCAGAAGCCCACGTCGATGGTGAAGAAGAAGCTGCGGTTGGGCGGATAGGGCGCGAGGTCCACGAATCGGCTGACGTTCTGGGTTCCGAAGTTGTTCACCTCGGGGTCCGAGCCCCAGTAATGCGACCAGATCGCGAGGTTGCGGCCGCTGAGACTGAGGCGGGCGCTCCGCACGCCGCCGCCGAAGAGCCGGCCGACCCAGTCCTGGGGCAAGGCGTAGGAGAGCGACACCTCACGCAGCTTCACGAACGACCCGTCCTGCACGTACACACGGGCGTCTCGTCCGCCCGCCCATTTGTTGTAGCGGTAGGCGCCCAGCGTCTTGCCGATCGTGGGGTCTGGCGAGGGCTGGTCATAGTCCCGCGAGGTGCGTCCCTCGTCGAACAGGTTGTTCGTCAAGTCCGAGACTTTGCCGCCCTTGCGCCAGTCGACCAGGATGCCGAGCGAGAACGCCTTCCAGGTGAGGTCGTTGGAGAACTGCATCTCGAAGTCGGGCGTGGCGTCGCCGATGATGGTGTCGCGGACCGCGCCGCCCGGTCCGATGGGCGCATTCCCCCAAATGGCGGTGACCGAGACTCCTTGGGCGATGCGGCTCCGCCCGAACGCGGTCCCAAAGCCCGAGCTGCCTACGACGAACGCCGGCACCGGCAAACTGACGACCGTCTGGTTCACCGTATAGAAGGTCGCGCGGAACACGTCTCCCAGCTGGGGCTTGCGGATCGGGTTCGCGGTGAGACCGAGCTCCACTCCCTTGCTCTGCAGTTCGCCGCCGTTGATGATCTGGTTCGTGAACCCCGACGTCGGGGCGAGCGGGGCCGTGAGCAGAAGCTTGGTGATGCGGCGATTGAAGTAGGTGGCTTCCAGGGCGATCCGCTCGCCGAGCAGGCGCGCGTCCATGCCGTACTCCTGCTCGGTCATGCGCTCGGGCTCGACGTTCGGGTTGCCGATCGTTCCTGGGACGCCGATACCGTTGCCCCCGCCGATGCGGCCGGCCTGCTGGAGCACCCGGTCCCGGTTGCCATAGCTCGGCCGGTTCCCCGACTGGCCCACGGCGGCCCGCAGCTTCACCTCATCCACGAAGCCGATGGGCGCCAAGAAGCGATACGAGGCGGCGGCCTTGGGGAAGAAGAAGAACTTGCTGCGATCGCCGTTGGCGCTGCTGCGGTCGGCACGCACTCCCGCGGACACGAACAATCGCTCGTCCAAGGCCAACACTTCCTCCTGCCCGTAGATGGCCTGGTCCCGCACCAGGCTCCGTTGCTGGAAAGTCTGGATCGTTCCCTGGTTGATCAGGGTGACGCCGGGCAGCAGGCCCCGCGCCTGGATGCGAAAGATGTTGAGGTCCTGCTCCGCGCCCTGCATTCCGAGGGACGTCGTCGCTCGGAGCGAGACCGCGGTCGGGGTGAACGTCCACACGGCATTCACCGAGCCGTTCATGAACCGACTGTTGGCCGCGCCCTGCACCGCATGGCCGGAAAAGCCGTCTGTCGCCACGGGGGTTTCGTATTGGAGGAAGTTCGGCGAGTAGACCTGGTTGTCCTGACTGAAGTGGTCGACGCCGCCGATCACGCTCAGCTCCAGCCGGTGCTGGCCGGTCGCCAACGGACTCCAGCGAAGGTTGGCCGTCCCGATCTGTCGCCAGATGTCTTCCCGATTCTTGATGTACGCCATTGTCTGGAAGGGATTCGAGGCCTGGTTGCCCCCGCCGGCCGGAAAGGGATTCTCGGGGTAATTCCCGTTGGCCTCCGGCCGGGCGAGATCCAGGATCGCCGGCGTATAGCCGAAAGCGTAGAGCGGGCTCGTGAAGGTGTTGTCGTTGTTCGAGAGCCCGCGGTCATTGATGGAGCGGATGAGAATGGCCCCAACGCTGATGCTGAGGCGGTCCCCCGGGGTGAAGTCCGCGTTGAGCCGAAGCCCCTGACGCTGGGCGCTCGTGTTGATCATGGTCCCGTAGTCCTTCTGAGCCAACGCGGACCCGTAGTACCGCGCGAGCTGGGAGCCGCCGCTCGCGCTCACCGTCGTCTCGTAGGAGAGATTGCCCTGCCCGTAGAGCTCCTTCTGGTAGTCGTAGAAGGGACTGGCATTGAGCGCGTAGACCGAGTCGACGATTTGTTGAGACCGTGCCGAGTCGCCGATGTTCGCCCGCACTGCGGCGAAGGCGTCCTGCTTGGTTAAGAAGCGCCGCTCGCCAGGGAGGCGGATGGCGTCGTAGGTGCCCAGGCGCTGTGTCACGCGGAACTGGGTGTCGCCGACGCGGCCGTGCTGGCTGTTGAACATGACGACGCCGTTCGTCGCGCGAGACCCGTAGATGGAGGCGGACGCGGCGGCGCCCTCCATCACTTGGACCGAGGCGATGTCGTTCATGAGGAGGTCGGCGAGCCGGTTGGTGCCGTTGTCCTGATTGCTCGCGATCCCCGTGCTGACGTTGCGGGAGGCAGCGCCGGTGATGCTGTTGGTACCCGACTGGATCTGGTCGTTGCTGATGATCACCCCATCCATAACGAAGAGGGGCTGGCCGTTGCCGAGGATGGTCGTCACGCCGCGGATCTGAATCTGGCCTCCGCCGCCGGGAGCGCCGCTATTCATGTTGATCAGGGCGCCGGGTACCTTGCCCTGGAGCGCCTGCTCGGCCGACTGCGCGGGGACGGTGTTCAGCTGCTCGGTGGTGAAGTTGCGGACCGCCGTGGGCGCGTTCCGGCTCTCAAGTCGGGTAGCTTCGCCGGTCACGACCACCGCTTCGAGCCGCAACACGTCCTGCTCGAGCGCGATCTCGATGGTCGAGTCCTGAGGCGTGACGCGGACTTCCCCTCGCTTATAGCCGATCGCACGGGCCGAGAGCGTCAAGACGGTCGGCGGGACAACGATACGGAACTGTCCTTGCTCGTTGCCCTGCGCGGCCTGGATCCCGCCGACGACCGAGACGGTGGCGAAGGGCACCGCATCCCGGGTGGTGGCGTTGACCACCTTGCCGCTGATGACTCGGCTCTGAGCCCGCGCGACCGACGCGGCGCAGAGGGAAAGCAACGTCATAGCAAACCACGCACCTCTGGACATGGAACCCTCCGGGACGGGAAGGAAGCGCGGGAAGGACTGGGCACCCAACGAGCTGGTGTGCATATTGTGCGGTGAAGGCGAAGTCGATTCGGGTTTTTTGAGCTACCGCCCCTGCGGCGTGGTGTCAATGGCTCTTCGGAGACTTCGGACGCGGCTCGGCTGTGTTACGGTCTGGCACGCGATGTTCGCCATCGCTCTCTTGGGGTGCGCCCGGCGGAACGTGCACCCTGACACCGCCACACCGGCGCCCGCGGGCGGAGGCGACGCCAGGGCGTCTCTTGAGGTGGAAAACAATACCACCCTGGACGTGCGGATCTTCCTGTTGCGTGCCGCGATGCCGACGCGCCTCGGCACGGTCACAGGAATGTCCACGGCGAGGTTCGACCTCACTCTGGACATGCTGGGGCGGGACGTGCGCTTCT